>JAODNN010000022.1 GCA_025465355.1 Blastococcus sp. | reverse complement strand
AGCCGCAGAGCGGCTGGGTCCATTACGTGCCTGACGCGGCGACCGCGATGCGCGAGGCCAAGGCCGCCGCCGGCGACCGGGACGTGATGGTGCACGGCGCCGGGCTCGCGCAGTCGCTGCTGCGCGAAGGCCTGCTCGACGAGCTCGAGATCCACTTGATCCCGGTCGTGCTCGGTGACGGGCGGCGGCTGTTCGGCGCAGACCGCATCGAGCTCGAGTTGACGCGCGTGCTCGACGCGCCCGGCGTCACGCACCTGCGCTACCGGGTGGTGTCATCGGACAGCGGCCCGCGGTTGATCGTGGCTGCTGCCGAGTCTCGATGGACGGCATCGCCGGGCACGTCAGCGCCATCGGTGACGCCGGCGTCTACGTCGTCTTGACGAGGACGACCATTCTTCCGGACGACGGCTGGCAGACCGAGGAGCTGGCCAGGCGCTACGCCGCATCCGGAGGCTGCCACCACCTCGGCGACTGGCCACGCATCCCGGCGGCGGTCCGAAACCGAGTTGGCGGGACCATCGGACGTTGAGCGGCATCGCCCCAGCATGCCGAGTCGCGGGCTCCGCGGCCGTTGTTCGCGATCCTGGCGCCCGCGCCCGAGGGCGACATTGCGATGTGGTGCTATGCGGGCGAGGGCGGGACCACCCCGGCTGGCGCTGGAGGTGGTGTCTGCTCGGTTGGCGTGCGGGCAGTGCTGGCGACCCTGCGCGCTCAGCGGTCGAAGACTGACCAGCAGATGTCGTTACGCAACCGTTGGTCGTCGAGTACAAGCTCACGAATCGCCTCCGGGAGCTGGTCACGCTGCCACCGGCACTCGAGTCGTCCTGCGGCCTCACCCTGATCGTGTGGCGCTGCAGCACGGGCGGCCTTGATTGCGTAGGCAGCCGCACCGAGTTCGTGCGCGGCGACGTGCGCGACGGTCCCGGCCTGTCCGGCCGCGTATGCGGCATGCCGTGCAGCCCCACGCAGGTCTCGGGCCGCGCCCATTGCATGGCCGCCCGCCGCGCGAGCCTGCGTCATCGTGACCTCACCGCGCACCCAGGCGCGGATGTGCTCAATCGCCTGACGCGGTCGTGGGTCCTGAGGCGCAGCCGACTCGAAGAGGTGAAGGACGTGCTCGGCGCACGATGCCGCCCAAAGAGCGAGGAGATGGTGGTCGGAATCGGTCAGGGTCCCACCGCGCCGGATCGTCACGAAGCGAGAGTCGCGGATCTTCGGGAGGATCATGGTTGGCACTTCTAGCAGTCACATCGGCGCGACACACCAGGGCGAGCGCCACCAGGCGCGCCCAAGCGCCGCCTGCGTACCCGGTGGTCTTTGCCGGGCGAGAGCCGATCGTTCGGGCCATGTAGTGGCAGACCGCGGCTCGGCCCCCAACTCACCACACCGATTGACTTACGAAGCCCCGGTCTGCCTGTCCAGGGATCCGGGCGCAACCCAACTGGCCACGTGCGCACGCCCAGAGCCGCCGGAGACTCGGGCTTGACCTTGACGCAGGGTCAG
Source organism: Blastococcus sp. (assembly GCA_025465355.1). Taxonomy (GTDB): domain Bacteria; phylum Actinomycetota; class Actinomycetes; order Mycobacteriales; family Geodermatophilaceae; genus Blastococcus_B. Next base: position 39,887 of record JAODNN010000022.1, on the reverse strand, counting down.
GGCTGGAGGCTGACGCCATGACCAAGACGCCAGCCATCGAGATCGCCGGGCTCACCAAGTCCTACGGCGACCACGCGGTACTCGGGGGCGTCGATCTGAGCGTTCCCTCGGGCACGGTCTTTGCTCTGCTGGGCGCCAACGGCGCCGGCAAGACCACGGCGGTGAAGATCCTGTCCACGCTGCTCAGAGCCGACGGCGGGACCGCAGCCGTCAACGGGTACGACGTCGCCACCGAGGCCGCGAGAGTACGCGAATCGATCAGTCTCACCGGACAGTTCGCCGCCGTCGACGAGATCCTCACCGGGCGGGAGAACCTCGTACTCATCGCCCAACTGCGACACCTCGAGGATGCAGGCGGGATCGCGGACGACCTGCTTGCACGGTTCGAGCTGGCCGACGCGGCCGGACGCAGAGTGGCGACCTACTCGGGCGGGATGCGCCGTCGCCTCGACATCGCGATGAGCCTGATCGGCGACCCGCCCGTGCTCTTCCTCGACGAGCCGACGACGGGACTCGATCCACAGTCGCGGATCGAGGTCTGGAAGACGGTCCGGGAGCTCGCCGGCCAGGGCGCCACGGTGCTGCTCACTACGCAGTACCTCGACGAGGCCGAGCACCTCGCCGACCGGATCGCGATCCTCCACGAGGGACGGATCATCGCCAACGGCACCCTCGCCGAGCTCAAGCAACTGCTCCCGCCAACCAAGGTCGAGTACGTCGAGAAGCAGCCGACCCTTGAAGACATCTTCCTGGCGGTCGTCGGCCACGACGGCCGCAACAAGTGAGGACCCCACGATGACCACCTACGTCTTCCGCGACACCGCAGTCCTGCTGAAGCGGTCCCTGCGCCACATCCTGCGCAGCCCAGACACGATCATCACCACTGCTGTCACGCCGATCGCCATGTTGCTGCTGTTCGTCTATGTCTTCGGTGGCGCGATCGAGGTCGGGGGCGGCAACTACGTCAACTACCTGTTGCCCGGGATCCTGCTCATCACCGTTGCCTCCGGCATCGCCTACACCGCCTTCCGGCTCTTCACCGACGTCTCGGGCGGCATCTTCGAACGGTTCCAGTCGATGCCGATCGCTCGGTCGGCCGTGCTGTGGGGCCACGTGCTGACCTCGGTCGTCGCGAACCTGATCTCGCTCGCGCTCGTCGTACTCGTCGCCGTGGCGATGGGCTTTCGCTCCGGCGCCGGAGTGCTCGCCTGGCTTGCGGTCCTCGGGATCCTGGTGCTGTTCACCCTGGCGCTCACCTGGCTGGCAGTCATCCCCGGGCTGACCGCGAAGTCGATAGACGGGGTGAGCGGGTTCTCGTATCCGCTGATCTTCCTGCCGTTCATCAGCTCAGCATTCGTCCCGACCTCGAGCATGCCGGGCCCGGTGCGCTGGTTCGCCCAGCATCAGCCGGTCACCTCGATCGTGAACACCCTCCGCAACCTCTATGCCGCGCAGCCGGTCGGCAACGACGGCTGGATCGCCGTCGCCTGGTGCGTCGGCCTGCTGCTCGTTGCCTATGCGCTCGCGATGAGCACCTACCGCCGCAAGATCGCCTGACACCCACCCAACAACCCGGTAGCAGGAGAGAGTCGTGAGCAACATCTTGATCAAGATCCTCGGCGACAAGAAGGAATGGAAGGCGATGGAGGCCCGTGCGAACGCGCTGCCCCGCGACTACCGGATCGTCTACGGCGAGATGAAGTCCTACATGTGGCGGTTCACCACCGGCGACGGCATGGACATCGTCGCCCTTCTCAAGGAGGTGCTCGGGGTCTTCGAGGCGAGCGTGGCCGAGGGCAAGAGCGTTCTGGACGTCACAGGCGAGGACGTCGCCGCGTTGTGCGACGAAGGCCTGCGGGGTACCACGTCGTACCTCGACAAGTGGCGGGCCTCGCTCAACCGCGACATTGCCAAGAAGCTCGCGCTAGCTCCATGCTGACCATCAGCCAACTCGCGTCGTACGCCGGCGTGACGGTTCGCGCGGTTCGGCACTACCACGCCAAGGGTCTGCTGCCCGAGCCCGAGCGTGACCACTCCGGCTACCGGCGCTACGACGCGGCAGCCGTCGTGGAGCTCATCAGGATCCGCACCCTGGCCGATGCTGGCGTACCGCTGTCGCGGGTGCGCGAACTGTTGGCGGCAGGGGACGAAGCGTTCGCAGCGGCGGTCGAGGACATCGACCGCCGTCTGCGCGCCGAGATCCGCCAACGCCAGCGTCACCGGGTGCGGATCGCCCAACTCGCAGCAGGCGACAGCCTGGCGCTGCCGCGCGAGGCGGTCGCCTACCTCAACCGGATGCACGAGCTCGGGTTTCGAAAGCGGCTGATCGAGATCGAGCGCGACAGCTGGATCCTGATCGCCGCCCAGATGCCGGAACAGGTGCCGGCCTTCATGGCGATCAAGCACGCGCAAATCGAGCACGAGACGCTGCGCCGGCTGTATCTCGACATCGGGGACCTCGCCGACTGTGCGCCCGACGACCCGCGGCTGCCTTCGCTCGCGGACCGTGTAGCCGCCTTCATCGAGGCGGCAGCCGCCGAGGCCGCGGGGGTGGAGGAGGAACAGCCAGTCAGCGACGACCTGGTCGCGCTCCTCGATGCAGCGTTCGTCGAGTCCTTCCCGTGCGCGCCGCGCCTGCTCCAGCTCCTCGAGGAGCGCGGCTGGACCGGCTGGACCAACATCAGGCCCATGGACCCCGCGGCGCGATCGAGTCGTCAACCGGCGTCGGTCGACCGCGCGTCACCACACGTCATGCCCTCGTACAGCTAAGGGACGCCGCGCCACGGGTAGAACCCCGATAGGAGCGCAGCGCCAGACGACCCACCCCAGCCTCGGCCTCAATCCGTCAACGGCATACCGGGCTGCTTGCCGTCGTCGTGCTGCTCGACCTTCAATCCCAGCGTCGTCGGCCAGGTCATGTGTGTCCCACTGATCGATCCCTGATGGGACGCAGATGGAGGTTGAGTCGGGGGGCGTCGCGGCTCTGGCAAGCTGCGCGTCGATGGATAGCGATCTCCGCGTCTGCTTCCTTGGCGACTCCTTCGTCGCCGGCACGGGTGACCCGGAGCACCTCGGCTGGGCCGGACGGTTGACGACCCGCACCCATCAGGCCGGACGGCCGCTGACCGCCTACAACCTTGGCGTCCGCCGGCAAACCAGCAGCGAGATTCGTGATCGCTGGTGGGCTGAGTGCTCGGCGCGACTGCCCGCCGGCTGCGACGCGCGGCTGATCGTCTCCTTCGGCGTCAACGACACCACCATTGAATACGGCCGGCAGCACGTCGACACGATCAACAGCTGCACACACCTGACCGAGATGCTGCAAGGCGCGAGGGCAACGGGCTGGCCGGTCCTTGTCGTTGGGCCGCCGCCAGTCTCCGACCCCGCGCACAACGACCGGACTCTGCACCTCGACGAGCAGCTGCACGCCGTTGCTAGTCGACTCGACGTTCCTTACGTCAGCATCCTGGCGTCTCTGACGGAGTCATCGGTCTGGATGGGGCAGGTCGAGGCGGGGGACGGTGCCCACCCCTCCGGCGAGGGATACGCCGTGCTGGCGGACCTGCTCTGGCCAGCCTGGACCGACTGGCTGGCCACCAGCGCACCGACGTAGGAACCGCGCCAGCGGTCAACGGCAACGCGCGCCGCCACCGCGGCTACTGCCCGCATTCTTCCCGCTTCAGTACTCGCCCTTGATCACGAAGAAGGATCCGCGGATCGTGCCGGCCAGCTTCGACTTCTGACGCGCGAACTTGAAGCGGGGCGCGAGTTCCTCCGGAACGTCCATCCCATCGGACAGTTTGAACCCGACCGCGCGCTTCTTCCCGTCGTCCAGGCCGTACATCACATTGATCGACAGGCCGGATTCATAGAACACGTAGGCCATCCGGGTCCCGTCGACCTCGAAGGTCGTGGCCTCGAGAGGGCGGGCCGAGATGACCAGGTCGCGCTCGTCCTTGAGGATGCGGTGCACCCAGTCGACTGTCTCCGCTGCTTCGGGCGCAGGGTCGACGGTGAAGACATGGCCGAACTTGTTCTTGTAGTAGCGAGCCTCATTGGCCCTCAACCCGGCGAGAGCCTCCGCAACCGGCGAGGACTCCAAGCCGCTGGTGGACACGTTCTCGAAATCGACGACCTGCGGCACCGAGACCTCCTATCGACCAGTCGGGCAGCGGCCCCCTTGCGGTGGATGTGAGAGGGGCCGGACCGACGGCGCACGGTTCTGTCGTGCGCGGCTGCGAGTATGCCCAGTGGGGCCGTGGCGTGCGTGGTTCCGCCCGGAAGACATGACATCTCGACCAAGGGCGGGGACGAGCCGGTACTCACGGCGTGGCTGCGCCTGCGGCCGCCGTCCGCCTACCAGCCGGCGGTGGCCGCCGTGCTGCTCGACGGCCTGGTGCCGTCCCTGTACGCGGTGCTCTCCACGCCGGTCGTGATCCCCACCGTGGAGTTCACCCTGCACTACAGCCCAGTGCAGCCGGCGGACGAGTGGTTCTTCATCGAGCAACGCACTGTGTGGTCGACAGGATGGTTCTGCGTCGACGAGGCGGAGCTCAGGACGACGGATGGCACCCTCGTGGCCCAGTCGCGGCAGCTGCGCCGGATCCTGGGTGAGATCCCGGCAGGATCGGAGGGAGGGGCACGCGGCCAGCGTCAGCCGTGAGACGGCGGAGGAGACCGTCGGCGACCAGCCGCCGGAGGCGGTCGGCGAGGATGTTCGAGGCGCTTCCTCCTTCGGAGCGTTCCTGCAGGATGCGAAGTGTCGCCAGTTGCCGAACATGACAGCGCGCAGGACCAGCAGCGACCAGCAGTCGCCGATCACCTCCACCGCGGCGTTGATCACGCAGACCGAGCACGGTAGGTCTGACCTCTGCGTCACCATCCCGTGTAAAGCAGGTGCGGTTCGCCATCACCCGCTACCGTCCGCACGACCGCTTGCACGTCGCAGTCACTCAGGAGGTTCGCGGTGCCGGACACCACCTGCCACATGTCGATCTCGCTGGACGGCTTCGTCGCCGGGCCGGACCAGAGCCGCGAGGAACCCCTGGGCAAGCGGGGACGCGAGCTGCACGGCTGGCACATCGGCGACCCGCGAGCCAACGATGCGGACAAGGTCGCGAGCGAGTGGCTCATGCGCCCGCGGGGCGCGTATGTCATGGGTCGAAACATGTTCGGTCCGATCCGCGGGGACTGGGATGAGGCATGGACCGGGTGGTGGGGCCCCGAACCGCCGTATCACGCGCCGGTGTTCGTGCTGACCCATCACGGACATGACCCGATCCAGATGGACGGCGGGACGACGTTCCACTTCGTCACCGAGGGCTTCGACGCGGCCTACTCCGCGGCGTGCCAGGCCGCCGGGGACAACGGCGTGGACATCGCCGGTGGGGCCTCGACCGTCCGACAGGCACTGATCGCCGGCGTGATCGACGAGCTCACCCTCGACATCGCACCGGTTCTGCTCGGTTCGGGCGAACGAATCTTCGACGGGGTTGAATCCTTCGGCTTCGAACCCGCCGAGGTGCTCCACTCACCCCTGACCACCCACATCCGCTATCGCCGCGTCAGCTGACTCCGCAGGCGGGCCGGCCACGGGCAAGCGGTGAAGCGCCTCGACAGCGCTGCTGCCTGCCCAGGTGGCCACCCTCGGGGGACACGCATCAGCGCGGGGCCGATGAGAATCCGCGTGTCCAGCTGTCTCCCGAAGCGAAGGGTCCACCCCGCCCAAAATGCGTAAGGAGAAGCAATGAGCACTGTGGTGATGCACGCCGTGACCTCGCTCGATGGCTATATCGCCGACGAGAACGACGAGGTCGGACCACTGTTCGATTGGTATTTCAACGGCGACCAGCCAATCGTCGACGACCCTGGGGAGCAGCAGCATGCCCCGTTTCGTGTGTCGTCGACCTCGCTGTCCTACGTCCGGCCGTTCTGGGACAGCATCCGGGCGACTATCCAGGGGCGACACCTGTTCGACCTGACCAACGGCTGGGAGGCTCAGCCACCCGCCGGCGAGCACCTCCTTGTCGTGTCGCACCGACCCAAGCCCGAGGGCTGGCACCCCGAAGCCGACGTACCGTTCCTTGACGACGTCGCCGCTGCGGTGGCGGAGGCGAAGCGGCGCGCCGGCGACGGTGTCGTGGCAATCTGTGCCGGCGACGTCGGCGGCCAGGCACTCGCCCTCGGCCTCGTCGACCAGGTCGCGATGGATGTCGTGCCCGTGGTCTTCGGCAAGGGCAAGCGATACTTCGGGCGAGTCGACGGCCGTCATCTGCTGGAAGATCCTGACGTCGTCATCCAGGGTGACCGGGTGCTGCACCTCCGATTCAAGCTGCGCCACTGACTGGCATCTGTGGAAAACCAGCGGACGTCCGCAGCAGGATCCCCCTTGCGAGACGGCGGGGGAGTGGCCGAGCGGCTTCGCTGGTCGACTCCGATTGCCGGTCCCTATCGGGGCAACCAGCCAGTTCCGTGGACCCAGGATTTCGCGGGGTTGTCCGTGCCTGGTCCTATCGTCCCGGCATGCTGACGCGCGTCGATCTCACGCTGGACTGCGCCGACCCGGATGTGCTGGCCGACTTCTGGAAGACCGCCGCCGGGTACGTCGACGAGCCCCCGCTACCGCCGTTCACCACCCGCGAGCAGTGGCTGGCGCAGTTTGACGACGAGGACGACGACGGCATGGGTGGGGCATGGTTGCACGACCCGACCGGCATCGCTCCGCGGCTGTGCCTGCTGCAGGTGCCTGAGCCGAAGACCGCCAAGAACCGGCTCCACCTCGATCTGCGGGTTTCCGGCGACGGCACGCCGGAGCAGAAGTGGTCACGCATCACCGACGAGGTCGCACGCCTGACTGCCGCCGGCGCGGTCGCGCTGCATGAGTTCACCGGACACCACGTCGTCATGGCCGACCCCGAGGGGAATGAGTTCTGCGTCGCCTGACAACCAAGCCTCGTACTCGCAGCGGCTCGTCAGTCAGCGATCGTCCTGCGGCTACCAGGCTGGTCGCAGGCGCCCAGGCCGGGCGATGGCGTGCAGCGCGCTCTGCAACTCGGCGAACTGTTCAGTGCTGAGGCGGTTCCGCCAGGAGTCGACGGTCTCCGCGGCCGCCTGCTCGGCGGCACGGGTGCAGGCCCGGCCGCGGTCGGTCAGGACCAGTAGTTGGGCGCGCCGGTCACTCGGATCAGGCCGGCGGGCGAGGTAGCCGCGGGCGATCAGGTGGTGGACCAGTTCGCTCGTGGCCTGCTTGGTGATGCCCAGGTACTCCGCTAGCTGGGCGGTGGTGGCGGGAACGGCGCTCAGCCGGACGAAGGCGAAGCCGTGCGCGGGGCGCACGTCGTCGTAGCCGCGTTCAGCCAGCCCGGACTGGATGCCCTCAACCAGTTCGCTGGCCAGGCGCAGGATCGCCGTGGCGGTGGCCCAGTCCTCGTCGCGCACGGGACCAGCTTGACACACCAGACAAGGCCCCTGACCATATGGTCAAGTTCCCTGTCTAAATGGAGGTCCCGATGCCTGTAGTGCGCCCCACCGACGCCGTGCCTTTCGAGGTCCACGGAAGCCGCTTCCTGTCCTACGTCAGCCCCTCACGCGGCAGCAGCCAGTTGTGCGCGTGGCAGCTGAGCGTCCCGGCCGGCCTGCAGGGGGTAGCTCACCGGCCCTCTCGAGAGGAGGTGCTGTTGGTCCTCGACGGTGAGCTGCGAACCACCCTCGATGGAGTGGTCAGCGCGCTGCGCCGCGGCGACGCGCTCCTCGTTCCGGCCGACGGCGAACTGCGCGTCGACGCCGGGCCCGAGGGGGCGACAGTGTGGGTCACCAGCACCCCGGGGCTGGAAGCGGTCACCGCTGACGGCGACCGCATCATGCCACCCTGGGCTTCCTGAAGGAGACCCTGCGTCGCTGAGGATCCCGGTCGGGGCGCCTTGCGGGCGGAGACCGGGTCGTCTCTTCAGCGTCCGATAGCGGTTCGCCTTGCGAGACGTTCGCATGGCGCCATTCGAATCGGGTCCAGCGACGCTGGAGCCTGTCCTCCCCTCATCTGTGTGGCATTGAGGTGCTGCCAGGTGAGCGTCAGCACTGCGCTCGCTGCGGTTGCAGGGGATCCGCGTGCGGTGATGAGCCGTGTGCTGATCACGGGCGCCACAGCGACCGGTACGGAAGGTCTCGCGGTTTACCTTTGGCTGGGCACCCCGCGCGCCGCCGGGCCGGTCGCCTTCTTTACTGCTGGTGTCAGGTGCTCAGCTGCTGGGCGCGTCCTTTCGGAAGTCCAGCCAGAGCGCCCAGGGCCGGATCGAGCCGACCTCGAGGAGTCGGGCACCGGCCCACGGGTCCTCGGCCAGGCGCCGACGGACTTCGTTCTCGTCGCGGGCCTCGACCACGTGCAGCGTCTGCTGGCCGTCCCCGACCGGCCCACCCAGCAGGATGAAGCCATCAGCGACCAGGTCGTCCATGAACGCCGCGTGAGCTTTCCACTCCTGCTGCTCTCGGATGCCGAGCGAGTCGTCCCAGCCCTTTCCATGGACCAGGGTCAGCGCAAAGTTGGCCACCGTCGGGTCCCTCACACGTCCGCTGCAGTTGCCGCAGTCTCGGCCGGCCAGCGCAACCACAGGTCGGCGATGTCCTGCACGACCACCGCGGTGTAGTCGTCGAGCATGGGCAAGATCTTCCCCTCGAGGCCGTTCAGCCAGTCCCCTCCCGCGTAGAACGCCGCCTTGAGTGGCTGCCTGCTCGCTTCGTCAGGAAAGGCGCGCAGCCACACGAACGTCACCTCGTCCTCGGAGCTGGGGAACGGTCCGAGGACCTTCATCCCCAGCTGTCGTTGCAGCGGGAAGGCGCGCGAGCGCAGCAGCTCAAGCAGCGGTGCGCGCATCGACGGCTTGGCACGATAGATCCTTACCTCGATCACGGCGCTCATAGGTGCCACCGTCGAGGACGCATCCGGGATGCACAAGAACGCACCTGCAGGTGCGTGGTCGTCAGCAGGGAGGAGCGAGGATGGACACTCCACCGCCCCCACCGTGTCCGCTGACCACGGCGTTGGATGTCGTCGGCGGCAAATGGCACTTGATCGTCCTGTACGCCCTTGCCCAGCAGCCTCGCCGGTTCAACCAGCTGCAGCGCCTGGCCCCTGGGGTCAGCCACAAGGTGCTCACCCAGACCCTCCGGCACCTCGAGACCCATGGCCTCATCGTGCGCGCTGTCGGCACGGGTCCCTCTCCATGCGTCGAGTACTCCCTGTCCGAGCGCGGGGAGACGGTGCGACCGATCCTTGCCGCCATAGTCGACTGGGGACACGCCCACTCGGCGGCAGACCTCGCCGCGCAAAGACGAAACGAAGGCAGGCATCAGTTGATGCAGGTGGAGTCGGCCGCCGTCCGTTCGACGCTGGCGTAGCTGCCGGCGGTCGCCGCCGGGGGCTGCGTGGTGACGGCCCGGCCGATGCCGTTGTAGTCGTGGCCGATGACCAGCTGCACGGTGCCGGCCGGGACGCTGTTGTCGACGGCGACCGCCGCGCTGGGTACCTGGGCGGCGACAAGTGCGGCGGCGGCGTCGTCCCCGGCGTGGTGCCGCACCGTCGTGGTGTCGGTGCGGGTGGCATTGCCCCCGCTGCTGGCCTTGAAGCCGGCGCCCGTGAGCGCGGCGGCGGCCGCAGAGGCGGCGCCGGAGACTCCCGAGCCGTTGAGCACGCTGACGGTCACCGAGCCAGGCGACACCTCGGGGGGCTTGCTGGTCGGGGCGGTCGCCGACGAGCCGGCCGCGGGCGTGGCGGTGAGCGAGGCGAAGAACGCCTTGAGCACCTCGTCCGCAGGCGGCTGCAGGATGTCGCTGGTGCCGACCTTCGCGTCGGTGAGCCCGGGGATCGTCTGGAAGGTGATGTTTCCAAGCTGCACGCCCTGCAAGCGCGCGGCCAGGTCGAAGACGTCCAGGCCCCGGTCGAGGGTGACGCTGCTGCCCACCTGCTCGACGAACGCCTTCTGCTTGCCGAGGTTGAGCAGCAGGTGTGAGGAGAGCACGTTGCGCAGCATGCCGGCGATGTAGACCTGCTGACGGACCACCCGGTCCAGGTCCCCCCGGCGCAGGCCGTGCCGCTCCCGCACGAACAGGAGGGCGTCTTTTCCGCTCAGCGTCTGCACGCCCGAGTCGAAGTGGGCGCCCGTGGCGCTGTCGGTGGTCGGCGCGCAGATGTTCACTGTCACCCCGCCGACGATGTTGCTCAGGTTGATGAAGCCGAGCAGGTTGATCTCGGCGAAGTGGTCGATCTGCAGGCCGGAGAACTGGCTGATTGTCTGGATGAGTAGCTGCGCCCCGGCGGCGTCCCTTTCCGCCTCCGTACCCTGCACGGCGTTGTACCCGCGGGCGTAGGCCGAATTGAGCTTGGCTTTCCCGTAGCCGGGGATCGGCACGTAGGTGTCCCGCGGCAGGGAGACGAACGAGGTACCGGACCCGTCGGCCGGCACGTGCACGAGCATCATCGAGTCGGTGTTGAGCAGCCCGGCCGGGTCACCGGTGTTGAACTCCTGCTGCTGCTCGGGGGTGAGGCCCTTGCGGGAGTCCATGCCGACCAGCAGCAGGTTCATCTCCTTGCCGGCGTGGTGCTTGCCGTTGACGTCGGAGTTCCCCGAGCCGGGGATGGCGTCGGTGCGGCTGACGCTGGCCTGTGCGACCCGGGCGAGGTACCAGCCCCAGCCGCACCCGGCCAGCAGCAGCACACTGAGCACCCCGGCGATCGACCGCGCGACCACCGCTGCCCGCACCGCGCGTCGGGCCCCCGGCGAGTGCGCGGACGAACCCCGTGCGGACTCCCGGCCGAGCCGGGGGTCCAGCCGTGGCGGCAGTGGACGGTCGTTTCCGCTCATCGCCGGCCCCCGGAGGTCTCCTGCGGTCAAAGTTCACTTGCCGGCGCACGGTGAATCACGTCGTTGATCCGCCACCCTGGCATGCGTCCAGCCGCACCAGTGGGAAGGTGATCACTCAGGAGCGCCGTGCGGCTCCTGGAGAGGCGACCAGGCTCGCCAATCGAGCAGATCATGATCGTCACGGCTCCAGCCGAGCTGCGGGAGACCTTGTGCGGGCTGCCCACGGGAGACGTGACTCGGAACGATGTCACCCAGCGAATACGGGTGATCAACCGGCAGGCGCCCGGAGCCGAAGCCGCAACTATGGAACTCAGACAGCTCGGGCCCCGCTCGGCACGGAGGGCGGCTCTACGCTCGGCGAGGAGCAGTGGCAATGTGGTCAGGGCGATCATGCTCACCGGCTGGGGCAGGACGCTCACCACGTGGACGCCTCGCAGCACGGCACATGCCGTCGACCCCGAGCAGGTCGACCGGTGTCTGGCGGTATGCGGGGCTGACCTCGTCGTCATCAATCTGGCCCGTCCCTGGTCGGGGGAAGACGCGGCTGACCTAGATGCCTGCCGGCGCTGCACGAGGCTGGTCGCCCGAACTGGGGGAGGTCCGCTCCGCCGGCAGCTGGAACCTGTGCGACGCGGGCCCCAGCGAGGATTCACGCCACCCATCGCCACGGTCGATGGTGCCCATCGAAGAGTTTATGATCACTTACCGGAGTCGATCGACTACGGCGTCGTTTACTTCAGTGCGTGGAACTGAGACAGCTCGAGCACTTCCTAGCCGTCGTCGAGGAGGGGTCGTTCACCCGCGCGGCGGCACGGGTCTTCATGGGGCAATCGAGCATGTCGGCGTCGCTGCTGGCGCTGGAGCGTGAGCTGGGCACGGATCTATTCATCCGGGGCCGGCGCGGCGCCGAGATGACCGACGCCGGTCGGGCTCTGATCGAGCCGGCGCGAGCTGCAGTGGAGAGCACCGAACGCGCCCGTGACGCCGTGGCGGCGGTCAAGGGACTGCTCCGCGGGACGGTCCGCATCGCCGTCGTGACTGTGCCCCGGAGCATCGACATCACCGAGACGATCCACCGATTCCAGCAGGAGCATCCGGGCGTGGACGTGCGGGTGCTCCCCGCTGACCCGAAGTCCATGGTGGAGCTGGTGGCCGACGGTCAGGTCGATTTCGCCGTCACTCCACGGGTGGAGCGCACGAGTGCCGCGCTTCGCTTTCAGCCGCTGGTCAGTGCGCCGATCGTCATCGCCTGCCCTGCAGGCCACCGCCTGGCAGGGGCCCGGGAGGTCCGCCCCCGGGACCTTGCCGAGGAGTCGATCATCGAACTGCCCGACGGATGGCGGTCGCGTGAGCTGTTCGACCAGTTGTTCGAGGACCACGGCCTGCAGCGACAGATTCGCCTCGAGGTCGACGACTGGTTCAGCGTTCTCAGCATGGTGCAGCGAGGTATGGGCATCTCCTACGGCCCACCGGAATGCATCGACACCGACATCTTCGGCGGGGTCGCCATCGCGACGCTGGCCGGCGCACCGGTCTGGGAACTCGGCATCGTCACCCGGGACGAGGCCCTCCGCGGGGCAGCCGGCCGCGCCTTACTCGCCGTCTACCTCGAGGATTGCGCGAACGCGCCGCACAACTGGTCATGGTGACTCGCTCGTCTCAGGAACTCGTGCCCCGTGTCAAGGCGACCGCCTGACCCGCCAGGGGGCACCACCCAAGGTCTGTTCGGCCCGTCTCGCCATGAGTGGGCCTGAAAACGAGGAAGCAGAGAGGTGTGCTGACTTCCGGCCCCCGGTGCCGTGAGTTGCCCTGCGCCGATCAGTCGGCAGGGGGGTTGCTACAGGAGAGTCAGGCTTTGCCGTCGACCGGGAGTCGAATCGTGAATGTGCTTCCAGAGCCGACAGTGGAGTCGACTGTGAGGGTGCCGCCGTGGCCTTCGTGGATGACGGCGTGGACCAACGGCAGGCCTTGTCCGCTTCCTTTGCCGACATCCTTGGTGGTGAAGAAGGGGTCGAAGATCTTGGAGCGGACGTCGTCGGGTATGCCGCCCCCGGTGTCGCTGATGGCGATGACGACGTGGTCTCCGTCGAGCGCGGTGGTGACGTCGATGATGCCGGGTTCTCCGGTGTCGGCGATGGCGTCGGCGGCGTTGACGATCAGGTTCAGGAAGACCTGGTTCAGGTCGGCGATGTTGCAGCGCACCGGTGGTAACTCGGCCAGCTGGAGGCGCAGGTCGGCGACGCTGTTGACTTGGTGCCGGGTCACGGTGACGGTGGCCTCGATGGCCTCGTTCAGGTCGGCGGGCACCTGCTCCTTGTGACCGGGATGACTGAATGTTTTCATGGCTCGCACAATGGTCGAGACGCGCTGGATGCCGTGGAGTGTCTGCTCGACGGCGCTGGGAATCTCCGTCTGCAGGTAATCGAACTCGATGCCCTCTTCCGCGTCGCGCATCTGGGCGCGCCTCTCCTCCCAGCCCAGGGGGTCGGTGGAGTCCAGCAGACCGCGGTAGAACAGCACGATTCTGATGAGCTCCCGGTAGGCCTCGGCCAGGAAGCGGGCGTTGTCGCCGACGAACTGGATCGGGGAGTTGATTTCGTGGGCCAGGCCGGCCGAGAGCCGGCCGAGGGATTCCAGTTTCGACTCTTCCTGGGAGCGGGCCTCCCGTGCCCGGCGATCGGTGACATTGCGCGAGCTGACCTGGATCTCCTCGAGGTGCCCCGCCTCGTCGCGGAGCACTGAGGACACCGCCTCGATCCACACCCAGTGACCATCGCGGTGACGCATACGGAAGGTGAGCTCCCGGGTGGCGTGCGTCGCAAGTGTGGCCGGATCATGGTCGCCGAACTGCGCCGCGTCGTCCGGGTGCACGATGGCCCACGGGTCCTGGTCGATGAGTTCTTCGGGGGTGAACCCGAGCAGCTTGTAGCTGGCCTCCGACACGTAGAGGAACCGGCCGTCGGGCGCGTGCCGGGTAATCAGGTTGCCGCTGTTCTCGGCGAACAAGCGGTACCGTTCCTCCGCCCGGGCGAGTGAGTGCTCCGCGGCGAGGCGCTCGCTGATGTCGTGCAGGAAGGCGTAGTACCGCCACTCGCTGCCGGAGCGGACGCGGCCGACCCTGGCCTCCACGCAGATCTCGCGCCCGTCGCGGTGCATCGCGGTGATCTCCACCGGACCCAGCGGCAGCCCGGCCTCCCCGGCGGCACGCAGCTCACGCAAGCCACGGGCATAGCTGTCGCGGTGCTGCGGCGGAAAGATGGTGTCAACGAGCGGCCGGCCGGTGACTTCGGCCGTCGTCCAGCCGAGCAGGTCCTGGGCGGCGGCGTTCCAGCCGACGACGGTCTCGTCGGCCGCCATGCCGACGAACGCCTCCCCGGAGGTGTCCAGAACAGTCTGCAGCTGGATCCGCGCCACTGCCTCGGCGGCGTCGTCGGCGCTGGCGGTCTCGCTGACGGCGTCGGAATCGGGCGGCATCGGCTCAGCCCGTCACTCGAAGGGCACCGTCGACCCTGCCCTGCTCGCTGTAGTTCTCCAGGCGCTGGATGAGGGAGTCGGTGACGACCGTGCCATGGCCGATCAAGAGGATTCCCTCGGTGGTCAGGATGTCGTCGAAGACGACCATGCCCTCTTCGAGTTCGTGAACCCGGACCATGCGGGGTGGTGCCTCGAGTTCGGTCACCTCGTGGCCGCCGATCAGGGCGTCGAGAAGCCGCGGGTCGTAGGCCCCGGCGTCCGCGCGCAGCGCGTTGATCGTGTCCTGCAGCGCCGAACGCTGGGAGATGCCCGTCTCGTAGTCCGTGGCCAGGCGCAGCATCCGCGCGGCCAGCGGGAGTTCCTCGCCGGCCGGCATGCCGGCCGCAGATCCCCGGCCGTCGTAGCGGGCGGTTTGCCAGCCGATCGCCGCGGCGACCGTTTCCAGCCGCGGAATGGCGGCCACCAGATCGCGGCTCACTACGGGAACGCGGACCGCCATGTCCCGCTCGTCCTCATCCAGCGGGCGCCCGGCGTCCAGCTTTTCCAGCACCGTCGGCGGCAGGGTGACCGCACCCAGCTGCGCCAGCATCGCCGTGACCTCGACCTCCCACGGGTCCTCGAGCTGCAGGGCTTGAGCCAGCTCGGTGACCACCCGAGTGATTCGAACCGCCCGGGCGAACGCCAGTGGCTGAGCCAGCGACAGGGTGGTGGTGAGCGCCTCCACGGTCCGGCGCAGGGTAGTGCTGAGCAGCTCCCTTTCGACGGTGACCAGCCGGTTGACCTCGACCGCGCTGCCGATCTCCTCGAGCAGGACCTCGGGAGGACAGGGCTTGGTCAGGAAGCGGTAGATCTGCCCCTCGTTGACGGCCGTGATGGCGGCCTGGGTGTCCGCCTGGCCGGTCAGCAGGATGCGGACGATGTCTGGATAGAGCGTCCGCACCTTCGACAGGAAGGTGGCGCCGTTCATCTGGGGCATCCGCATGTCCGAGACCACCACGGCCACCGGTTCGGACTCGAGGAGTTCCAGGGCTTCGGCACCCCCGGTGGCGGTGTGCACGGTGAACTTCTTGCGCAGCTGGCGGCTCAGGCCATCGAGGATGGCCTGTTCGTCGTCAACCAGCAGGATCGGTGCACCGGGGGCAACCCGTTGCGGCCGCAGATCGGTGAAGGCAGTCATGAGCTTCGCTCCCGGATCTTGGTGTTGCTGGACCTATCGACAATGCAGATGGTCGATTGAAGTAGAACGGCTGGTCGTTTCCACTGGCCTTGGCTGGACACCCGCCGTCTCCGGACGCGGCCAGCCGCAAGCTGAGCACGGCTCACCATGAGCACGGCCACCGTGGGGACGGCGGCGTGGGAACTACCCGCGGCGTGGCGAACGGTTATCCGCCGTTGACGGCGAACAGACGCGGCCGGTGGAGCAAGGATTCGTCCGCCAGGGGCATTGGTCCCGGACGCCCGAGGTGGAAACCCTGCCCATAACGGACGCCCAGACGGCGCAGAACGGTCTGCTGACGCAGGTTCTCGATCCCCTCGGCGATGACCTGGGCGCCGATCTCATTGGCGAACGTCAGCAGTGCCCCGGCCAGGGCCCTGCGGGCGGGGTCGGTGTCGATGGCTTCAACAAGCGCCCGATCCAGCTTGATGATGTCCGGCTTCAGATTGAGGATGTGCTGCAGCGACGAGAAGCCGGAGCCGGCGTCATCGACGGCCAGTCGGACGCCTCGGTAACGCAGCGCGTCCAGAGCCTCCGTGAGCGCGGCGTAGTCCGCCACTGCGACGTGTTCGGTCAGTTCAACAACCAGACGGCTCGCCGGTATTGAGCGCAGGAGTTGCTGCAGCTGCGGCGATACGACGGTGTCCGGTCCGGCATTGAGCGACAGATAGGTGCCGGCGGGCAAGGCATCCAGCTGTGCCACGGCTCCCCGGATGGCTGCCAGCTCAGTCTCCACGCCAAGGCCGACGTCGGCGGCGTCGGCGAACCATTCCTCGGGTGAGCGATTCGGCCGGGCCGGGAACCGCGCCAACGCCTCGGCGCCCACCGGCTTACCCGTGGCCAGCTCGATGATCGGCTGGAACAACATGGTGGGACCACCAGCGTCCAGGACCCGTTGGATGCAGTCGCGTCGCTCCCGCCGCGTCTGCTCGGTTGCCAGGGTGGCGGCGTGCCGGTCAGTGACATCGTTCATCGAGCAGACGACGTACTCGACGCTGCCCGACGAGTCTGCGATCGGGACCGTGTTGATCGACAACCAGCGCACCTCGCCACCCTCGGCTGTGTGCACCCCGACGACCGCGTCCCGCTGACCGGCCTCCGTCCGAAAAGTCGACTCGATGGGGTAATCGCCGGCGTCCACGATCGACCCGTCGGGTCGCAGCGCGTGCCAGCCCGGGTCGGCCGGGGCGCGGCCGGACAACTGGTCGGCGGTCAGTCCGAGCAGCCGGTGCGCCGCCGGGTTGCTCGCGGCGAGTTCACCGCCGCGCCCGCGCATGATCACGCCGTCGGCCATGTGTCCCAGCAGGGTGTGCTGGAGGCGCTCCAGCCGCTCCGTGCATTCCAACGCCGTGCGCAGCCGGTCGCCCTCGACGGCCAGCCGGCGCCGGATGCGGCTGACCTCGTCGAACAGCGCGACCAGCACGACGGCGGCGGACACGACGGTCAGCGTGCGTCCGGCGTACCAACCGACGCTGAACCGCGAGGGGGCAAACAGGGTCAGCACGACGTCCGCCAGCGACGCTGCGCCCGCAAGGCCTGCCCACCGCTCCAAGCCCGTCCGGCGCCAGGATCCAACGATCGTCACTACCGTGGCCAGGAAGACGATGGGCAACATGATGGGACCGGCCACGCGCGTCAGGGGTCGCATGTCGTTTCCCTGGATGATTGCGGGCAAGTGACGGGCGAAGACCACCACCCCTGCGAGGACGAGAGCACTGGCGCCCAGCATCGCCGCCACCGCGGTCCAGGCCAACACGCGTCGTAGGCCGGCGCCCACCGGCCTTTCCCAGGCCGGCCGCCAGGGCAGGAGGGCGCCGGCCAGCAGGACCGGAAAGCCCGTGTGCCAGACCGCCCACAGCCACAGCGTCGTTGACGGCACGGCCCCGAGCGGCGCCGGTGAAGCGAAGACACCGGGGAATGCGGCCGCCCAACCGACCATGATGATGAGCGAAAAGACATACGCGCACGCCAGCGCGAGCACCCGCGGTTCTCCACTGTGCCGGAATTGCCCCACCAGCAGCACGGCGCTGAGCACGTTGAAGCAACAGACCAGCGCGACCACGACGGGGATGAAGGCCGGCTGCTCTGCCAGGCGAACGTCGAGCACCGGTTTCAGCACGATCACCAACGCCCAAAAAGTCACCGCCGGGACGAGGACACGACGCAGTCGTCGTACCGAGGACGTCGCCACCAACTCATCCCCCGCGGCAGCTGCCGGCCCGATGCTGTTGATCATGATCGTGGTATCGACCATTTGTGGCCGCAGTTCAGCGGAGTGTCCCCCCTTTGAAGTGACCCGATGCCACGACCTTCGCCACCGGCGACGTCGCACGGCTGCCCCTCACGCGGCACTGCTGAGCTGGCCCAACTGCCCGGAGTGGGTCGTCCGCCTGCGCCCGCTCTTCGACCGCGAGCGGGACGCCGTGATCCGAACGCTGAACGGGCTGGGGGAGGAGCGCATCCCGCGCGGCGCAGCCCCTGCGCCACGCGCAGGTTCCCGCCGGCTGCGCGCAGGACGATGGTGTCGAACTCGGACTCTGCAAGACCCTCGCCCCGACCAGCCGAGCCGAGGTCCGCAAGAAGCGGATCATGTGCGCCGCCACCCCATGCCCTGCAGGCGGCCTGTGGGGGCAGTCCTCACCTCACGGTTGCGCCTACTTCGGCAAGGTGAGAACTTCGGCTCCGTCGTCGGTGATGGCGATCGTGTGCTCACTGTGCGCTGTCCGGCAGCCTGTCGCGCTTCGGAGTGTCCAGCCATCGGCATCGGTGACAAGTTCGGCGGTGTCCGCCATGACCCATGGCTCCAATGCCAACAGCAGCCCAGGGCGCAGCCTGTATCCGCGACCGGGCCGCCCCGCATTGGGAACGTGCGGGTCCTGGTGCATGGTCGATCCGACGCCATGACCCCCGAACTCGGTGTTGATCGGGTACCCCGCCTCACTGAGCACCGAGCCGATGGCATGGGAGATGTCCCCGATGCGAGCCCCCGGTCCGGCCGCGGCAATCCCTGCGCTCAATGCGCGCTCGGTCGCCCTGATCATCGCGACGCTCTCGAGGGGCTTGCAGTCGCCCACTATGAGGCTGATGGCGGAGTCGGCGACAACTCCGCCTTTGGAGACAGCGAGGTCGAGGGTCAGCAGGTCGCCGTCGGCAAGCGTGTAGTCGTGCGGCAGTCCGTGGAGTACGGCGTCGTTGACCGACGTGCAGATGTAGTGGCCAAACGGTCCGCGTCCGAAGGACGGCTCGTAGTCGACGTAGCAGGACTGCGCTCCGGCCTCGGTGATCAGAGCCTGGGCCCACCGGTTGATGTCCCGGAGGTTCGTGCCCACCTCACAGCGCGTCCTCAGCGTCTGCAGCACGCCAGCGACCAGGGCGCCTGCCTCCTTCGCTCGAGGCAGTTCGGTGCGGCTCAGGATCTCGATCATGCGGCGCCCTACTCGTGCGTCCAATAAGTATCCCGGCCATATTATCCCGGTACTAGAATTGGGCCATGGTCAGGTTGCCGCTCACTCCCGCAGAGGTCGAACGCGGACAGCGCCTCGGCGCTCTCCTGCGACGCGCCAGGGGAGAGAGATCGATGCTCAACACCGCGCTGGACGCAGGTGTCTCACCGGAGACCCTCCGGAAGATCGAGTCTGGTCGCGTAGCCACCCCCGCCTTCCCGACCATCGCTGCGATCGCTGACGTCCTCGGCCTTTCCCTCGATGCGGTGTGGTCGGAGGTCAATCACTCGGACGGCAGGGGCGAACTCGCACGATCAGGTCGCCGTGGCGGTGACCAGCTGGCCTCGTAGGTCTCGCCCCCGCTCCTCGTTGTGCACCACGCCATCGATCCTGAACACGTCCGCGAGGGCGAACCCTCCTCGTGGCCGTGTCTGCTACCAGGCCGTCATTGCGGCTGCATGCTCATGCGCGATACGCACGGCCTCCTCGCTCATGGATCCCCGTAAGGGTGCTCCTGGTCACGAACATCGCGCCGGGCTCCGTCACGTTTCGAGGTACTTGGCGAGGTTGGCCAGAGAAGAGGCGAGTCCGGCAGCGTGATCCTCCGCGGAGATGCCGACGGGGACGTTGTCGGCGCGGATGTCCACGCGCGTCCCGGCGTCCGCCGCGGTGACCTCCCAGGTCATCGTCATGGTGCCGGCGTGCGCTGGGTCGTCGGAGACGAATTCCACGGCCTGCACCACCCGCACACCAGGAACGACATCGACGAAGTGGGCCTCGACGACGTCCGAGTCCGCAGTTGTCTTCCCCCGCGCAGTCGAGGCGTCCGCGTAGGTCAGCACAAGCCGGTACGACCCGCCTGGCCGCGCGTCGAACTGTTCGAACCTGCCGCTCATCCCGTCGGGTGGTAGCCAGGCCGTGAGCGCCTCGGGATCGACGAGGGCCGCGTAGACGCGGTCGGGCGGGGCGGCGATCACCCGGGAGGCCGCGTCCGTCCGTGCCATGACGTGATCGTAGGAGTGTCAGTCCGCTCCGTCATGCCGCGCCGAGAGACGCGCGCCGTCGGGAGACGGTGCGCTCGGTGGTGCCGAGCTGGGCAGCGACGCGCGGGCCCGACCAGGAACGGCCAGGACGGGGCGAAACACCCGCTGACCTGCGAAACAGGTCAGCGGGTGATCGGGGATCTCAGTCCAGGTAGTCGCGGACTAGGGACGCCTGAGCGATGTGCATCTGCGCTGAGAGTACGTGCTGCTCGCCAGCGGTATGCATCGAAATATCCTGGACTGAATCCAGCATTCGTCAGTCAAGGTAGTGGAGCCCGCGCGACTGCATGGAGGAGGTCGGTTTCCCCCTTGGGCACCCAGGGGGGCCCGCCCAACCAGCGGCTGTCCCAGCGGAGATGGTGTCTGCGCGGTTTCCTGACACGGTCGGACTGCGGCGCGGTGCTCACATCGGAGCACACTTTGGCCGAGCCATGGGGTCTTCTTCCTCGACGAGTCGAGCAATACCTGGCCACGCCGCTGTGCCGCGTCTTCACGTGCGAGGCGAGTTCAGCGACGAGGAGCCGCGCGCGAGTTGCGGCGGTTCCGACTGTCGGCGGCGAGGCCGACGATTGCAGAACCGGCAGTCGAGGAGTTCGCCTCGTCTCCGCCCACGCCACGCGCGCGGCATGATCGCCCCTTCCCGCACGGGTCAACCGAACTCTGGGCAGCCCCACCACGCCAGCGGACTTGATCCCCCCACCTGACCGACCGGCTCCGCGTCGTCAGCCGCCGGCGCTTTCTGGCCCAAGATCCCAGCCGGCGGGGTTGCCGGAAGGTGCCGGACGTACGGGGGTCTTTAGCGGGCCACAGCGGACCACGTGGGTACCGCCGCATCAGAGCTGATGGCCATGCCGCGACTGCGCAGGAGACGCAGATGCGCGTCGGTCTCTGTCACGGCGAAGATGCGGACCTGCCGGGTGTAGGAGGGCCAGGGTCGCGACCAGGTCAGGTGGGCGGCCACCTGCCATGGGGTACTCCCAGGATGCTCGCGCAGGGCTTGGAGGAGTTCGCTCAGGCGGTGCTCGTGATGGAGGGCGAGCTGGTCAGTTCGCTCGGCCAGGCCGCGGAACCGCCATTCGTGCGCAGGTAGCACTTCGGTGGGCGCGAGGTCCCGAACGGCGGCCAGCGAGTGGAGATAGGAGCGCAGGGGATCGGTGTCACCGTCGGGATCGGTAGAGATGTTGGGGCTGATCCGCGGCAGTACGTGGTCACCGCTAAAGAAGAGTCCCGTGCGGTCTTCCTGGAAGCAGAGGTGACCGGGTGTGTGGCCTGGGGTGTGCAAGGCGCGCAACTGCCAGCCGGGGAAGTCGGCGAGATCATTGTCCTCGAGCAGTCGGTCGGGGGCCGCCATCCTGGTGAAGCGCTCCATGGCCTCTGGGTGTCCGGCGTCCTCCTCGGCTTCACTGCGGTCCGCGCCGAGCCTGATCAGGAACTGGATCTGAGCTGCCACGGCGGACGCCCCATCGCGCTGATTCCACCGCAGGACGGCCGCGGCATCAGCGGGGTGCATGGCGATCCACGCGCCCGATTCGCGCCGGACACGAGCGGCGAGCCCGAGGTGGTCGAAGTGCATATGCGTGATGAGCACACCTCGGACGTCGGCGACGGTTGCGCCGATGACGGCCAGCCCGGAGATCAGCGCGCCCCAGCCCGGATCGCTTTCCCAGCCGGTGTCGATCAGCCCGATCCCCTCGTCGAGGGCCAAGGCGTAGACGGACACGTAGCGGAGCGGGTTGTCGGGGATCGGTACGGGGATGCTCCAGAGGTCGGGCCGCAGCGCCTCGACGGGCGGCACCTGCCTACGTCGCCAGGCGTCGAATTGGGCGGTTCCGGTGACCTCCACGCCCACTTCCTTCCAGACTTCCCGCTTCGTCAGCCGAGCTGACGTCAACAGTCCGTTTCCGTCGGTGTGAAGGTTTCGATGATGGCGTCGACGCTCTCGTGGAAGCGTGCAGATGTCAGCCCAAAGCTGGGGGAGTAGAGCAGCGTGGAGTCGTAGATGCCTGCGAAACGGGCTCCGAATTGTTGTCGCACTTGCTCCGGCGTGCCGGCGCATGCCATCGCGTCGACCATCTCGTCAGGTACCGCGGCCAGCATCGCGGCACGATCGCGTTGGGCCCAGGCAGCGCGGATGTCAGGCACGTGCACCTGGAATCCGTGCAGTTCCAGGATCGGAGCGTAGGTGCGGACGACCGAGTAGAAGGCGATCTGTGCCCGCGCCTCGTCCCGGGCGATGGCCTCGTCATCGTGGACGGCGCAGATGACGTAGCCGGCCACGCGGATGTCGCCGGGCCGTCGGCCGGCCGCTTCCGCGCCGGCCGCCAGAGCCGGCCGCGCCACCTCGTCCATGTACTCGGGCGTCGAGATCGGGTGGCCAACCAGGCCGTCGGCGACCCGGCCGGCGGCGCGGATCATCCGAGCGTTCACTCCGGCCAGGTACACGGGGATGTCCGGGCGGAGCGGCGGACGAACCTCGACGGTGGGGCGCAGGTGCACCCGGTAGAAGCGGCCGTCGTGGTCGATCCCGTGCTCGTCCATGGTCCAGAAGCGGCGTAGTAGCGGTACCAACTCCTCCACGCGTACGGCCGGGGCCTCGGGGTCGACGCCGTGCCAGTCGCGCTGCATCGTGCGGGTCCCGGTGCCGAGGCCGAGCACCAGGCGGCCACCGGAGAGCTCGTCGACGTCGCGGGCCTCCGCGGCGAGGACGAGCGGGGAGCGCCCCACCGCGTAGGCGATTGCGCTTCCGATGGTGGCCCTTTCGGTGTTCTGGGCCATGACGGCCAGGGACACCGGCGCCGACCGTTCGTAGAACTCCGTCGTCCACACGGAGGAGAAACCGGCCTGCTCGGCCCGCCGGCTCACCGAGGCGACGGTGGTGAGGTCGCCTCCGAGGAGGACGATTCCCGGGCGTTGCGACGGCTGCGCCACCGTCGGGCTCAGACCCGGGCCGGGCTGGTCGCCGCCGCCAGCCGGGTGAGGATCTCGGCGGCCTCTTCGGCCATGCGGGGAACGAACTCGGCGACCCGCACCAGGTCGGAGATGGCGGAGGCTACTTGCCCGGCGGCCATGATGCCCGCGTCGACGTCGCCGGTGGACTGGGCGCGGATGAGCGCCTCGTCCTTCCAGCGGTTGAGCTCGTCGCCCTGCAACTCCCCGTTGTCGAGGATCTCGAGCAGCCGCTGCACCCCGGCGTTGCGCAGCCCGCGGGCCGGGCCGTAGACGGCGGGGAAGACGGCGTCGTCGCCCTCGCGCGCGGCGAGGATCCGCTCGGCGTACGCGGGGTGCCAGTCGGTGTTGTCCTCGGTGGCGATGAAGCGGGTGCCCATCGCGACGCCGTCGGCCCCGAGGGTCAGGGCGGCGGCGAGGGTGCGGCCGTCGCGAGCGCCGCCGGAGAGGACGACCGGGACCGAGACGGCCTCGGTGACGTTCGGGACGAGGACGAACGTGTGCACCGGACTGGTGTGGGTGTGGCCGCCCATCTCGTAGCCGGAAGCGATGACGACGTCGACGCCGGCGGCCTCGGCCTTCTTGGCGTGCGCCGTCGCACCCACCTTGTGCATGTGGATCAGGCCGGCGTCGCGGATCAGTGCGCGGAATTCGCCCGGAAAGCCGGCGCTGGTGGTCAGTACCCGCAGCTGCCCGGCCAGTGCGCTGTCGGCGGTGCGGGCCTCGATCACGGCCCGGATATAGGCCTCGCTCACCGGTAGCACCGACCCGGAGGCGTCGCGGCCCACCGGCACGTTGACGGCGAACGGGCGCTCGGTGAGCGTCGCGACCTCCTCGATGTGCTCGCGCAGGACCCGCGCACCGACGTCGGGGTCCTGGGTCATACCCGGCATGCTCACCGTGCCCAGGCCGCCAGCGTTGGAGACGGCGGCGGCGAGGTGATCGGTCCGGTACGGGCCCATGCCCTCCTGGATGATCGGGTGCTCGATGCCCAGAAGCTCGGTGAGCCGGGTGTGCAGCGCGGCCATGTCGGTTCCCTTCAGCGGTCGGTGGTGAGCACGAGGGCGGAGCCGTCGGCCAGCGCCCCGGAGGTGACGACGCCGACCTCGTGCCGCGGCGCCTGCCGATCGCCGCACCGGCCCTGGATCTGTAGCACCGCCTCGGTGACGGTGTTCATGCCGTGCAGGTAGCCCTCGGCGAGCAGGCCGCCGTGCGTGTTCACGGGCAGCGTGCCGTCGAGCGCGGTCGCGCCGGACCGGAGGAAGTCGCCGGCCTCGCCCCGGCCGCAGAAGCCCAGGCCCTCCAGGCCCATGAGCACGACGCTGGTGAAGCAGTCGTAGATCTCGGCGAAGTCGACGTCGGCGGCGGTGATCCCGGCCCGCCCGTACAGCTCGTCGCGCAGCAGGTCGGTGAAGTTGCGGGTGTAGTCGTCGTAGAGCAGTTGGTCGCCGATGTCGAGACCCGGGCGGGCGCCGGCCCGGTAGGCGCCCGAGGCAATCACGGCGGGCGGGTGCCGGAGGTCGCGGGCGCGTTCGAGGCTGGTGACCAGGACGGCGCACGCCCCGTCGACCTCGCTGGTGCAGTCGGCCGCCCGGAACGGCTCGGCCACCCACGGCGAGGCCAGGTAGGCATCCATGTCCAGCGGCTTGCGCAGGATCGCCCGCTCGTTGCGGACGGCGTACGGGCGCTGGGCGATCGCGACGGCGGCGAGGTCCTCCGGGCCTGCGCCCGTCTCATGCATGTACCGCCGCGCCCACATGGCGATGTACATCAGGTAGGCGTTGTAGCCGATGGGATAGCGGTACTGTGCCGCCCCGCCGGCGAACGCGCCGCTGCCCACCCGGATACCGGACCGCCCGTTGAGTGCCCGGAAGACCAGCACGTTCTCGGCGTAGCCCTGCGCGACGGCCATCACCGCCTGCTGGATCATGAACGACGGCGACTGGCCCCCTTGCTGGAAGTCCATGACGAACCGCAGCCCGGGGAGGGCGAGCGTCGTCGCCACCGCCTCGCTGGACACCGAGTCGTTCAGCACGCTGAAAGAGACGACGCCGTCGACCTCGGTCAACGGCAGGCCTGCGTCGGCCGCCGCAGCCCGGGTGGCCTCGGCGGCCAGGTCAAGAACCGACCGTCCCGATGCCTTGCTAAGGGTCGTGTAACCAACACCCACCGCCGCTGCTGTCCGCATGTCGCCTCCCGGGCCGGACGCTAGGGCGGCCGGAGGGCGATCGTCAACCGGTCGGTTGAAATTCTTCCTTGACGTCGGAACCCGACTCGGTGTTAGCGTCTCGCAGCGGCGGGAAACGGGCCGTCGCGCGGCCGGCAGACTCTGGAGGATCGCGATGGCGTCCGACGCCCTTGTCGTGGAGCACATCCCGGTCGACGACGGGGGAGCGTGCCTCGGCCTGGTCACGATGAACCGGCCCGACGAACTCAACCCGATCGACTGGGACACCGGCCTGGCGCTCGGCCGGGTCTTTGACGAACTGTCGGCCGATGAGACGGTGCGCGTGGTCGCAGTGACGGGTGCCGGCCGCGCCTTCTCCGCCGGCGGAGACATGAAGAAGTACCAGGCGCTGCAACGGGATCCGCACAACTTTCCGCAGTTCCTCGCCGACCTGCACGAGGTCTTCGGCCGGATCAGCCAGCAGCCCAAGCCGTTCCTCGCTCTGGTGAACGGCATCGCCGTCGCCGGCGGCATCGAGCTGATGCTGTCCTGCGATCTGGCCTTCGCCTCGACGTCGGCCCGCATCGGCGACGCGCACCTGCCGTACGGCCAGATGGGCGGCGGTGGCGCGCTGACCTTGCTGCCTCGGGCGGTCGGGCCCGCCCGCGCCCGGGAGCTGATCTTCTCCGGCCGGATGCTGGCAGCGGAGGAGGCGCTGGACTGGGGGTTGGTATCTCGGGTGGTCGAGGACGGCGAACTGGTGGCGGCTGCGGTCGAGTTCACCGCGGGCGTGGCGAGAAAGTCTGCGCTCGCCGTGCGGAACGCCAAGCAGGTCCTCAACGCGGCCTGGTGGGAAGGGACCGACATCTCGGCGGGGCTCCGATTGGAGCGCGAGGTGACCTCGCGCTACTGCTTGACCAGCGAGGACGCGCACGAGGGCCTCGACGCCTTCGCGAACAAGCGTCGGCCGCAGTTCACCGGAAAGTGAGGCGCTGATGACCGGCACGCAGCCCTCGACTCCGCCCACTCGGCCACGGCCGAGCCCCGACGAGCAGAGCGCGACCTACTGGCAGGGCCTGCGGAACGGGCGCGTGCTGATCCAGGCCTGCACCGCCTGCGGTCGCCGCCGATTTCCCCCGACACCGGGCTGCCCGTACTGCGCCGACCCCGGCATCCGCTGGGAGGAGGCCTCGGGTATCGGCACGGTCTATTCGTTCATCACCGTGCACCGCGCCTTCGACCCGGCCTTCGCCGACGACGTCCCCTATGACATCGCCACCATCGACCTCGATGGAGGCGGCCGAATGGTGGGCCGGGTGACCGGGGCGACGGAGATCGGCGGGCACGTGACGCCTGCATTCGTCGACCAGGGGGACTGGACAGAACTCCGCTTCACGACGGGGGACAAGCCATGAGTGTCGCGGCAGCGCCGAAGCGCTCCGCTATCACCGAGACCGTCGCGCGTTTCACCGCCGACCGCATCCTGCCTCGCGGGTCCGAGTTGGACAGCCATCCGCAGGACCTGCCGCTGATCCGCGAACTGCTGCTCGAGGCGGGCCGGCTCGGGCTCTACGGCGCAGTCGTCCCGCAGGAGTTCGGCGGCACCGGCCCCGATTCGCTTGCACTGCACGAGGGCATCGAGGCGCTGGCCTATGGCAACGCGGGGCTGGCGATGTCGACCATGCCGACCTATCTCCTGGCTCGCGCCGTGGTGCTGCACGGGTCGGCCGAGCAGCAAGAGCGCTGGCTGCCCGCCGTCGCCGAGGGTCGGCTCCTCGGCGCCTGGGCGGTCACCGAGCCGCACACGGGGTCCGACGTCGCGGCGATCACCACCCGTGCGGTGCGGGACGGCGACGGCTGGCGATTGGACGGCCGGAAGATGTTCATCACGAACGCGGCCATCGCCGACGCCCTGCTGGTGCTGTGCCGCACCGGCGGCGGAGGCACGCGCGGCGCGATGACGACGTTCGTCGTCCCGATGGATACGCCCGGCATCGCGGTCGCCCGGACGCTGGAAAAGATGGGCCTTCGCTCCTCACCGACGTGCGAGCTCCTCCTCGACGACGTCCGGGTGCCCGACACCGACCGGCTCGGCGCGGAGGGCGCGGGCTGGCAGGTTGGAATGGACGTGCTCGACTACGAACGGCTGGCCGTGCCGGCCATCGGCGCGGGTATGTGTGCTCGGGCCCTGGACCTCGCGACGGCGTACGCGGCCGACCGCACCGCCTTCGGCGCCCCTCTCCACGAGATCGGCGCCGTCCAGGCGATGCTGGCCGACATCGCTGCGGCGCTGTTGGAGTGCCGGCTGCTGTACCGGCACGTTGCCGGCCTGGTCGACAGGGAGCGCCCAGCTATCCTGGACGCCTCGATCGGCAAGCTCGTCGGCGGCCGGCTGGCCAACTCGGCGGTGAATCTCGCGCTGCAGGTCCATGGCGGCTACGGCTACATCCGCGAGTACGAGATCGAGCGGCTCTACCGGGATGCCCGGCTGTTCACCATCGGTGGCGGTACGAGCGAGATCCAGCAGCGCATCGTGGCGGGGCAGCTGCGCAGGGAACCGGGCTGGAGCAGAACCGCCGCCCTGACCTAACGGAGGGATAACCGCGATGACGACGCGTCCGGTGGTGGCATCGGCGGAGGTGCCGGTCAGCCGCGTGGCCCGCCGGCGCGACCAGAAGGTCCAGGACATCCTCACCGCCGCGGCCGACGTGCTGGCTGAGCGCGGCTTCCACGGGATGAGCCTCGACGAGATCGCCGATCGCCTCGACCTGACCAAGGCGACGCTGTACCACTACTTCCCGAGCAAGGAAGCGCTGGTCAGTGCGTGCCTGGAGGTCCTGGCCACCCGGATCAACGACCGGCTGGCCGAGGTGGCGGCCGACTCGGCGGGCACGGCGTCGGAACGGCTGAGCCGGCTCATCGCCACCCAGTTGGTGATCATCGTCCGTGATCAGCCACAGATGGCCAGGATGTTCCTGCAGCCGATGGACTGGCCCGAGACCTACCGCCAGCGCAGCAAGGCGCTGCGCCGACAGCACGACATGGTCTTCCGCTCCGTCGTCCGTGAGGGCATCGCTTCCGGCGAGTTCGACGTCGACGAGCAGATCGCGATGCACAACCTGCACGGCGCGATCAATTACGTCCCGGTGTGGTTCCGGTCCAAGCGCAAGAAGGACATCGAGGCGATGGCCGCCGCCGTCGCCGCCAATCTTCTGCGGCTGTTCCGAGCGTCCTCCTGACCCGGCGGGCGGCGGGCGGCACGGGCTCAGCCGATGCGCCGCTCCTGCCCCGTCCAGTAGGGCTCTCGCAGGCCGCGTCGGAACAGCTTGCCCACGGCGGTCTTGGGGATCTCGTCGACGACGTCGAGGCTCAGCGGCTTCTTGTAGGAGGCCAGTCCCGCGCTGCGACAGTGCTCCTGTACCTGCTCCAGTGACAGCGAGCCGCCGTCCGTCAGCGAGACGCAGGCCTTGACCGCCTCGCCCCACTTCTCGTGCGGAACGCCGATGACGGCCACTTCCCGAACCGCCGGATGGCTGGCGATGACGTCTTCGACCTCGCGGGGGTACACGTTGAGACCGCCACTGATGATCATGTCGTTCTTGCGGTCGACGATGGTGATGTAGCCCTCGGGGTCCCGCACCGCGAGATCGCCCATCCGGAACCAGCCGTCGACGTACATCGCGGCCGTCGCCTCGGGCTCCTCCCAGTAGTGCTGGGAGACGGCGTCCCCCCGGACCCAGATCTCGCCCATGTCGCCGACGGCTACTTCCTTGCCCTCGTCGTCGGCAAGGCGGACATCGAAGAAGACGCTGGGGCGCCCGCACGAGGAGAGCCGCTCGGGATGGGACTCCAGCGCAGCGATGTGCTCGTCGGGATAGAGGATGGTGTTGTAGATCGTGCCGCCCTCGGTCGAGCCGTAGCCCTGCAGGAAGACCGGCCCGAAGACGTCGATGGCCCGGCGCAGCACGGTCGGTGAGATCGGCGCCCCGGAGTAGTAGATGCGGCGCAGGCTGGACAAGTCGTGCTCGGCCGCCGCGGGGTGGCTGGCCAGGGCGTTGATGATCGCCGGCGCCAGGATCGTGTGGGTGATCTTCTGCTGCTCGATGAGCTCGAAGATCCGCACGGGGTCGAACTGAGCGAGCATGACGGACCGGGCACCGCGGAACAGGCCCGGCGAGGTGAGGATGCCCGACTGGTGGGAGAGCGGACCGACGTGGAGCAGCGCGCAGTCCGGATCGACGTCCCCCATGATCTCGGCGAGGATGTTCCGGTAGACGGCGAGCCAGTTGCGGTGCAGGTAGACCGCGCCCTTGTAGTGGCCCGTCGTGCCGGACGTGTGGAAGACCAGATAGGGGTCGTCGGTGCTGGTCGGTCGGGCGACCATCGGCTCTGCCGCGGCCAGTAGCCGTTCGTAGTCGCCGTCCGAGCCCAGGCCCAGGACTCGCATGGCGGGGACGGCGCCGTTCTCCACCAGTCCCTGGATCGTGTCGGTGAACTCCGGGCCGGTGATGACGACGGTCGGCCGCAGGTCGTTCAAGACGAAGGCGAACTCCCGCGCCGAGTCGCGGTTGTTCAGCCGACCGCGGACGGCGCCGAGCATGGAGACCGCGTTGTCGACCTCGACCCATTCGTTGCGGTTGTTCATCAACCCGACGACCCGATCGCCTGGCTGTACGCCGAGGTCGGCCAGCGCACCGGCCACGCGACGGGAGCGGTCCCACAGTTCGCGGTAGCTCAGCGTGCCGTTGTCGTCGACGAGCGCGGTCCGGTCGCCGAACCGTTCCACGGCCGACTGGACGAACTCGTGCACCAAACGGGCCATGCCAACTCCTTCGGTGGCTGCCGCCGAGCGGGGAACCCCACGTGGGTGCTCAGGAACCTATGGGCGGTCCACGCAATTCGTCAACCACCTAGTTGAAGTTCTATCGGTGGGTGGAATAGCGTCGGTACACCCAGGCGGAGGTCAGGAGGACGCGCGTTGCGGGTGGCACTCTTTATCGGCCCCGACCCGGCCCGGACGGTCGAGCAGGCGCGTCGGGCCGAGGCGCTCGGCTTCGACGGTGTCGCAAGTGGCGAACACGTGTTCTTCCACGGTCCGGTGGGGAACAGCTTCGTCACCCTGGCCGCGGCGGCAGGGGTGACCAGCCGGGTCCGACTGATCAGCTCCCTGACGGTTCTGCCGCTCTATCCCGCAGCGCTCGCGGTCAAGCTGGCAACCACGCTGGACCAGGTCTCCGGTGGCCGGTTCGAACTCGGTGTGGGCGTCGGTGGGGAGTTCCCGCCGGAGTTCACCGCGGTCGGTGTCGACCCCGCCGAGCGTGGTGCCCGCACCGACGAGACGCTCGAGTTGGCCAGGCGGTTCTGGGCCCGTGGGCCGGTCTCGTTCGACGGCCGATTCACCCAGGTCCCGGCGTTGGAGCTGCAGCCCGGCCCGGTGCAGGCCGGTGGCCCACCCATCTGGGTCGGCGGCCGCAGCGCCGCCGCCGTTCGGCGGGCGGGCCGCTACGCAGATGTCTGGCTGCCGTACATGTACACCCCCGAACAGCTGGCGCGAAGCCTGGCACGTGTTCGCGAAGAGGCCGAGAGTGCCGGCCGCGACCCCTCGACCGTGCACGGGGCGATCCTCTGCTGGGGCGCGGTGGGCGACGATGGCCCGGCCGCACGCCAGGCGGCGATCCGCGGCGCCAGCGACGTTTACCAGCAGGACTTCACTCGACTCGCGGATCGCTACCTGCTCAGCGGAACGCCGGGCGATGCCGTCGCGCGGGCGGCCGAATACCACGACGCCGGCGCGGACTGGCTGATCTTCGCGCCAGTGGCACACGACCGGGCGAAGGTCGTGCCCATCTTTGCCCGAGACGTCCTCCCGCACTTGCAACGGCGCACAGCGGCAGGCAGATAAGGACGGGACTGCTGCATGGTTCGGTGACACGTCGCGTCAGGCAGCGTGGGGACAGGACGCCAGCGTCATGAGTTCGCTCGTCGTGGGGGCAATTTGGTTCACTCGACGATGCGAGTGAGGGTGCCGCCGTGCGGTACTCCACCGCCGAAGTTGGTGGGCCTCAGCAGGTTGACGAGAACGACGCTATCCGTGACGGGCGCTGTGACGTCCCGGGCGGTCATCCCGGGATTCCTGCACCACCTGGCGATATTCGGCCGAGCTGGTCATGACCGCGAAGTTAGGAGCTTGCACGCGCGTGAGCTGGCAGAGAGGTCAGCTCCCGCGAGAGCTGGTATCGCTTTCGCTTGGTTGGGTTCGATCCCGAGGTCGGCGAGGATCTCCAGGGCGATCGAAGCTCCGCAGCCCGTGAGCGCGTGTTGGTCGGGACCCTGCTCATTCGCACAGCCGGTGTACGGAAGTCGGCCTTCCACGGCCCGCCCGCTCGTGGACGCCTCAGCTGCCCGTGCCTCACGAATCACGAGGAGGACGCCGTTGTGGGATCGCAGCCGCGCGAGCCTGCCGTTCATGGCGTCGCCGCACCGGCAGACCGCCGAACCGAAGACGCTCCCTGCGTCACATTCGACGTGGACGTCGACCTGCGCGTCGCGGTCGGAGATGTCGCCACGGATGAACGCCACGTGCTGGAGGTGGCCTGGCCCGGTCCGGTATGCGACGGCGCGGATGTCCCGGCCCCCCCGGACGCAGACCTCCGCCGCGCGGCGTAGTGCTGCTGGGCGCAGTAGTTGGGCCACGACCGCACTGACCCGGCAGGTGGCGAGATCATATTTGGCTGCGAACGTGATGCTCTCGTCTACGTCTGCAAGGCGAGTCGGGTCCGCGATGCCGACGAGGTCGACCAGGGCTACGGCAGGGTGTTTGCCGACACTTTCGGACAGCTGCAGGAGCGCGCCTTCGACTGATTCCGCGGAGTCGGTGGCAGGCCGCTTCACGCGGGTCACCGCCACATGCCCTGGGCGGCTGAAGTCCGCCGCGTGCGTACGCCGAGATCCGAGCAGGGCCAGGGTGCGTGCTCTGTCGGTCGCGGAGATCCCGGTGGTCGTGTGCGAGGCGGCGTCCACGGAGACGGCCACCTCGACGTCTCCGGCGCAGTGAGCCGTCGTCATCACCGGGATGTCCAGGCGATCCGCGTCGGCCGCTCTCAGCGCGACGCTCAAGTACCCGGAGCCGTGGCGGATCGCGAAGGCCACCTGATCGGGGGTCGCGGTTTCCGCCGGGAAGGCCAGGCGAGCCGTCGGCACGGCGGAGACGTCGTCCAGAAGGACGAGGCAGCTTCCTGACCGCCAGGCGCCGTAGGCGGCCGCGAGAGAGCTGTCGGGGGCTTGACCCCTCTCCGGGGGTCCCTTCGGCTGCCCGCGCTGCATCACCGTCGTCTCCTGCCTCACCGGTCGGCACGCTCCCGTGGACGGGACCGTAGGCCGCCAGTGGAGGGGAAGTCGAATACGAAAACCGGAAGGACCTATAAGCGTGCTCTATCCGGTAGAGGAAGTGGCGTTATCGCCGCGGAGAGCGGAGGAGCGGGCAACCGCATCACGGGTCGCCGCCACTTCCTCTCGTCGATCGGAAAGCTTCGTCGCGAGATGGACCGTGGCCGCCTCCAGATCTCGGATCGGGACGAACGCCAATTCCTGGCTACCGCTGGTTTCGGCCACGGAGTGGCTGGTGATGGCCATTCCGCGTCCGGCGGATACGAACGCGAGCATCTCCTCGACCGTTCGCGCCGCCGGCCCGACAACGGCAGGCGTGGATCCGTCGGGCCGCGGGTCGACCAACCAGTACGCCCGGTCGGACGCGGCATCGATGATCGGCTCTTGCGCGAGATCCGCCATGGCGATCTGGGGATGCAACGCGAGGCGGTGGCCCGCGTGGAAGACCGCCAGTCGGCGCACCGGTTGCAGCGGAACCAGCGTGAGTTCGGGGTTCGAGTAGTCCTCGGGTGCCTGCAGGAATACAAGGTCGACGCGACCGTCGAGCAGCCACACGACTTCGCTGCCCCAGGGGACGTGTTCCAGGGAGACGTCGACCAGTCCGACGTCGTCGGCGGCGGTGAGCACGGCGCGGACCAGGTGCCGAGGGGTGCTGGTGCCGAAGCCGACGTGCAACGGCCTCCTGGCCTCGACCCGCCGAACGGCGTTCACGGCCTGCTCGACCCGCGACAGGATGTCGCTGGCTGCCTCGAGGAATACCTCGCCGGCCTGGGTCAGACCGATCCCGCGTGGCGATCCCTTGGTCGCGCGTTCGATCAGTCGCGCGCCGACCACCTTCTCCAGCGTCTGGACGGCCTGGCTGAGGGCGGGTTGTGAGACGTGCAGAGCCGCGGCGGCCCTGGTGAAGCTGCCTGCCTCGACGACGGCACTGAAATACCGCAGAAGGCGCAGGTCGAGATCGGGCGGTCGGATGGCGCGACCTCCTCGTCGGTGAGTTATCGGCGCACCTTATAGGTCGATCGTCAATGTGTCTTCGACGTTGGCTTGCGCGCTTCCTACAGTCTCCGAGCATCGTTGCGACTGGGCGGAGGCACGCGGACGTGAGAGCTGACGGAGCGCCTTCCCCGGTAGGGGTGCGCGGTTCGAGGAGCTCCCGGTCGCTGCGAGGGCTGCCGAAGGCGCATCTGCACGCCCATCTGGACGGTGCCTACCCTCTCGGCGCGGTCCGGGAGCTCGCCCGGCGGCGGGGTAGGGCGTTCGATGTTCCGACGGCGTTCGGGGATGTTTGGGAGTTCTTCGAGGCCTACGGAACCGTGCCGGACCTCGTCGAGACGCACGAGGACCTCGCAGTTCTCTGTCGCTCGCTCGTGCTCGCCGAGGCGGCTCAAGGGGTCGTCTACTTGGAACCGGCAATCGAGCCGCAGTTGTATGCCCCGCGGCTCGGATCGCTGGACCAGGTGACCCGCACGATTCTGCACGCGTTCGGAGAGGCGGCACGCGACGCCGGGATCGAAGTCAACGCCCTGCTGACCATCAATACCGACGAAGACCTGCCGATCGCCGTGGACCTCGCGCGAACGGCCGCGGCCTACGCGGGAGCCGGGGTCGGGGCGCTGGGCACCGCCGGTTTCATCGAGCCGGGCGGGTTGGGCCGGTTCCGGGAGGCGGCGGATATCGCCCGGGCGGCCGGGCTGTCGCTGGCGTGCCATGCCGGTCAGACCGGCGGCCCGGAAAGCATCGAGGAAGCGCTCGACGAGTTGGGGGCCCGGCGGATCTCGCACGGCTTTCGGGCGGTGGAGAGCGAGCGGCTGCTCAAGCGGCTGGCCGCCGACCGGGTGGTTTGCGACGTCTGCCCCGTCTCCAACGTCGCACTGGGGCTCGTACCGAGCTTGGCGGAGCATCCCGCGCCACGGCTGCTCGCCGCAGGCGTTCCCGTCACGTTGAACGCCGACGACCCGCTGTGGTTCTCGACCTCGGTGACCGACCAGTACGAGATCGCGCGGAAGGTCTGGGGCCTCGACGACGCGAGGCTCGCGCACTTCGCGCGTTCCGGGGCCTTGGCGTCGGGGATGAGCGCCGCCACGCGGCGGCGGATTGAGGATGGCGTGGATGCATGGCTGAGAGAGGGAAGCGAATCGTGAAGCAGATCTTGCTGGGTGCCTTCGAGATCAACCAGGTCAACCTGACCAGCCAGGGGCTGTGGGCGCACCCCGAGCAGCACACGTACCGGTACAAGGAACTCGCCTACTGGATCGAGCTCGCCCAGCTCCTCGAGCGTGGCTTCTTCGACTTCATTTTCCTCGCCGACTCCTATGGCTACCCGTGGCTGCACGGGGAGACCCTGGACGTGACGTTCGAGCAGGCGGTCGAGGTACCAAAGAACGATCCCATGCTCCTCATACCGGCCCTGGCGGCCGCGACGGCGGACCTGAACTTCGCCGTCACCTCGTCGACCACGTTCGAGGAGCCCTACGCCAACGCGCGGCGCTTCGCCACCCTGGACCACCTGACCAACGGCCGTGTCGGCTGGAACGTGGTGACCACAAGCAGCGCCGTCGTCTCCGAACTCTTCGGCCGGCAAGCCATTCCGCACGACGAGCGCTACGCCCGGGCGCAAGACTTCCTCGACCTGAGCTACAAGCTGTTCGAGGGCTCCTGGGAAGACGGCTCGGTGCTGGTCGACAAGGCGACCCGCCGATACGCCGATCCCCATCGAATCCACCCCATCAGCCACGAGGGTCGCTACTTCACCTCCCACGGATACTTCAACTCCGAGCCCTCCCCGCAGCGGACACCCGTGATCCTGCAGGCCGGTGCCTCGTCGACCGGCCGGGCGTTCGCCGCCGCCAACGCGGAACTTGTTTTCCTGCAGGGCAAGGACGCCGCGATGCTGCGCAAGCAGGTCGACGATCTGCGGGCGTCGGCCGTCGCGGCCGGTCGCGGCAATACGGCGATCAAGGCCATCTCCGGGCTGTCGGTTGTCACCGGCTCCTCCTCGGCCGAGGCGGAGGATCGGCTGGAGGAGTACTTGTCCTGGGTCAACGCGGATGCCGCGCGTGCCTACTACGCGATGATGACCGGCGTCGACCTGGCAGCGCTTGATCCGAATGCCTCGTTTTCGACGGTGACCACCGAGGGTGGCCGGACGCAGGTCGAGCGCTACAAGGACGCCTCGGTCCGCGAGGCGGCCGCCGACTTCATCCGGCGCGGGATGCGCGAGCTCATCCTCACCGGTACGCCGGCAGGGGTCGTCGAGCAGATCGCCGCGCTGGTGGAGGAGACCGACCTGGACGGTTTCAACTTCACCCCGTTCGTCTCGCCCGGCTCCTACCGCGAGTTCGGCGAGCTGGTCGTCCCCGAGCTGCAGCGCGCCGGGCTGGTCCGGACGGAGCGGAGCGCAACGACGTTCCGCGAGAGGCTGTTCGGTGCGGGCAACGCCCGCCTGCCGGAGGAGCACCCCGGGGCACGCTTCCGTGCCGGCGCCCTGGTCTCGGACGAGGCCGTTCCGTGAGCGTGCGGGCCGCCTTGCCGCGCTATGAGGCGGATCCAGAGCTGCTTCGGCGGACGTTCGCGTACTTCCCGTCGGGGGTCGTTGCGTTGGTCGCAGACGTGGGCGAGGAGCCTCGGGGGATCGTGGCGTCGGCGTTCACCGTCGGCGTGTCGGCAAACCCGCCGCTGGTCTCCTGCGCCGTGCAGCGGAGCTCGACGACCTGGCCGGTGCTGAGGCAGGCGGCCACGCTCGGGGTTTCCGTGCTGGCCGCGGACCAGGCGGACCTCGCGCGGCAGATCGGCTCCCGCGACCGCACCCGGCGTTTCGTCGGCGTCCCGTTGCGCGACACGGGCTCGACGGCGCGCTTCATCGCGGGGGCGCCGGTGTGGTTCGAGTGCACACTGCACGGCGAATTCCCGGCCGGTGATCACACCGTCGCGCTGCTCCAGGTCTGCGGCCTGGGCGCCGACCCCGACGTAGCTCCGCTGGTCTTCCACGGTTCCTTGTTCCGCCGCCTGCTTCTCCCCACCGACTCTCCGCGTGCCTTCTAACCCGGCTCCACCACTCGAGAGGTGCTCCGCATGAGCCAGCCCGACGCGCGTTCCACCGCCGCTCTCGGTACGTCCGCGGACACGGCGATCAGCATCGAGGTCAACGGTGTCAACCAGATCGCGGAGGCGGAGCGCAAGGGACGGCCACGTGATCTCTTCTGGCCCTGGTTCGCGGCCAACGTTTCTGTCTTCGCGATCAGCTATGGGTCGTTCATCCTCGGCTTCGGGTTGTCTTTCTGGCAGGCGACGCTGGTGGTGATCGTCGGCGTCGTGGCCTCCTACCTGCTCGTCGGCTACATCGCGATCGCCGGCAAGCACGCCTCCTCGCCGACCATGACGATCAGCCGCAGCGTCTTCGGCGTGCGGGGCAACCGCCTGCCTTCGGCGCTCTCGTGGCTGCTCACGCTCGGCTGGGAGACCGTCCTTGCCGCGTTGGCCGTGCTGGCGACGAACACCATCTTCGAACGACTTGGATGGCACGGCGGGGCACTCACCAAGATCGTCGCGCTGCTTGTCGTCGTCGCCCTGATCGTCGGTGGCGGACTGGTTGGCTTCGACCTGATCATGCGGATGCAACGGTGGATCACCTGGATCGCCGGCATCCTCACCGTCGTCTACATCATCGTGGCGATCCACTCAATCGACGTCTCCGCCATCGGCAAGCTGCACGCGGGCGGCGCCCCAGCTGTCATCGGCGCCGTGCTGTTCACCATGACCGGGTTCGGCCTGGGCTGGGTCAACGCCGCCGCCGACTACTCCCGCTACCTGCCGCGCTCGGCCTCCAGCCGAGGCGTCATGTGGTGGACGACGTTCGGATCCGGTCTGGGGCCGGCCGTGTTGCTGATCTTCGGGCTGCTCATCGCGGGATCATCGGACAAGCTCAATTCGGCCATCGCCGCAGACCCGGTCGGCGCACTCGCGACCATCCTGCCGACCTGGTTCCTCGTCCCCTTCATCGTCGTGACCGTCCTGGGCCTCGTCGCTGGCGCCGTCATGGACATCTACTCCTCCGGGCTGTCCCTCCTCAACGCCGGTCTGCGCGCACCGAGGTTCGTCGCAGTCAGCATCGACGGAACGCTCATGACCATCGGCGCGATCTACGTCGTGTTCTTCGCGCAGACCTTCCTCGGTCCGTTCCAGGGCTTCCTCATCACCCTCGGTGTGCCGATCGCGGCCTGGTGCGGAGTCTTCGTCGCCGACATCGCGCTCCGCCGCAAGGACTACTCCGAACGCGACCTCTTCTCCCGGCACGGCCGTTACGGCGACGTCCGGTGGCTTCCGGTGGCGCTGATCGTGGTCGCCACCGTGCTGGGCTGGGGCCTCGTCACCAATACCGCCGCATCGTGGCTCTCCTGGCAGGGATACCTTCTGGGCCCCCTGGGCCTCGGAGGGGTCAAGGGAGCCTGGGCTTTCGCGAACCTCGGCGTCATCGTCGCGCTGGTCCTCGGATTCGTGGGTCACCTGCTGCTCGCTCGGCGGACGGTCCGGGAGCAGGAGGCGCTTCCGGTCGACGAGGAGGTTCCGCTCAGCAACCGGGAAGCGCAGGAAATCGAGAGCGAGCCGGAGAGCGTCGCATGACCGATCCGTACGTGGCCGCCGAGGACCGCTACTCAGACCGCGGTTACCGGCGGGTCGGGCGCAGCGGACTCCAGCTGCCTCCGGTGTCGCTGGGACTGTGGCAAAACTTCGGGGACGACGTTCCCCGGCAAACCCAGCGGGCCATCATCCGCCAGGCCTTTGACCTCGGCGTCACCCACTTCGACCTGGCCAACAACTACGGGCCGCCGTACGGCAGCGCCGAGGTCAACTTCGGCCGAATTCTCCGAGACGACCTAGCCCGCTACCGAGACGAGCTGGTCATCTCCACTAAGGCCGGCTACGACATGTGGCCCGGACCGTACGGCGAGTGGGGTTCGCGGAAGTACCTGCTGGCCAGCTTGGATCAGTCGCTGCGGCGGCTGGGCCTGGACTACGTCGATGTCTTCTATTCCCACCGGTTCGACCCGAACACGCCTCTCGAAGAGACGATGGGGGCGCTGCACTCGGCGGTGGTCTCAGGGAAAGCCCTCTACGCCGGCATCTCCAGCTACTCCGCCGCGCGAACCCGGGAAGCGGCCGACATCCTCCGCGACCTCGGAACCCCTCTGCTCATCCACCAGCCGTCGTACTCGATGTTCAACCGGTGGATCGAGAACGATCTCATTGGCACGGTGACCGACCTCGGCGTCGGGATCATCGCATTCTCACCACTGGCGCAGGGCCTGTTGACCAACCGCTATCTCACTGGCGTGCCGGCGGGCTCGCGTGGCGCCCGCTCCGGCTCGCTGCGCCCAGAATTCCTGTCCGAGGCGGCCCTCGATCGCGTCCGGCGGTTGGCTGGCATCGCGGCCGAGCGGCGGCAGTCCCTGGCGCAGATGGCCTTGGCTTGGGCGCTGCGGCACTCCGCCGTGTCGTCGGTCCTCGTAGGCGCGTCCAGCGTCGGCCAGCTGGAGGACAACCTGGCCGCCACCCAGCGACTCAACTTCACCGACGAGGAGCTGAAAAGGATTGACGAACACGCCGTCGATCTCGAGATGAACCTGTGGGAGGCCTCGAGCTCCTTCTGACCCTCCGGCCCCGATCGTCGTGGGGGCAGTCTTGCTCACTCGACGAGGCGCATGAGTTCCGTAGGTCCCCGTGTTTCTGGTTCGTAGGTACAGCCGGGCGGCCCAGTCACTCGCGGTTGACGAGTGCTGGTCCTGTGGATCCGCGAATCTGTCGTAGCCCCGGGGTGGGGCCCTGCGCCCTTCCATAGCAGGACCGAGCAGACGACCGGGAACCTCTTCGTGCTCCGGTCGACCGGCGGGAGGGCGGCAGCCTCGTAGGCTGCGACCGGTCGACGCCAGAGGGAGATCCGCTTGATGCAGCCGCCTGGGACGCCAAGAGACCGTGCTGACGCTAAGAGACCTTGCTGGACTGTCGTGCTGGGCCTGTGGACACGCCGTAGATGGCGTCACCGAAGCGGGGAACGCTTTCTGCGACCGGCATCCCTGCGATGACTGCCATTCGTGCGGCCGGGCCACGTCGACGAGCACAGTTGCTGGGACGCCGGACTGCGGTGGCGAGAACGCCGCGACAGGTCACTCGTGCAAGTTGGTCGCGATCTACTCGGAAATGACGTGACCGGTCAGCGGAGATCGATGGGAAACGCGTGTCGACGGCGCCTGAAAACTGACCCCCTCGCGACGGTCGAAAATTGACCCCCTCCCGAGACCCTGGCTCGAGCCGAGCCGGGGAGGGACGAGGTGTTGTCCGTGGAGGACTGGGCGGAGATCCGCC
>JAODNN010000007.1 GCA_025465355.1 Blastococcus sp. | reverse complement strand
CCGTGGTTCATGACCGTCTTCGGTCGCGATTCGCTGCTGACCGCGTGGATGGCGCTCTTGCTCGACCCGAGCCTCGCGCTGGGGACGCTGCGGACGCTGGCCCGGTTCCAGGGCACCGAGGTGGAGCCGCGTAGCGACCAGGAGCCGGGGAAAATCCTGCACGAGATGCGGTTCGGGATGGACTCCGCACGCTCCCTCGGTGGCGGCTCCGTCTACTACGGCAGCATCGACTCGACGCCGCTGTTCGTGATGCTTCTGGGCGAGCTGGAGCTCTGGGGCGCCGACCCCGCCGACGTCGCCGAGCTGCTGCCGGCGGCGGACCGGGCGTTGGGCTGGCTCGAGCAGTACGGCGACCGGGACGCGGACGGCTACGTCGAGTACGAGCGCGCGACCGACCGTGGGCTGCGTAATCAGGGCTGGAAGGATTCCTTCGACGGCGTGACGTTCGCCGACGGGCGGATCGCCGACCCACCCATCGCCCTCGCCGAGGTGCAGGGCTATGCGTACGCCGCCTATGTCGCCCGGGCGGGGATGGCGGAGCGGGCCGGCGACGTCGGCACGGCGCAACGCTGGGCCGACCGGGCGGCCGCGCTCCGCGTTTCGTTCAACCGCGATTTCTGGCTCCCCGAACGCGGATGGTTCGCCTTGGGGCTCGACCGCGACAAGCGGCCGATCGACAGCCTGGCGTCGAACATGGGCCACTGCCTGTGGACCGGCATCGTCGACGAGGACAAGGCCGCGCAGGTGGCCGAGCACCTGCTCTCCCCGGAGATGTTCACCGGCTGGGGTGTGCGGACGCTGGCCTCGTCGATGGCGGCCTACAACCCGATGAGCTACCACAACGGCTCGGTCTGGCCGCACGACAACGCACTGATCGCGGCCGGCTTGATGCGCTACGGATTCGTGGAGCACGCCCAGAGGATCGCCGGCAGCTTGATCGACGCGGCCGCCTGCTTCGGTGGACGGTTGCCGGAGCTGTTCTGCGGCTTCGACCGCACCGAGTTCGGGGCGCCGATCCCGTATCCGACGTCCTGCTCGCCGCAGGCATGGGCGGCGGCCAGCCCCCTCCTGCTGCTGCGGACCCTGCTGCGGTTCGACCCGGCGGTACCGGACGGCCGGCTCTGGCTCGCACCCGAGCTACCGGCCACGCTCGGCGACCTCCGGATCGAGCGAGTCGCGTTGGCCGGCTCACGGATGGCGGTCACGGTGGCCGACGGCGTGGTCGAGACGACCGGTCTGCCGGATGGCGTCCAACCGGTCAATGCAGCCCGTCCGGCGGTACAGGCCGAGTGCTCCCCGGCCTGAGTGACGGTCGGTCGCAGTCGGTCGTCTCACGTTCTTTGCTCGACCCGGCACTACTCGACCCGACCGGCGTGCCGCCGTCCCGATTCCAGCAATCAGCAGACAGGACCCCATGACCCGTCCCTCATCCCTTCGACCGTTGCGCGTCGCGATGATCGCCCCGCCCTGGTTCACGGTGCCGCCGCGCGGCTACGGGGGTGTCGAGAACGTGTGCGCCGACCTGGTCGACGGGCTGGTCGCCCGCGGTCACACGGTCACGTTGATCGGGGCGGGCCGGGCCGGAACTCGTGCCGACGAGTTCGTGGCCACCTATGCCGAACCCCCGAGCGGCCGCCTCGGGGAGCCGTTGCCGGAGGTGCTGCACAGCGCGGCGGCCGCCCGTGTCCTGGACGGGCTCGAGGTCGATCTCGTTCACGACCACACGCTGGCCGGACCGTTGCTGGCGCGTGGCCGCCGCGTCCCGACCGTCGTCACGATGCACGGGCCGGTCGCCGGCGAGCCGGGGGAGTACTACCGGCAGCTGGGGGACACCGTCGACCTGGTGGCCATCTCGCGTGCTCAGCGCCGGGCCGCCCCCGACCTGTCGTGGCTGGGCACCGTGTACAACGCGGTCGATGTCGACTCCTTTCCCTACCGGGTGGAAAAGGAGGAGATGCTGCTCTTCCTCGGCCGGCTGCACCCGGACAAGGGCGTGCACCTGGCGATCGATGCCGCCCGACGCGTCAGGCTGCCGATCGTGGTGGCCGGGAAGTGCTCGGAGCCGGTCGAACTCGAGTACTTCCGCACGCAGATCGAGCCGCGGCTCGGAGCGGATGTGACGATCTTCGGTACCGCCGACGCCACCGCGAAGCGCGACCTGCTGTCCCGCGCCGCCGCGTTGGTGTTCCCCATCCTCTGGGACGAGCCGTTCGGGATGGTCATGATCGAAGCCATGGCGTGCGGCACACCGGTGGTGGCGCTGCGCCGGGGATCGGTGCCCGAGGTCGTCGTCGACGGGGTCACCGGCGTGGTCTGTGACGACCCGGTGGAGTTGCCTGCGGCGATCGCGGCAGCCCGCCGGCTGGCGCCGGCGGACTGCCGAGAGCACGTCCGGAGCTGCTTCGACGTCGACACGATGGTCGCGGGCTATGAAGCGCTTTACCGCAAGGCCCTCGCCAGTCGGACGCCGACGCGCCACGACGACGTCCGCCTGCCCGGCGGGCAACGAGGCGTCCGGGCGCCTGTTGCCACGGGGACAGCAGCCTGACCCGGGAGAGGCCGCCAGCGACGGACAGCCTGCTCAGACACCGCCGCGCCGAAGGGGCCACGGAGGTCGGGGGAGTGGTGGAGTACGGCAGCCCGAAGACGCACCAGCAGCGCACCGTGCCCATCCCGGTCGTGCTCCTCGAGCCGCTGCCACGCCGGTGTGCCCGCAAGGGCCCGAACGATCTCTTGCTTACCTCGCCAGAGGGCGGAGTTCTCCGGTCCGGCGACTTCCGACGGCGGGTATTCGACCCGGCGGTGAGGGAGTCGGGCCTCTCCGGGCTGACCCCGCACGAGCTCCGGGACACCGCGGCCAGCCTCCCGGGGTCCCCGGGGCCAACGTCACGGCCGTCCAGCGCCTCCTCGGGCACGCCTCCGCCGCGATGACCCTGGACGTCTATTCGGGCCTGTTCGACGACGGCTGGACGCCGTCGCCGACCGCTTCGACGAAGCCGCAGTCCGCGCTCGTGCGGCCATTTGCGGACGGAGCGGGCCCGGACGTCGACCCGATCAAGCCGACAGGCCGCTGACCTGCGGAAACACCGGTGGGGCGGGTGGGGCTCGAACCCACGACCCAGGGATTATGAGTCCCATGCTCTGACCAGCTGAGCTACCGCCCCGGTGGTATCGGTCCCGGAGTGGGTCTGCGCCGACCCGGGACCCCCCTCAGCCTGCCAGACGCCCGTGAGCCCGCGAGGGCGGCTCAGCGCTGGTCGAATTCCCTGAAGTGGTCGTGCCCGCCGCCCTCGGCGAAGCCGTGAGCCAGCAGGAAGACGAACGCCATGAAGAGGATCACCGCAACGACGCCGAGGGCCACCCGGTTGCCCCGCAGCGGACCCAGGGGTAGCGCGTTGGCACTGAGACGGAACTGCTGGCCGACCATCGTCGCTATCGCGCTCCAACCAGGGGCGACAGGGGCGGACGGCGGCGCCGCGGGCAGGTCCGCCGTGAGCCGCGTCAGGTCGGTGAGGTAGCGGCTCGAGTAGGCGGCCTGCATCCGCTCGTCGCCCTCGTCGAGGGTCAGCAGCCCGCGGGCCATCGCCTCCTGAAGGGTGTGGACTGTGGCGTGGCGATCGGCATCGGACGCCCGCATCGGGGGCTGCGACGCCGGGCCGAAGGTGTACCGGTCCTCGGGCGCGGGGGTCATTGTCGGTCGTCCTCCTCCGTGGCGCAGGGTGCCGTTCGAGG
>JAODNN010000172.1 GCA_025465355.1 Blastococcus sp. | reverse complement strand
CCACATTGCCACTGCTCCTCGCCGAGCGTAGAGCCGCCCACCGTGCCGAGCGGGGCCCG
This sequence comes from Blastococcus sp., assembly GCA_025465355.1. Lineage (GTDB taxonomy): Bacteria > Actinomycetota > Actinomycetes > Mycobacteriales > Geodermatophilaceae > Blastococcus_B. The sequence goes on along the minus strand of JAODNN010000172.1, from coordinate 42,525 downwards.
AGCTGTCTGAGTTCCACAGCTACGGCTTCGGCGCCGGGCGCCTGCCGGTTGATCACCCGTATTCGCTGGGTGACATCGATCCTGTCTCTGAGCGGCCCATTTTGGGCGTCTTTCCGGTCTCTTGCCAGGCGACCCAGAGTTCCCTTGCGACCTGGTCATAACGGATCGCAGGACCCGCGATGTCCGCGTCGAACCAACGAACGAACTCCTCGTGCACGAGAACGCGGACATCTTCAACCGACCGACACTGTGGCAGGCGAGCGGCGATATTCTCTGCCTCGGGTTGGTACTCGTCGGGGTTGTCGCCGAAGTTGATGCCGATCGGGTCGTGGCGGTACAGGAGAGCCTCAACGGCACCCACAAACGACCCGGCGTAGGGCTTATGCCGGCGGTGGAAGCGCAGCCGCCAGGGCCATGGGAAGGCTGCCCCAACGCTTCGGGGGCCACGTTCGCTCCCCGTGATTGGGCCTTGGCGGTGTCAACCTGGCACCACCAAGCACGGAGGCACTTATGCACAGTGACAGATCGCAGTAGGCTGGCCGAGCCCATAGGGCGGCCGAGCGGACATCGATACTCGACGCCGCATGCGGCGGGATCGAGTCACCGCTCGAGGGCGCGAGCTACCTCAGGAAGGCCCTTCGACCCCGCCTTACTCAATGCCAGAGCGAGGCGCATGAAGGAGGCCAGGACGAATTTGACGAATCGGTCAGCTTGGCTATCTCGACCTTGAGGTACTCGATCAGTCGCTTGCGGCGTATTGAGAATAGGGGTCGCCACCTGCTATGGTGCTCCGCTTGGAGAGGGGAGCCTCGTTGCCGAAGCACCGTACACCTCGTCAGAGGAGGATGGCGGCAGAGGCCGCCCGACGTGAGGCCCACGCGCGCCTTGTGGCTGAGCGCGCTCAGGATTCGCGCTACGTGCATCGGGAAGGGTCCGGGGACCAGATCAACGTCACGGTGCCACCGGACAGCCGTGCTGCGGAGGAATTACAGTCGGCGGTAGACGGGCAGCGGGAGCGCTTTCGGCAGCAGTTCGGCCGAGACATGGGACCCGATGACCCGCTGTTCTGGGACCCGGATGCTGCCGAACCCGCGCGGATCACCCGGGAGCAGATGGCTCGGGACCTTCAGGAATGGGCTGAGTCCGTGGTCGCTGCGGGGATCGATCCTGCGCCGGTTCTAGCGATGCGCGACCTGGGGTACATGGTGATGGAAGAGACCCAGCACCTGTTCTCTCTCGCGGAGCTCGACGCGTTCGACGAAGCGGTTGCTTACTACCGGTCGGTGGATGACCCTTTGACCGTGCCACCCTTCAGAAGCCTCTGAGCCGGCAACCCGTGACTAGAGGGCGATGGCGTGGACGCGAACGTCTTAGTCCGCCGCGGGAGTGATCCGGCGAGGCGAGTCCGAGCATCCTCAGCGGCTTTCGCTGAACGTCGGCGACCCGCACGGGGTCGCCCGACCTTGCGACTACTCTGACGCGGGTGGCCTTCGGAGACCCATGGACTACCGCTCAACAGGCGCTTGTGGATGTCCTAATAGACGTATGGGGCCGCACAGGCTCATGGCCCACCTTCCAGTATGTAGCAGACGTTCTGGACGAGCTCTCTTATGACGCCACGGCAGTCCTCCGATCCTTTCCTACGTTGGGCGAGGGCGGACTTATGGGTCGCATGTACTCGGATGTGAATTTCGATAGGATCCATCCGGCCCCCCCAGAGGACAGCACTGTTTCCTTGTCAGTTGCAGGACTTTCTCGCCATCCACTCGGGGTGCAGTCCGCGCAGGCATTCGTAGCCGTGATAAGGCTGGCGGCTGACCGATGGCGAATGGTACCCCGGGATCCCGCACGGACCGTGGAGGTGGCTCTGCCTTCTGATGAGGTTGTGGCTGCTCTTCCTGGCTGGCCCTGGCAACTCTTGCTGCCTGTTATTTCCACGATCCAGACTGAACCGCTTCGCGGTATCCGGTCATCAGGTCGTGATCCGGAACGCGGGAAGTGGAATATAACCGTAGACCGTTCGATAACTCGTTATCGCGATTTAACGGTCGACCGGTATCTCGAACTCGTAGCTCAAGACTTCCATCCGGCTGAGACCAGTTCCACCCCGACTCCACGGCCAAATAACGCCAAATACCCGAATCGACCGCCGAGGGAATTGCGGAGTGAATCTCCGCGCGAGATGAGGACACGGCTCATGGACCCCGAGCACGCTATTCGCGAGCTACGCAAGCTTAAGCAGGAGGCCGACTCTCCTGAAGTGCAGCGCGAGGGGCCAGCTCACGATGAATGGAAGGCGAAAAGCCGGGCAGTCATGGAGCGCGCGCTCGGTCGGGACGCTTCGGTCCTGCGTGACTTTCAAGATGTGCGGTATAGCATCGGTTTCTATACTGGAGCGCCTGGAGAGATCGAGGAGGATCGGCGCTACTTCGCCCAGCAGGTGATGTCGGCGGTCGCATATCTCGACGCCGCTATCTATGAATTGCAACTAAACATTGCCCCGAAAGAGAGCGTAAAGGAGTCCCAGCCTCGAGCGCGGCGCCCTGAGTCAACTTCCATCTTCCTGGTCCACGGCCATGACGAGGCCGCCAAGCATGAGGTGGCACGCTTCATTCAGCAAACAGTTGGCCAACAGCCGATCATTCTTGATGAGCAGCCAAATGCTGGGCACACGCTCGTCGAGAAGTTCGAGCAGCATGCCGGCTCGTCCTCATACGCGGTTGTGCTCCTGACGCCAGATGACGTCGGTCGGGTCGCGAGTGCACCGCCGGATACCGACGGCCATCGTGCGCGCCAAAATGTAGTGTTCGAACTCGGGTACTTCTGTGGCACGTTGGGCCGGGGCAAGGTTACCGGAATCAATGCTGGGGTCGAGAAGCCGTCTGATGTGGACGGCCTTGTGTACGTCTCGTATCCGAATTCGAACTGGAAGTTGCAGCTAGCGAAGGATTTCCAAGCCGCAGGGATTTCCATCGACCTTCAGGGACTCTTGGGTTGACGTGTATCAAGGTGCACGATCTTTACGGCGGCGCCTTCTCGGTGGAGTCACCAATGCGTAATGGGGTTACATCCATGGATCGGTTACCGTCTCCGTAGCGAAGCCTTGGCGCAATAACGCACGCGCGCAACCTCGCAACGACCTCGATCTACGTGGCCCTCGCACGCGAAGACATGGACAGGTAGTTGCGGGAGCAGCCACTCTGACCCATGCATAAGCTGGGCGGGCCGCTTTCAGGTTCCGTGCGCAGCCGTCTTCGGCGTCGGCATCGCGGGGTCGAATTCAATAAACCTGCCTGTAGATCCTCCAGGCCGTGGAGATCTTTACGAGGTGGTACAGGACAAATTTGAATGCCTCCTCCACACCCGCGCCGCCGTACGTCTCTCGGACTAGCACACCCTTGGTGTCCGGACCCGTGTCCACAACTGCCACGACCTCAGTCGTGAGGTTGCCCCACGAAAAGTAGCCAGAGGGTGAGCTGTCTGGAATTGAGCCTAGCTGCGTCGAAACAAAGGCTTCGCGATCCCTATGTCGAACCGCCTCGTCGCGTAATCTAAAGAGCTCTTCGACTTTCTGCATATTGTAGCATTATACCAGTAATGGCGTTCCGACATCAATACGATCCGCCGAGCGGCGAGCGCGCTTGAACTACGCCATTGGGGGACACCGTCCCGGCGGCATTGGGGGTGGCGGGCAGCCTACTGAGGGCGGGCAGTTGGGCGAGCACGATTGCTGCGGCGGGCATGGCATCTTCGGCGGACAGAAGACAACCTGCGGATCACACTGCAGTGAGGCTTGTTCCCTTTGTGCAAACTCGGTCGCGAGCACCGCGCGGGTCCGTCCGAGGCGCTTCCCCATAAGGATTTCCTCAAGGGACTGATCCCGGATGTTGCCAACCTGGAGCCAGCGGGAGAAAACGCAAGGGTATACCCAGCCATCAGGATCGATAGCAGCCCTGCCGGCAGCGCAGCTTCCGCAAAGCTCGCCCACAGAGACTTCCGCTATCCCGAAATCTTGACCCCTGCCAATGCCTCGGACTCTGTCTAGTTGTATGTGCTGCACCCCAAGCGAGCGCAGCATACGTTCAGCCTCTGTTACATCTTGGTCGTCGAGCACCCGCACTATCCCCACCCTTAAGGGAAGAGACCGCTCCAGTGCTGCTTTGATGTTCTGTAGCGTCCGACGTTGACTTCCACGACGATGCGTTATAGCGTCTTGTACCCCTGGTTCTGCGGAGTAGAAGCTCGCGGCGAGAGAGACATGCCGTTCCTCAAAGAGCTGCCACAAGTCTGGCGTTACGTGCGTAAGATTGGTGTAGACTTCTATCTCTAGACCGCACTCGTTGGCGAATATAACGAGTTCCGGAAAGTGCGGATGCAGCGTCGGCTCGCCGCCAATAAATTGCACCATCCCGATGCCGAGGGCGGCCGCGTCCTGGAGGATCGCCTTCCAATCCTCGAGCTCTAGGGATCCATGGCTCCGGTCAGGTGCACTATCGGCGTAGCAGTGCACACAGGCCAAATTGCACTTGCCCGTGATCTCCAGCCATAAGAAACCAGTGATGGGACTCTTGGAAACTTCTACATCTGGGACACGTTGGTGTGGGCCCAAGTCCTGCCGGTCGTTGAGAGCCTGCGCCGGCTTCAGGTTGTCCATAGCGCGTCCTCCGGTCTAGTCGGGGTCTTAGCTCGCGACTGGAAGCGGTCGGCACGTCGGTACGCCGCCTAGCCGTAGCGTCAGACGAACGCTCAGCGGAGGCCACTCCCTCTTGGTGAAACTCCGCGCTACCTAAAACGCGACAGCGCACAGTCGCAAGAGGCTCGTGCGCGAACTTCCGCCCGCTCGTCGGCCGGCGGGCCTGCCGCCTGCATTATGTGGATGAGCCCTTACCATGAGCCACCACCTGAGACCCTCTTCGCCCCGCTGTCCCAAGGCTATCTTGGGCCATGAGGTGCCCCGCCCTATGTGCAACTTGGTGCCCGAACGACAGAACATGGTTCGCCAGTCGCACGAGCACGCGTTGTAACCCGGTCGCGGCTGTCTGTGACCGGTCCGGCGTGGCCAACCCAGTGGATTGCGTCGCAACAAACCTTGGACTGGGTGCCACCTTTCAGTGCCTGGGACTGATCTTCTTGTCCGGCTTTTCCGATTGGCCCTGAAGGTTGAGAAGCTGAATGACCCGTAGCAGGGTTCCCAGGTCTTGTACATGCGGCGGTAGTCCCTGAGCAGCACTGAGGGTCGGCGCCGGTCGCTGCGCGTCACTGCGGCCGGCGGCTATATGTACAAACGGATGCTCAGTATGTTCACCTACGTCGATGCGATGATCGTGGACACCCCGATCGTTGACCCGTCGTTCCGTCAGCAAATCCCTGCGGCGACGATGATCCAAGACCGACTCGCTCGCGCTGCCACCTTCCGGCAGTACATGGATGACCAGTGGATTTTCGGGGAAGGTCGCACGACGTTCTCCTGGCCGCTCGCAAGCGAGGAGTTGCGGCGCGACACGGAAGACATTGCGTGGCGGGCTGAACGAAACCGCGCTTGACACACTGCGCCTACCGTCTTTCATCTCAGCGGCTGAGTGCGGGTTGGCGCGCTGGAGGGGGATGGCTCCCTGGCCAGGCACTGCGTCGCGGAAGGCGACTCGAGACTCCTATATGGGGCGCCTCCCACGGTGCGCTCGGTCAACCCGTGGGTCAGTTGGGTAGACGGGACAGCGGGTCATCCACACCACCGAGTGTGGCCGCAGAAGCGCCAGTAGCTGCTCCTGACTGGTGTCTGGACCAAGTCGGACGTCGTGGAAGCGCCGACCGCGGAACTCGAACGTGTACGCCTTCATGGTCTACACCCGCTGGCGGTGGATATAGCGCTTTTTGAGGGCTGTCGCCAGAAGGTTCGGGAGCCGGGGTGCCGTGCCGAAGTAGCGGCCAGCGGCCAGTCGCACAGGGTCGCAGGACCCTGGTGTGCTTGTGGGGGCCGAGGACGCTGGTTGCTGCACGATTGGTGCAAGCAACAGGGAAGCGCCGGCTGGCGAATCGGTCGGATCTTGCTCTGGGTGACCGATGATTCAAGATGTGTTAACGGGTCGCCGACCATCCCGCCACGCTGGCGCCGGTCCCCGGATTCCGAGGAGTCTGCCATGTTCGGTCACCGAATCAAGCTGCGCCTGGGTGCTGTCGCCTTAGGAATGCTGCTGACTATATCGCCTGTCGCGTTCTTGAATACCGCTCATGCGGCAACCGTTAGACCTGCTGCCTCAGTCACTGCACAAAGCAGCGCTCTCACCGTACAGGGCACGGACCAGGGCAACTGCCGGTCACTGCTTGTGAGGCTACAAGGAAGTGATCCCCCCCAACGACAGTGCCTCGCCTATCGGAGCGGTTGGTCCGCTGTGCCGAATCATATGCGTCCCCAGTCGTGCACGGACCATATGCCTGCACCATGGGTGGCGCTCTACGATGATGTGAACTTCGGAGGAAAAAGTATTTGCTTCCTTGGACGTGGGGCCACCTCCCTTGAGCCCTACGGTTGGTTGCACCGAGTTTCATCGGTGAACATATTAGCGGAGGGATTTTTTACTACTTTTAATGATCCTTCTTCAACTAACTGGTGGTTTCACTATGGAACGAAAATTAGTGACCTCAGAGAGTTTGGTCTTAACGATCTCATGAGTTTTGTCGAGGTGGACAGCTGAACGTCCTGGAGTGGCAATTTTAGTGTCTTCTATGCGTTATCGCGCGTCGAGTCGCGCAACGCTTAGACGGAGATAGCCCCTGAGCGCCTCGCAGGCCTTGGCGTTGAGCGTGCCGATGCTCTGCCGGCGTCCAGAGCGAGTCGGTTGAAGGGCCGCCGACGGCCGTTCAGCTTCGCGGCTTGCGTCGATGAACTCTTTGAGCATGGTGCGGAATCGCTCCGCGTTCTTCTCCGACAGGTCGATCTCGTACTCCTGGCCATCAACGGCGTACCGGATGGTTTCTGCTCCCTCTGAATCATCCAGGTCGTCGATGAGTACAACCCTCTTAGCCATCAGTCCCTCCTCAGAAGCTCCGCGATGGCGCGGAGTGTAAACCCTGAAAACCGGTATCGGTAGTCCTACGAGCGGATATCATCCCGTCCGACGATGTGACTGACGTTGATGAACCGCTGTAAGGATTCTCGGCGGATCTGTAGGTTTGCTGCCTGCAAGTCAACTTCGTAGTGGATGCCGTCCAGGCTAAAACGCACGTCCGTGCTTTCGTCATGAAGTCGAAGTCGTCGAGAAGCCCGACTTCACCATCTGCGGGGATGTAGATCTTGGCCATGACTCCTCCTGTGACTACTTCCGACGCTTCTTGCCTCGGGCCTTGCTTGATGCTGCTGCCAACTTGAGGAAGTAGGCCTTCTTGGCATGCTCCGCCCGTCGGGCTCGTTCGTGGGGCTCAAGAATCCCGTCCGGGTCTACTTCCCGCTCGAACCGCGATAAGAAGACTTTCCGTGCCGGTGCGGTATGGGCCGTTGGATCTGCGACCTTCGCATGTAGGGCGTGTGCTGCCATCCGCGCCCGCAGTACTCGCTGGGCTCTCTCAGAAGACGGATCGTGCATCGTGGGCTCCGATATCCAGAACAGTCCGGTTTGGGACTGCCTGGCCGCCTTTCGGCTTTCCCTCGCTAACTGCCCAAATCGTCGGGCGCAGGAGTTGTCAAGGGTGGGGTCTTGTGATGTTTTGGAGCGGAGCGGCCCGGAGGGGCAAAAGATCACGGGGTGGCCTTGACGGCGACGGAGCCCGACGTACCCTTTTGGCAGCGAGGGACCAGCAGATGTTCTTGGGTTCGCAAGCGTGACGTAAGACGTCCACTCGACTACTCGTCAGGCTGTGTTGGAGTCACGGATGGGGTCCGCGTCCACGCGGCCCCGTGTCCACGCTCAGGCGCTCGCCGTGGTCCTCGGCCATGACAGAATGGGCCTACTTCGCGCCTGTCCTGCACGGGCTAGAGGCGATCGCCCAAACCCAGACGTTTGTGCGCTTGGCGCGCTCTCTCGTCGGCCGCACTCGCTCCGTAGCGGCCGAGCATCTCTCGACTTCTCCAGCCGGCAAGGCGCATGAGGTCTTGCTCCTGGCCGCCTTCAGCCAGCCAGCGGTGCGCGAAGGTGTGACGGAACCGGTGTGGGTGCAGGTTTTCGATACCGGCCTCGGCAGCGCGACGCTCGAGCATCTGGCGAACGCCGGAGTCGGTCATCGCGCCCTTCTTGCCGAGCCATAGCTCTGGCCGCGAGGCAAGGGGATGGCGTGCTCGTGTGCGGAGATACCGCCGAAGTGCGTCTGCGGTGCGCGCGCCGAATGGCGCGGCTCTGGGGCGGCGTCCCTTGCCCATCACGAGAGCAACGTCCTGCTCAAAATCAAGATCGTCGACCGCTAAGCCGATGAGTTCGCCAGCCCTCATGCCCGTGTCCAGGAACAACCTGATGATCGCGTTGTCCCGGCGGTTCTCGAAGGTGTTACCGGCACATGCTTCGAGGAGCCGGCTTAGCTCGTCCTCCGTGATCACTTGGACTGGCTGCTCGGGCACAGTCGGGGCGGTCATGCGCTCCATTGGCGAGCGCGGAATCTCGCCGTCCTCGACGAGCCAGCGGAACAGCTGCTGCAGCGAGCGATAGTGCTTCGCCGCAGTGGCGGGCGAGAGCCGTTCGATGAGATCTGCGAGGTAGGCCTCGACGTGCTCGCGGGCGATGGTGCCAGCATCGGTGGGCATGCCATGGGCGGTCAGGTAGGAGGCCAGAGCCCGACCGACGAGGAGATAGGAGTCGATCGTGGCGGGGCTGCGGTTCTTGGCGCGTAGGTGCCGACGCCAGTCCTCAAGGAGGACATCGATGGACCCGACGGCTATGGCCGGGGTCGTGCGGTCGGCCCGCATGAAGGCAGGCTACTCCGCTATTGGAGCGCTGTGCGGGACTCATCCTGGCCGTCGTGACGGCATCTTCGCAGGTCAAGCTCTCTACGTGGGGCGGGTGGGGCTCGAACCCACGACCCAGGGATTATGAGTCCCATGCTCTGACCAGCTGAGCTACCGCCCCGTCCCGGCGAACGTGCTCCGGGCGGTGCCAGCCTGCCAGATGCGGCAGGCCCGCCGGCGGCCACCTGCGTCAGTCGTCGGCGGCGGTCACCGTCGCGTGGGGGAGCCGAACGCGGAACACCGTTCCCCCCGGCCGGCTCGTCACCCGGACGGTTCCGCCGTGCGCGGTGGCGACGGCGTGCACGATCGCCAGACCCAGGCCGGTGCTGCCCGCATGGCGCGACCTCGACGCGTCGCCGCGCGCGAACCGCTCGAACACATGCTCCAGCAGATCGGCCGGGATGCCGGGGCCGTCGTCCTCGATCTCGATCTCGGCCCACCCGTCCACCACTCGCAGCCGCGTCGTCGCCGTCGTCCCCTCGGGGGTGTGGGTGCGGACGTTGGCCAGGAGGTTGGCCACGACCTGGTGCAGCCGGCCTTCGTCCCCGGGGACGATCACGGCGGCCCCGGGCTGCTCGACCCGCCACTTGTGGTTCGGGCCGGCCGCGTGGGCGTCACTGACGGCGTCGACCACCAGTGCGGTCAGGTCGACCTCGCCGACGGCGAGGTCACGGCCGGCGTCCAGCCGGGCGAGCAGGAGCAGATCGTCGACCAGCCCGGACATGCGCAGCGCCTCCGACTCCACCCGGCGCATGGCGTGCCCCACCTCGTCCGGCACCCCATCGCTGCGCCGCCGCATGAGCTCGGCGTACCCGCGAATGGAGGCCACCGGCGTGCGCAGCTCGTGGCTCGCGTCGGCGACGAACTGCCGCACCCGCATCTCCGACGCCTGCCGCACCGAGAGGGATCCTTCGACGTGGTCCAGCAGTTTGTTGAGCGCGGTGCCGACCTGCCCGACCTCCGTGTGGGTGTCGGTGTCGGCCGGGGGCACCCGCTCGGCCAGTCGGACCTCGCCGCTCGCGAGCGGCAGCTCGGAGACTCGGGTGGCCGTAACGGCGACCCGGTGCAGCGGCCGCAGCGTGCGCCGGATGATCACGAATCCCGCCGCGGCCGCGGCGAGCAGGCCGACCAGTCCCACGGCAACCTCGACGGCGACCAGCCGGATCAGTGCGTCCTGCGTCGAGCTCAGGGGGAGCCCGGTGACGAGGACGTCGCCGTCGGGGGCGGTCAGGGCGGCCACCCGGTAGTCCCCGAGGCCGTGGCTGAGATCGACGGTCCGCGGCTTCCCGTCGGCGGGTGTGGCCGCGATGAGTGACAGCTGAGAGGCCCTCAAGGGCCGGTTCTGTCCTTGGTCACCGATCACGCCCGCCTCGGTGATGGTGCCGTTGATCAACCGGGCACCGAGCGTTCCGCCGCCCTGCCCTCGCGTGAAGAGGAAGTCCGGACCGCCCAGCCCGCCGTTGCCTCCGCCTCGGGTGACGTTCTCGTGTACCCCACCTGGCCCATGGTCGGCGTTCGCGGACCGGACGACCGCCGCCTTCAGCTGGTTGTCGACCTGCCGAAGCTGCTCGGCCCGCAGCGCGGCGGTCGCCGCGACCCCGACCAAGGCGACGACGACGACCAGGGGCACGAGGAACGCCCACAGCAACCGCGCCCGCAACGACAGGCGTCGTCCCGCGCGCAGTGCGTGGAGCCTCCTCGCGGACATCACGGGGCGGGCTTGATCAGGTACCCCGCGCCGCGCATCGTGTGGATCATCGGCTCCCTCCCGGCGTCGATCTTCCGGCGCAGATAAGAGATGTAGAGCTCGACGATATTTCCCTGACCGCCGAAATCGTACTGCCACACCCGGTCGAGGATCTGCGCCTTCGACAGCACGCGCTTCGGGTTGCGCATCAGGTAGCGGAGCAGCTCGAACTCGGTTGCGGTGAGCCGGATGTCCTCCCCGCCGCGGGTCACCTCGTGGCTCTCCTCGTCCAGACTCAGGTCGCCGACGACGAGCACGCTGTCGTCGCTGACCGCGCGGCTGGTGCGACGCAGCAGCCCCCGCAGCCGTGCGGCGACCTCTTCGAGGCTGAACGGCTTGGTCACGTAGTCGTCGCCCCCCGCGGTCAGGCCCGCGATGCGGTCCTCCACGGCGTCGCGCGCTGTCAGGAAGACCACCGGCACCAGCGGCGCGTCGGCCCGGAGCCGGCGGAGCACCTCGAGACCGTCCATGTCCGGCAGCATCACGTCGAGGACGACGGCGTCCGGGCGGAACTCGCGGGCGATCTTCGCTGCCGTCGCCCCGTCCTGAGCAGTGCTGACCTCCCAGCCCTCGTACCGCAGCGCCATCGAGAGCAGCTCGCAGAGGGAGAGCTCGTCGTCCACGACCAGCACTCGCAGGGGAGAACCGTCGGGCCGGGTGAGCTGGGGCCGGGAGCCCCCGACAGGAACAGCGCCCGACGTCATGGGATGCACTGTGCCGGTTCTCGCTGTGAGCTTCCTGTGCGGCGTCCATGAGCTTGCCATGCACCCGGCGGTACAGGAACGAGGTGCAAGGCCAGCCGCGGGCACTCCAGCACCGGGCGGGATCGGCGCTGTGCTGTCGCCCTACCCACTCCGGAACAGCCGGCCGAGCACGCCCCCCGCCCCGCCCAGCGTGCGGGCGGCCAGTTGCAGGATCGGCCCTCCCGGGATCCCCGGCGCGACCTGGACGATGGGAGCCAGCCGGAGCAGGCCGCCGATCTCATGCACCTTCAACCTCCGGCGCGCCACTGCGGGCACCGGGTTCACCCGACCGGACGCCGCCTCGAGCAGGAGGTCCGCCGGGCCCTCGACCGCCGTCCCGGACGTGTCACCAGGGGCGACCTCGCGAACGGTCCAGCCATCGCCGTCCGCAGCGAAGGCCCAGCCACCGTCGGGGGTCACCAGGGACGCTCCGCCGGTGAGGCCGCAGGAGGAGGCCAGGGCACCGGTGACGTCGGCGAGCGCGGCAAGACCGGAGTGCAGCACCGGCGCGGGCGGCGGGGCCGCCTCGCAGGAGACCAGGTCCAGCCCATGGACGGCGAGCTCGTAGGCCTGACCGAGGACGACGCTCAGCAGCGGCAGCCGGCCGACCACCGAGACGGTGGGCGCGGTGTCCAGTTCGACCGGTTCCTCCGCCAGGTACCTCGCGGTGGCCTCCCGGTTGCGCCGGAGCGCCGCGAGCACCTCCTCGCGCGAGGCGTCCCGATGCGCCGAAGTGACCCGGGCGTTCACCGCATCGACGTCGGGCGGCGTCCCCACGCCACCCGCGCGCGCCGAGGCGATCAGGTCGGCGAGGGCCTGGTGGTCCTCCCAGCACCCCAGGTGGACACAGATCTCGTGCGCCCGCCAGCCGGGCAGCCGGGACGGGCGGTCCAGATCGACCGCGGCCGCCTGCTCGAGGAAGGCGTCCCAGGCCCCCAGCACCATCTCGCCGACCTGCTCGCGCCCGGCGTCCGCCATGCCCTGGTGTCGTCCCACGGAGCTGCCCCTACCCGTGGGTCTACCGGGCCAGGCATGGACACGGAGTGGGGCAGCGCACGTCTTGCGGAGCGCGGCAACCATCCTCACCCGGAGGGGGGAAGCGTAGATCAAGGACGCAGGTCGGGGCGCCGATCCCGACTGCGTGAATGAACAAGCGGTCGCGGATCGCCGCGCAGCCCGTCCGAGGACGGAGGCGCCCCGACGAACGTGGGGCCTCCGCGGGCTCGGTGCTGAACTGCGGGCCGGGTTGTACCGCCGCTTGGCCGAGGACGACGACCGCGCGGCGTACTGGGTGCGGCACGTGCGCTACGGCGTCCTGCTCAGCGAGGTCTCGGCGTGGGCCGTCGTCGCCTACGTGCTGATGACGACGAGCCCGGGGCACAACAACCCCTTCATCCTCGCCCTGGCCGGGTTGGCCGTCGTCGGCTCGCCGGCCCTGCTGCTCCTGCCGCTGGCGGACATGATGCGGGACCACCGCGGTCCCACCATGTTCTATGCGTGGAGTGGAGCCACCACGGTGCTCGTCATCGTGGGAACCCGGCTGGACGGTGGCCCGTCGAGCCCGCTCGACGCGCTGCTGTTCCTGATCCTGACCTACATGGCGGTCTCCTATTCGCCGTACGGCGTCGTCGCCACAGGCAGCGTCATGACGATCAGCTACCTGCTCTTCGTCGAGCTCCCCGGCCTGACCACGTCGGGCATGTTCTTCGTGGCCGTCATGGCCTTCTTCACGATGATCTGCGCCATGGCGTCGTCGAACTCGTGGGCTGCCTACGATCGCCAGATACTGCTCATCCGCACCCAGGAGACGCTCGCCACGACCGATCCGCTCACCGGTATCCCGAACCGGCGGGCCTTCATGGACCGGCTCTCCGCGGCCGTCGCCGCCGCCGCGTGGGGCCACCAGACCGCCGTCTGCCTCGTCGACCTCGACGGGTTCAAGGCGGTCAACGACGCGGGCGGCCACGCCGCCGGTGACGCGATGCTCACGGCCGTCGGCGTCGCACTGGGCGGCGCGGTCCGGGAGACCGACACCGTGGCCCGGCTCGGGGGCGACGAGTTCGCCGTCCTGGCCGACGTCTCGGCCGCCTTCTCCGGGGAGGAACTGGCCGAGCGACTGCGGCAGGCGGTCGCCCAGGTCGGCAGCCTCGCCGGCATGACCGCCAGCCTCGGGGTGGCGGAGGTACAGCCCGGCGACGACGTCGAGGACCTGATGCACCGCGCGGACGTGGCGATGTACCGGTCGAAGACCGCAGGCGGGGACCGCGTCACCAGCCCGGCGTTCTGAGGCCTGCTCGGACCGCGTGCGCGAGCGTGGCGCGCGACGGACGGAGAATCGTCTCCACTACTGTGCGTCATGATGGCGGCGGCTGTGCCTCAGGGCTGTGACCAGGCGGTCGGGGACCGGTCACCACGCTCCCGCGCGGCTGTTTCGGACACTCCCGGCCGGCTGGACGCCGCGCCGAGGCTCGTGCTATTGCGTTTGACCAGCGGCAAGTCACATCGCCAGTGACCATCTGTCACATCTGACCCAACCGCCCCACCCGGGCTGGCGCGATGGGGTGCTCATCGTGCAAACTGTCCGCGGGAGCCCTGCTCCGCCACTGCCGAATACAGCGCGTCACCGAATCGATGGGTCCGTAGGGGAAGACGAGACCGATCGAGTCGATGGAGGTGCACCGTGCAGCGACGGTCAACCCAGGGTGTCGTCTTCGTGCACGCGTGCCCGAAGGCGCTCTGCCAGCACGTCGAGTGGGCGCTGGAACGCGTCGTCGGCGCGCCGGTCTCCCTGTCATGGGCCGACCAGCCCGCGGCGCATGGTTCCTACCGTGCTGAAGTGGCGTGGACCGGGTCCCCCGGTACCGCCGCCCGGCTGGTTGCTGCGCTCCGTGCGTGGCCGATGCTGCGCTTCGAGGTGACCGAGGAAGCCAGCCACGGCAACGACGGCGAGCGCATGTCCTACGTGCCCGGGCACGGTGTCTTCCGTGCGCCCACGAGCGCGAACGGCGATCTCGTCGTCACCGAGCAGCAGCTGCGCCACCTCGCCGCCACCGCCACCTCCATCGAGGCATTCCGGCACGGCATGGACGGACTGCTGGGCTCGGCCTGGGATGCCGACCTCGAGGTCTACCGGCACGCCGGCGACGGCAGCCCGGTGACCTGGCTGCACCAGGTGGTGTGAGCGAGCACTGACCTTCCGGACGCCTCCCTCGGGAGGTCACGATCCGGGTACGACACTCCGGTCGCCCGCCGGAACGCGTCGTAGTGTGAGGCCGGTCGTCCGGACGCCGTCGGGGAAGCGGCGCCCGGACGACCTCAGTCGTGTCCGGCGGCGGCCGTGCCATCGGCGGCCGGACGGCGGGGGGCCGCGTCGTCGGCTGCCCCGGGCAGCAGCAGGGTGAAGACCGGCGGTGCGGGACGCGACACCCGCAACCGGCCGCCCTCCGCCTCGGCCAGGCCGCGCGCCAGCGACAGCCCGATGCCCGGTCCGTGTCCGTTGTCGGGCCTGCTCGGCAGGGGGCCGGCGCCGTCCACGCCCGGGCCTTCGTCGGCCACGTCGAAGGCAAGGACGCCCCCGGCATCCCGGACGGTGAGTGTCACGCGGCCGGCGCCGTGGCGCGCTGCGTTGTCCAGCAGTACCGCGAGCACCTGCCGCACCGCGGCCGGCGCGGCCCTGCTCACAGGGGTGTCCGGGTGCACGTTGATCCGGAGGCTCCGGTCCTGCGTGGCGAGCACCGGACCCCACGTCTGCTCGACCTCTCGCGCCAGTTCCGCCAGCTCCAGCGGCGTGCCGTCCCGCACTGGTTCCCGGGCGAGGCTGAGCAGGTCCTCGATGGTCTGCTCGAGCCGGTCGGCGGCGTCGATGGCCGCCGTGGCGGCCACCCGGAGATCCGCGCCGGGGCTGTCCAGCGCCGTCTCCAGACCGAGGCGCAGACCGGTCAACGGTGTGCGCAGCTGGTGGGAGGCATCGGCGGAGAACGCGCGCTCACGGCCGACCATCGCGCCGAGGCGTGCGGCTGTCGTGTCCAGGGAGGTGCCGGCGGCGTCGATCTCCGCGATCCCGCTCGGTGCCGTGCGCACGCCGAAGTTCCCACCACCGAGCTGGGCGGCCGTCCGCGACAGCGCCTCCAGCGGCGCGGCCAGCCTGCGGGCCTGACGCCGGGCGACCAGCCACGTGGCGCTGATGGCCAGCAGTCCCAGACCCAGCATCGCCGCCCAGGTCTCCGCGATCCGCATGCGGACGCCGGAATAGTTGCTGGCCGCGCGCACCACGCCGGTGACGCGGTCGCCGTCGGTCACCGGTGCCGCCACGACCAGCTGCCCGTTCAGATCGTTCTCGCTGGCCACGGTGCCGGCCAGCGCGCGGGCGACAGGGCGGTCCCCGACCGCGGGGCCGGCGCCGGACCACCGCAGTCCCGAATCGTTGTAGAGCCCGAGGTCGATGTCCGCCGCGCCGCCCGGCAGGTCAGTGGGGCGAGCCCCCCGGGCGAGGTCGGCCGCAACGGCGATGGCAGCGACGTCGGCCACCCGCTCGAGCTCGTTGCGCTCGTCGTCGAGATAGAACTGAGCGACGCCGTAGGCCAGCGGTATGCCGAACAGGCTCGTGGCGAGCGTGGCGGCCAGCACCGCCAGGATGACGATCCTCCTTCGCATTCCCGGAGTGTGCGCCGTCGCGGTGCGCGATCAGTCGGGAACCGGTTCCAGGCGGTAGCCGTGCCCGCGCAGCGTGACGATCTCGGGCACCGTGCCCTTCGGCCGGGCGGCGGCGGTGAGCTTGCGGCGCAGCGCCGCGACGTGCACGTCGAGCGTCTTGGTCGAGCCGAACCAGTGGGTGTCCCAGACATCGGCCATCAGGTCCTCGCGGCTGACCGCGACGCCCGGTGCCGCTGCCAGACGGGTGAGCAGGTCGAACTCCTTCGGGCGCAGTGGCACCTCGATCCCGTCGACCGTCACCCGCCGGGCTCCCGTGTCGACCACCAGGTCGCCGAGGACGAGGTCAGAGGTCTCCGCGGCCGGCGGGGCGGCACTGCGCCGGAGGTGGGCCCGCACGCGGGCGAGCAGTTCGCCGAAGCGGAACGGCTTGGTGAGGTAGTCGTCGGCCCCGGCCTCCAGCCCGACGACGACGTCGATCTCGTCGCGGCGGGCCGTGAGGATCACCAGGACGGTGCCTGGCTGCGCCAGCCGCAAGCGCCGGCACACCTCGACGCCGTCCAGGTCGGGCAGCCCGAGATCGAGCAGGACCAGGTCGAACGGCTGCGCCGCCGCGCGGTCCAGGGCGCCCGCCCCGGTGCGCTCCCAGCAGACGGCGTGACCATGGCTGTCCAGGCCGCCCGTGAGGGCGGAACCGATCGTCTCGTCGTCCTCGACGACCAGGAGGTCGGCCATGCGCGAAGGGTAGGCGCCCGGAACATTTACCCGACGTTTCCATTGACCTTGCCGGTCGATGGGCAGGCGTGGGCCACGGTGGAGCAGGGCCGGGGCCGGCCCTCCCGAGCAGACAGGAGCTTCGCGTGACCGCTCTTCTCCCCCCGAAGCCGGCGGTGGGGCACGACCGCCGCGTCCTCATCGTGAGTGGGAGCGTCGGCGCGGGGCACGACGGAGCCGCGCGTGAGCTGGCCGAGCGGCTGCGTGCCGTGGACGTCGCCGTCGACGTCCGTGACTTCCTGGACACCGTGCCGCGTTGGCTGTCCCTGCTCTGCAGGGAGGGATACACGACCAGCGTCGACCACGTGCCCGGGGCCTTCCAGCTGCTGTTCAGCCGGATCGAGCACGAGGGGCCGATCTGGCGGATCACGCGCGCGTTCTGCGCGCGGGGCGCCGACCGGATCAGGGCCTGGCTCGCGGACGGCGACTACGACCTCGTGCTGTCCACCTATCCGCTGGCCAGCCAGGTGCTGGGCGACCTGCGGGCCAGCGGTGAATGCGGCGTGCCGGTGGTGACCTATCTGACCGACCCCGCGGCGCACCGTTGCTGGGTGCACGAGGCCGTCGACCGGCACCTCACCGTGACCAGAGCGACCGCCGAGCAGGGGGAGGCCGCCTACGGCGTTCCCCTGACGGCGTCCGGCCCGCTGGTGCCCGGGCGGTTCGCCGAGCCCGTGCCCCCGGCCGAGGTGGCCCGCCTGCGCCACGAGCTGGGCCTCCCCGCCGAGCGTCCGGTCGCGCTCCTGGCCGGCGGCTCGCTCGGTGTCGGTGACCTGCTGCCGTCGGTCGTCGATGTCGCGCGGGCCGGCCTGGTGCCGCTGGTGTTGTGCGGGCGGAACGAGGGCCTGCGCCGTGAGCTGGCCGCGGTGCCGGGAGCGGTCGCGCTCGGTTGGCGCACGGACGTCCACCTGCTGCTCCAGGTCGCCGACGTGCTGGTGCACAACGCGGGCGGCCTGTCGTTCACCGAGTCGCTGGTGGCGGGCCTGCCCGCGGTCACCTATCGCCCCATTCCCGGCCACGGCCGGGCGAATGCCGCCGTCCTCGAGCAGTACGGCCTGGCGCCGTGGCCGAAGACGGCCGAGGAACTCGCCGCCGCGCTGCACGAGCAGGTGCGGCGCGGCCGCAACCCCGCCGTGCTCGGCGACCCGGCCGACGACGTGCTCGCCCTCTTGCCGGTGCTGCGCGTCGCGGCGTGAGGCCCGGCACCGCACGGGGTCTGGCAGTCGTCGCACCGCTGGCCGGCCTCGCCGCGGTGCACGCCGCACCCAGCCTCACCGCCCGGGGTCCGCTCCGTCGCATGCTCCCGCGCCTGGCCGGGCGCGGCGCTCCGGGCGGGGTGGCCCTCACCTTCGATGACGGTCCCGACCCGGACGGCACCCCGGCGGTCCTGGCCGCGCTCGCTGACCTGAGGTGGACGGCGACGTTCTTCCTGCTGGGCTCGCAGGTCCGCCGGCATCCGGACGTCGCCCGCGCCGTCGTCGCCGCGGGGCACGAGATCGGCGTGCACGGCGATCAGCACCGCAACCACCTCGGTCGGACCCCGGGCTCGGTCCGCCGCGACCTGGAGCGGGCCACCGCGACGATCACCGCGACCACCGGGGTGCGGCCGCGATGGTTCCGGCCGCCCTACGGGGTGCTCAGCGCCGGCTCCCTCCGGGCCGCGGCCCGGCTCGAGCTGACACCGGTGCTCTGGACCGCCTGGGGCCGGGACTGGGAGCGGACGACGCCCGACCGGATCCGTGACCGCATGCTCGATGGCCTCCGCTCGGGCGCGACGCTGCTGCTGCACGACTCCGACTGCACCGCCACACCCCGTTCGTGGGTGGCGACGGCCGCGGCTCTGCCACTGCTGGCCGCCGAGCTCGAGCGGCGCGCCCTGGTGGTCCGCCCGCTCGGCGCGCACCTCGCCCGGCGTCCATGATCGCGGTCGGGCTGGCGCTGCTCTCGGCGCTCTCCTTCGCGACGTCGACGGTGGTGCAGCACCGGGCCGTCACGTCGGTCGAGGCACCTCCGGGGCGCCGGCGGGCGCTGCGGCTGGTTCTCGGTGTGCTCCGCCACCCCTCCTGGCTGGCCGGCCAGGCGGCGGCCGGGATCGGCGTCGTCCTGCACGCCTACGCATTGCGCAACGGGCCGGTGATCCTCGTCCAGCCGGTGCTCTCGAGCGGCCTGGTCTTCTCCCTCGCCCTCGGCGCACTGGTCGATCGCGGCCACCCCGACCGACGGCTGCCGGAGAAACCGGAATGGCTGGCGGCGGGTGTCGTCGTCGTCGGGCTGACGGTCTTCCTGCTCTCGGCCCGGCCCTCGGCGGGGCGGGCGACGGGCCGGCCGCTGGTGCTCCTCGCCGTCACGGTGGGTGCGCTGCTCCTCTCCGCGGCGGCGTGGGGGTGGAGCCGTCGGCCGCGGGCGCCGCACCGCGCGCTGGTCCTCGGCGTCGCGGCCGGCACCGGCTTCGGGGTCACCGGGCTACTGCTCAAGGACGTCGTCGCGCATCCGCTGACCACCTGGTGGCACAGCCCGTCGCTGGCCGCCCTCATCGTCGTCGGCGCGGTCGCGTTCCCCACTGCCCAGCTGGCCTATCGCGCCGGAACGCTGATCGAATCGTTGCCGTCGATGACCGTGCTCGAGCCGGTGGTCGCGGTCGTCCTCGCCACCGTCGCCTACGGAGAGACGCTCGCAGGCGGCTGGGCGGCCCGCGCCGGTCAGCTGGCGGGGCTGGTTCTCCTGACCGTGGGCGTGGTCAGGCTGGCGCGCCTGCAGACCGGCCCGGCGCCGGCACATCTCTGACGCCGCGCCGTCCCGCCGTCCCGCCGCCTGGCTCACCGTCGTGCGTCCTGGCTCACCGTCGACCGTGAGCCAGGACGCCCGATGACCAGGTCACCTGATCATCGGGGGAGGGTCAGAGGGGGATGTTGCCGTGTGCTCCGCGTCCGGGAGGGGCGTCGGCCAGGGCCGCGACCAGCCGGCGCTTGGTCTGGGTCGGCTGCACCACCTCGTCGACGACGCCGATCTCCAGCGCGCGGTTCACACCGCCTGCGATCCGCTCGTGCTCCTCGGCCAGCCGGGCATGCAGCGCCTCGCGCTCTCCCGGAGGCGCAGCGGCGAGCTTCTTGCGGTGCAGGATGCCGACGGCGGCCTTCGCCCCCATGACGGCGACCTCGGCGCCCGGCCAGGCGAACACGGTCGTCGCGCCCAGGGACCGCGCGTTCATCGCGATGTAGGCGCCGCCGTAGGACTTGCGGGTCACCAGCGTCACCCGCGGGACGACTGCCTCGGCGAAGGCGTGCAGAAGCTTGGCCCCGCGCCGGACCACGCCGTCCCACTCCTGGCCGACGCCGGGCAGGTAGCCGGGCACGTCGACCAGCACGACGAGCGGCACCCCGAAGGCGTCGCACATGCGGACGAAGCGGGCCGCCTTCTCCGCCGACGCCGAGTCGAGGCAGCCACCCAGTCGGAGCGGGTTGTTGGCGATGACACCGACGGTCCGGCCGGACAGTCGGCCGAGCGTGGTGACGATGTTGGGCGCGAACCGCGGGTGCAGTTCCAGGCCGGGACCGTCGAGCACCGCCGCGATCAGGGGCTTCACGTCATAGGCCCGGTTGGTCTGCTCGGGGAGGAGCGCGCCGAGGTCGACGTCCGGCTCGTTCCCGGCCGGCGCGAACGTCCCCTGGTCGGCCAGGAGATCCACGGCCGTCCGGGCGGTCTCCAGGGCAGCTTCTTCGGAGTCGGTCACCACGTGGACGACGCCGCTGCGCCGGCCGTGCGTGTCCGGGCCGCCGAGGCTCTCCATGTCGACGTTCTCGCCCGTGACGGAGCGGACGACGTCGGGACCGGTGACGAAGACGCGTCCCGCGGGACCCATGATCACGAGGTCGGTGAGCGCGGGGCCGTAGGCGGCGCCACCGGCGGCCGGCCCGAGCACCACCGAGATCTGCGGGATCCGCCCGGAGGACCGCACCATCGCGGCGAACACCTCGCCGACGGCGTGCAGCGCCGTGACTCCCTCGGCCAGCCGCGCGCCGCCTGAGTGCCAGATGGCCACGATGGGCACCCGCTCGCGCAGCGCCGTGTCGGTGGCGTCGACGATGTGCCGGCAGCCGTCGACCCCCATCGCCCCGCCCATGACCGTCGCGTCGGTGCAGTAGGCGATCACCGGCGACCCAGAGACGGTGCCCCGGGCGGTCAGGACGCCGGAGGAGTCGCGGGCCATCAGCGGCCGCATCGACCCTTCGTCGAAGAACCGGAGCAGCCGGTCCTCCGGGTCGCGGGGGTCGGTGGCAGGCAAGGTCGGTATGGCGTGGGCTGTGGTCACGGGCTCTCCTCGCTGGCGGGACCGGCTCGTCGGCGCCGCTGCAGGGGCCCGCCGCGAGCGTGCGAGCGGCGGGGGGCAGCGGGGTCCTCTTTCACGCCGTGGTGAACACCAGCGCGATGTTGTGGCCGCCGAAGCCGAACGAGTCGTTGACTGCGGCGGAGAAGGAGGTACGGCGGGGCTCGTGACGCACGATGTCGAGCGCCTGGACGGCGGCGTTGTCGTCGGGGTCGTCGAGGTTGGCCGTCGCGGGCACGATCTGCTCGCGCAGGGCGAGGACCGTGAACACCGATTCGAGGGCCCCGGCGGCACCCAGCAGGTGGCCGGTCTGGCTCTTCGTGGCGCTGACCAGCACGTGCTCGCCGAGGGACGAGCGGATCGCCGCGGCCTCCGCGGTGTCTCCGACGGGGGTGGACGTGGCGTGCGCGTTGACGTGCCCGATGTCGCTCGGGGTGAGGCCGGCGTCGCGGAGCGCGGCGGAGATGGCCCGCGCCGCACCCTCGCCCTCGGGATGCGGGGCGACGAGGTCGTAGCCGTCTGCGGTGCCACCGGCGCCGGCGAGACGGGCGTGCACCCGGGCGCCGCGGGCCTTGGCCGCGTCGGCGCGCTCCAGCACCAGTGCCGCCGCGCCCTCACCGAGGACGAAGCCGTCGCGGGCCTTGTCGAACGGGCGGGAGGCGCGCTCGGGCTCGTCGTTGCGGGTCGACATCGCCCGCATCGCCGCGAAGCCGGCCATCGGCAGCGGGTGGACGCAGGCCTCGGTGCCGCCGACGAGGACGACGTCCGCGCGGTCGAAGCGGAGCAGATCCAGGCCCCAGCGGATGGCCTCGGCGCCGGAGGCGCAGGCGCTGACCGGTGCGTGGACACCGCCCTTGGCCCCGATCGCCAGGCCCACCGCGGCGGCGGGTCCGTTGGGCATGAGCATGGGGATGGTGAAGGGGGAGACCCGCTTGGGACCCTTCTCCTCCAGGATGTCGTCCTGGCCGAGCAGGGTGAGCGCGCCACCGATGCCGGTACCGAAGACGACGGCGATCCGCTCCGGGACGACACCGGCGTCGGCGGCCCCGGACTCGCGCCAGGCCTCCTCGGCGGCGATGACCGCGACCTGCTGGCTGCGGTCCAGGCGGCGGGCGCGGACCCGGTCGATCTGCTCGGCGGGGTCGGCCACGAGGCGGGCGACGAGCTGGGCAGGGAAATCCTTGATCCAGTCGTCGGTGATCCGGCTGACCCCCGACCGGCCGGCGAGCAGCGCGTCCCAGGTGCTGGGGACGTCGGCGCCGAGGGGCGTGGTGGCGCCGAGCCCGGTGACGACGACGTCGGTGGCGGACGTGCTCATGGTCTTCCTCCTGGGACTTCGGCCAGCGTGGCCGGGGGGTTCGGGGGGAGCCGGGTCCGGCCGCCCACGAGGGGCGGCCGGACCATCGGGACTTAGCCCTGGTTCTTCTCGATGAAGCTGATCGCGTCGCCCACGGTCTTGATGTTCCCGAGCTCGTCGTCGGGGATGGCGACGCCGAACTTGTCCTCGACGGCGGTGGCGATCTCGACCATCGACAGCGAGTCGACGTCGAGGTCATCGGTGAAGGACTTCTCCGGGGTGGCGTCGGCGGGCGTGACGCCGGCGACCTCCTCCAGGATCTCGGCCAAACCGGTCTGGATGTCCTCGCGGCTCACGCGGGGTCCTCTCTCTCGAAGGGGGCTCTGCGACCGGGCGGGGGTCCCGCCGGCGGCCGGGACAGGGTGTCCCGGGGTTCATGGGGTGCGGGGCGGCTCATGGCAGGACCAGCACCTGGCCTGCGAAGGTCAGCCCGGCGCCGTAGCCGAGCACCAGCGCGAGGTCGCCGGACTTCGCCTCACCGGACTCGAGCAGCGCGGTCAGTGCCAGGGGGATGGAGGCCGCCGACGTGTTGCCGGACTGGACGATGTCGCGCGCCACGACCGTGTCGTCGGAGAACCCGAGCCGCTTGGTCATCGACTCGACGATCCGGAGGTTGGCCTGGTGGGGGGCGAAGACGTCGATGTCGGCCGGACCCACGCCCGCCTTCTCCATCGCCGCGACGAGGGTCTCGGTGAGCTTCGTCGTCGCCCAGCGGTACACCGCCTGACCGGCCATGCTCATGGTCGAGCTGCCGGCGGCGATCTCGATCGCGGTGAACTGGTCGCCGTCGCTGCCCCAGGCGACGGGGCCGATGCCCGGCTCGTCGGACGGCCCGACCACCGCGGCACCCGCGCCGTCGGCGAAGATCACCGCGGTACTGCGGTCGGTCGGGTCGGTGACGTCGGTCAGCCGCTCCACGCCCACGACCAGCACGTTGCGCGCGTCGCCGGCGCGGATGGCGTCGGACGCCATCCCCAGGGCGTAGCAGAAGCCGGCGCAGCCGGCGTTGAGGTCGAAGGCGCCGGGGCGGGGGATGCCGAGGCGGAAGGCGACCTGTGGGCCGATGCCCGGGATCGGCACCCGCAAGCTGGCGCTGGCCAGCACCACGAGGTCGATGTCCTCGGGGGGCAGGCCGCTGGCCGCGAGGGCCTTCCCGCCGGCGGCAACGGCCATCTCGACCAGCGTCTCGTCATCGGACGCCCAGCGGCGCTCGGCGATGCCGACGCGGGTCTGGATCCACTCGTCGTTGGTATCCATCGTCTGCGCGAGGTCGTCGTTGGTCACCCGCCGACGGGGTCGGTAGGAGCCGAGTCCGAGGATCCGGGCGCCCGGTGCGGTGGGGGGAAGCTGGATGCGGTTGGTCACGCGTTGACCTCCGGGTACAGGCGGGCGATGGGGTCACCGGCGTCGACGAGGTCGCCCTCGTGCACGAGCCACTCGGCGAGTACCCCGGCATACCCGGCCGAGACGTCGACCTGCTCGCGCCGGCTGCGGATGCAGCCGAGCGGCGTGCCGGCGGGGAGATGGGTTCCTTCGGCGACCTCGGCGGGGCTGACCGTGCCGCGGGCGGGGGCGACGACGACCCGCCAGTCGAGCAGGTGCTGGGCTTCGGCGCGGCCGCGCTCGGTGTCGATCAGCTCGCGGGCGCGGTCCAGGTCGGCCGGGCTGCTGAGTGAGAGCAACTCGATGTCGGCGCCCTTCCACTCGCGCTTGGCCAGCCCCGTCAGGGCGCCGGCCGGCGGCAGCTCGACGACGGCGGTGACGCCCAGCTCGCGCATCGTGTCCAGGCACGCGTCGAAGCGGACGGGGCTGGTGACCTGGCTGACCAGCCGCGACAGCGCCTCGGCGCCGCTGTCGACGGCCGCTCCGTCGGCGTTGGACAGCAGGAGGCGGCTCGGGTCGGCGGGAGACAGGCCACCGACCAGGCCCTCCAGTTCCTCGCGGGCGGAGGCCATGTAGGAGGTGTGGAACGCGCCGGCCACCGACAGTGGCATGACCCGGGCCTTCGCCGGCGGGTCGGCCTTGAGGGCGGCCAGCCCGTCGAGCGAGCCGGCGGCGACGATCTGTCCCGCGCCGTTCATGTTGGCCGGGGTCAGCCCGTGCCTCTCGAGCACGGCGAGAACCTCGTCCGGCTCACCGCCGAGGACGGCGGACATGCCGGTCGGCGTCCGGTCGCAGGCTGCCGCCATGGCCCGCCCGCGGACGGCGGTCAAGGCGATGGCTGCCTCGACGGACAGCACGCCCGCCAGCGCCGCCGCGGTCAGCTCGCCCACGCTGTGCCCGGCGATGACGACGTCCCGGCCGGCGTGCGGGGTGTGCGCCACGGGGCCCGGCAGGCCTCCGAGCTCACGCGCCACGAAGAGGCTCATCGCGACGACCAGGGGCTGGGTGACCGCGGTGTCCCTGATCGCCTCGGCGTCGCCGGTGGTGCCGAGGGTCAGCAGGTCGGCGTCGGCGATCGCACCGGCCCAGCGGAAGAAGGACTCGGCTCCGGGGAGATCGAGCCAGGGGCTCAGCATCCCGGGCTTCTGGGCACCCTGTCCGGGGGCGAGAACGGCCAGCACGTCGTCCACCGTGCCAGTGATCGAGGTGCTCGCGCGTCGGCGGGCGGCAAAAAGCACACCCGTGATCTTTGTAGGAACCCTCTAAATCACGCCCGTAAAGCACGGGTCAGACGGGGTTTTCGTGGTAGACACCACACGCTTTCCGGTACCGGCCTGCGTAGCGGCGACCGCGCGTCAATGCCAGAGCGAACGGTCCCCGTCGAGTTGGGCCAGGGCGAGGGCCACCTGCAACGTCCAGCTCCCGCGCGGATCGGTGGCCGACAGCCCGGTCAGCTCGGCGGCGCGCTTGAGCCGATACCGCACGGTGTTGGGGTGCACGAAGATCGCGCGGGCGCTCGCCTCGAGGTTGCCACCGCTGTTGAGCACCGCCCGCACCGTCTCGAGCACCTCGCCACCGGCGGCCTGGAGGGGGACCGCGACCCGCTCGTGCAGGGCGATGCGGGCCAGCGGGTCGCCGTCCAGGGCCCGCTCGGCCAGCAGCGCGTCGGCCGCCACCGGCCGGGGGGCATCAGGCCAGGCGGAGGCCGCGCGCAGCCCAGCGAGGGCGACTGCCGCGGACTCGCCGGCCCGGCTGAGACTGTCCACCACCGGACCGGTCACGACGGGGCCGGCACCGAACTGGTCGCAGACCCGTACGGCGACAGACTCGATCTCGTCGGTGCCGCCCAGGACGACGACCAACTGCTCGGCGTGCACCCCGACGAGCACCTCGCTGCGCAGGGCGCGCGCGGCTCGGCGCACGGCCGCGTGCGGGTCCTCCGCGCCGGCGGGGGTGGCCCCGACGAGCACCACGACGGGGCTCATCCCGGCCCAGCCGAGCGCGGCGGCCCGGCCGGACAGCTCCTCGGAGCGCTCCCCGCGGACCAGGGCGTCGACGACCAGTGCCTCCAGCCGTGCATCCCAGGCACCGCGATCCTCGGCGAAGCTTGCGTAGACGTGCGCCGTGGCGAACGCGACCTCACGGCTGAACTGCAGGACGGCCACGTGCAACGCGTCCTCGTCACCGGGCTCGGCGACCGAGGCGACGTGGTCCTCGATCACGTCGACGGTCACCTTGATCAGGTCCACGGTCTGCTTGAGGGCGACGGCCCGGACGAGCTCGCGCGGCGCGGCGCCGAACACCTCGCCCGTGAGCCGGGGAGGGCGACCGGGATGGCGGCACCAGTCCACCAGGGACGCTATGCCGTTCTGCGCCACGAGCGTCACCCACGAGCGCTGGTCGGCCGGCATGGCGCGGAACCAGGTCAGCTCGTCGTCCATCCGGGCGATGGCCCGGGTGGCCAGCGAGCCGGACGAACGCTCCAGTCGCCGGAGCGTTGCTTCGCTCGGCGGGCGGTTACTCACCCTGCTGGTCACGCAGCCAGCGTGTCACGCGAGCCCGGGCCGGGGAGAGTGGACACGTGAGCATTCCCCCGGATCGCAGCCCGGCGGTCAGTCGTCCGCGTGCTCCCGCCGCCTCCGGGAGCGGGGAGGGCCGCTCTCGGGTCGTGGCCGTCGTCCTGGCCTGCGTTCTGCTGATCGTGCTCCTCGGGATCGGCGTCTACGTCGGGTTCGCGCCGCAGCTGCGACTGGATACCGCCGTCAGCCGGGATCTCTACGCCGGCGACCACCGGTCCGCGGCGCTCGACGCGCTGCTCCAGGTCGTGACCGCCCCGGGGCTGACGCTCGTGCGGCTCGTGGTCGCCGCCCCGGTGCTGGTGCTGCTGGCGCGGCGGAAGGCCTGGTGGACGGGGGCATGGGTGCTGGTCACGCTTGCGCTGATCGGTCCGCTCACCACGCTGTGCAAGGACCTGGTCGGCCGGCCCCGGCCGCAGTTCGCCCATGGCGGCGCCCACCTGCAGTCGCTGAGCTTTCCGAGCGGACACTCCTCGGGCATCGCCACCGCGGTCACCGTTGGCCTCGTGCTCGCCTGGCCGCTGCTCTCGGCGCGCGCACGCCGGATCTCGCTCGCGGTCGGGCTGGCACTCGTCGTCGTCGTCGGCTTCTCCCGGATGTGGCTGGGCCTGCACTACCTCAGCGACGTCGTGGCCGGCTGGTCGCTCGGCGTCGCCTGGGCGATGCTGACCGCCCTGCTCTTCGGTGTGCTACCCGGCGGCCGGGCGGCCCTGAGGCCACGACGGTGACCGGCGTGGATCAGCGCGTGCTGCTCGCCCCCGACGACGGTTCGGTCGGGCCCCTGCTCCGCGTGGCCGACGACCGGCTCGGTCCCGGTGGCGGTTACGGGCGGCACGAGCACCGCGCGGTGGACGTCGTCGCCGTGGTCGTGTCCGGCTCGCTGCAGCACCGATGGGGGGACGGCGCGCAGCTCCGGGCCGGGGACGTCGCGGTGCTGCGCGCCGGTGCGGGGCTCGACCACGACGAGGTGGCGGGGGAGGACGGCGCGAGGGTGCTGCAGTGCTACCTGCGGGCCACGGGAACGGACGGACCACCGGCACACGAGGTGCATCCCCGCCCGGACGGCTGGGTGGAGCTCGGCCGTCCGGATGCCCGGCTGTGGCTGGCCACCCTGAGCGAGGGGGAGCGGGCCGAGGTGCCGGAGGGGCTGCAACTCGTCGTTTCCGCGACGGACACCCAGGTGACCCACGGCACGGGCGGGGCGTTCACCGCGGAGGAGAAGCTGACGGTCCTGGTCTGGCAGCTGGACGTCGCCCGGCCCGCCTGGGCCCGGGACTGACGCCTCCGCCCCTTCCCGTCGCCGCCTCGGGGCTGACAGGCAGCCTCCCAGCTCCATGGGCGACAGTGGAGCGCATGCCGACCAGCGCCGCAGACCTGCTCTCCGCCGCCTACTCCGACGCCGACCGGACCATCGAGCTGCGCAGGCAGCTGCACCGGTACCCCGAGATCGGGCTGCAGCTGCCCCGCACCCAGGCCACGGTGCTGGACGCCTTCGCCGGCCTGCCGATCGACGTGACCACCGGGAAGTCGACCAGCTCGGTCGTCGGCGTCCTGCGGGGGGCGCGACCCGGCCCGACGTACCTCCTGCGCGGCGACATGGACGCCCTGCCGGTGCACGAGGACACCGGGCTGCCTTTCGCCTCCGAGGTGCCAGGCGCGATGCACGCCTGCGGGCACGACACGCACGTGGCGATGCTGCTCGGCGCCGCCCGGCTGTTGGCCGGCCGCCGTGACGAGCTCGCGGGCCAGGTCGTCTTCATGGTGCAGCCGGGGGAGGAGGGCTTCCACGGTGC
The DNA here is from genome assembly GCA_025465355.1 of Blastococcus sp. Taxonomy (GTDB): domain Bacteria; phylum Actinomycetota; class Actinomycetes; order Mycobacteriales; family Geodermatophilaceae; genus Blastococcus_B. The sequence continues at coordinate 14,249 of JAODNN010000172.1, read as the reverse complement.
CCGGTACATGCTCGAGGAGGGTCTCTTGGACGTCGTCCCGGAAGCGCCGGTGAGCGGCGCATTCGCGCTGCACATCAGCTCGACGTTCGCCAGCGGCAGCATCAACGTCCGGTCCGGCCCGATGATGGCCGCCGCCGACCAGTGGCGAATGGTCGTGCGGGGCCGCGGGGGTCACGCCTCCATGCCGCACGCCGCCGCCGACCCGATCCCGGTCGCGGCCGAGATCGTGCTCGCACTCCAGTCGATGGTGACCCGCCGGGTCGACATCTTCGATCCCGCGGTGGTCACGGTCGCGCACATCGCGGCGGGATCGACCAACAACGTCATCCCCGACACCGCGTTCCTGGAGGGAACGATCCGGACGCTGTCCGCGGCGCAGCGGGCCGACGTGCTGGCCGCAGTCCAGCGGGTGGCGGCGCACGTCGCCGCGGCGCACGAGATGACGCTGGAGTTCGAGCACGTCGAGGGCTACCCGATGACGGTCAATGACGCCGGGGTGGCGGCCCAGGTGCTCGAGACGGCCGCCGCCCTGCTCGGGGAGCGCGCCAGTGCGCTCATGCCGGCACCGCTCATGGGGGCGGAGGACTTCTCCTATGTGCTGGAGCGGGTCCCCGGCGCGATGGCCTTCCTGGGTGCCTGCCCGCCCGGATTCCAGCCCGAGACCGCGCCCGGCAACCACTCGAACCTCGTCGTCTTCGACGAGGAGCCGCTGCCGGCCGGGGTGGCGCTCTACGCCCAGATGGCCCTGCGGGCACTCGCCGGTTGAGCGCCGAGTGCCCCGTGGTGCGTTCCGCTCCGGAACGCACCACGGGGCACATCGGCCGTGCCGTCAGGCCTCGGGCTGCTGCTCCGGGCTGGTGGTGGTGTCCGCCGGCGCGGACCGAACGTCGCGGATCTGGTACTTCTCCACCGCCTGGCGGACGACGTCGCGGTCCAGCTGGTCCCAGTCGGCGAGTGAGGCCAGCGTGCGGACGACGATCGACTCGGCGTCCACGTGGAAGTACCGGCGCAGCGCTGGGCGGGTGTCGGACAGGCCGAACCCGTCGGTGCCCAGTGACTGCATCCCGTGCGGCGCGTACGGGGCGATGAGGTCGGGGACCGCCCGCATCCAGTCCGACACCGCCACGACCGGGCCCTGCGCCTCCTGCAACCGCGAGGTGACGTAGGGAACCTGCGGCTCCTCCTCGGGGTGCAGCAGGTTGTGCTCGGCGACCCGGTCGGCCTGCCGCCGCAGCTCACCCCAGGAGGTCACCGACCACACGTCCGCCGAGACGCCCCAGTCCTGCGCGAGGAGCTCCTGGGCACGCAACGCCCAGGGAACCGCGACGCCGGAGGCCAGGATCTGTGCCTTCTGTCCGCCCGTGTCGGGGCCCTCTGCATACCGGTACATCCCGGCCAGCAGGCCCTGCACGTCGAGGTTCTCCGGCTCGGCCGGCTGGTGGAACGGCTCGTTGTAGACCGTCAGGTAGTACATGACGTCGGCCGACCGGGCGTCGCCCAGCGGGCCACCCGGGTCCTGGCCGTACATGCGGACCAGGGCGTCCTTGGTGATGTGCCCGACCTCGTAGGAGAACGCCGGGTCGTAGGACACCACCGCCGGGTTGGTGTGCGCGAGCAGCAGCGAGTGGCCGTCCTCGTGCTGGAGGCCCTCGCCGTTGAGCGTCGTCCGGCCGGCCGTGGCGCCGAGCAGGAAGCCGCGCGTCATCTGGTCGGCGGCAGCCCAGAAGGCGTCACCGGTCCGCTGGAACCCGAACATCGAGTAGAAGATGTAGATCGGGATCATCGGCTCGCCGTGCGTGGCGTACGAGGAGCCGACAGCGGTGAACGACGCCGCGGAACCGGCCTCGTTGATGCCCTCGTGCAGGATCACGCCCGACTCGGACTCCTTGTACGCCAGCATCAGTTCCCGGTCGACCGAGGTGTAGCGCTGGCCGGCCGGGTTGTAGATCTTGTGCGATGAGAACAAGGCATCCAGGCCGAAGGTGCGGGCCTCGTCCGGGATGATCGGCACGAAGCGCGGCCCGAGCTCGGGGTCCTTGAGCAGCTCCTTGAGCAGGCGGACGAACGCCATCGTCGTCGCCACCTCCTGCTTGCCGGAACCACGCTTGAGGACGTCGAAGGCCTTCTCCTCGGGCGCCTTGAGCGTCTTGAATTCCGAGCGTCGCCGCGGTACCGCGCCCCCCAGCTGCTGCCGGCGCTCGAGCATGTACTGCATCTCGTCGGACTTCGGGTCGGGCCGGTAGTAGGGCGGCAGGGTCTTGTCCAGCGCCTCGTCCGGGATCGGCAGGTAGAGCCGGTCGCGGAAGAGCTTGAGGTCCTCGGCGGTCAGCTTCTTCATCTGGTGCGTGGAGTTGCGGCCCTCGAAGTGGCTGCCGAGGGTCCAGCCCTTGATCGTCTTGGCGAGGATGACCGTCGGCTGGCCCTTGTGCTCCTGCGCCGCCTTGAAGGCCGCGTAGACCTTGCGGTAGTCGTGGCCGCCTCGGGAGAGGTTCCAGATCTCCTTGTCGCTCATGCCCTCCACGAGCTTGCGGGTGCGCGGGTCACGCCCGAAGAAGTGCTCGCGGACGAAGGCGCCGTCCTCGGCCTTGTAGGTCTGATAGTCGCCGTCGGGCGTCTGGTTCATCAGGTTGACCAGGGCGCCGTCGCGATCGCCGGCCAGCAGCGTGTCCCACGCGCGGCCCCAGATCACCTTGATGACGTTCCAGCCGGCGCCGCGGAAGAACGACTCCAGCTCCTGGATGATCTTGCCGTTGCCGCGTACCGGGCCGTCGAGGCGCTGCAGGTTGCAGTTGACGACGAAGGTGAGGTTGTCGAGCTCCTCGCGCGCGGCCAGGCCGATCTCGCCGAGGGATTCGGGCTCGTCCATCTCACCGTCGCCCAGGAATGCCCAGACGTGCTGGTCGGAGGTGTCCTTGATCCCGCGGTCGTGGAGGTAGCGGTTGAACCGCGCCTGATAGATCGCGTTGATCGGGCCCAGCCCCATGGAGACGGTGGGGAACTCCCAGAACTCCGGCATGAGGCGCGGGTGCGGGTAGGAGGACAGCCCGCCGCCGGGGTGGCTGACCTCCTGGCGGAACCCGTCGAGCTGCTGCTCGGTGAGCCGCCCCTCGAGGAAGGCGCGCGCGTAGATGCCGGGGGAGGCGTGGCCCTGGAACCAGATCTGGTCGCCACCGCCGGGGTGGTCCTTGCCGCGGAAGAAGTGGTTGAAGCCGACCTCGTACAGCGACGCCGACGACGCGTAGGAGGAGATGTGGCCTCCGACGGCGATCCCGGGTCGCTGTGCGCGGTGGACCATGATCGCGGCGTTCCAGCGGATGTAGGCCCGGATCCGGCGTTCGACGTCCTCGTCGCCGGGGAACCACGGCTCCCGCTCCGGGGGGATGGTGTTGATGTAGTCAGTGCTTCGGAGGGACGGCACCCCGACCTGCTGCTCACGGCTGCGCTCGAGCATCCGGAGCATGAGGTACCGGGCGCGCCCGCGGCCGGCGTTGTCGACGACGGCGTCGAGGGAATCGACCCACTCCTGGGTCTCGTCGGGGTCGGTGTCGATCAGCTGGCTCGGCAGTCCGCTGGTGATGACCGAGCGGGGCTGACTTACGTCGCGGGCGGGGTCGCCGTCCGACTGCTGCGGTGCGCTCATGCCCCCATCGTCTCTCGTCGTCGCCCCCGGCGTCACGTGGCACGCGCGGCGACCTCCGCGACTGCCTCGGAGACGCCTGTCCTGCACAGGCATTTCAGGAACCGGTCGCCGTCCGTTCCGCTCAGGCTTGCGCAAGTCCTGGCATGCCCTACGCTTCCGCCAACGGTGGCCCGGCGTGACGGGCTCCGTACCGGATGCCCGCCCACAACGGCCGGGCGGCGGCTCGGCGGCAAGAACGAGAGGGGTGACATGACCAGGCTGCGGGGAATCTTCCCGCTGGTCGTGTCCGTTGCCGACAGCAGCCGTAGCGGTACGACCGGCTTTCCCGGCAGTGCGATCCATGGAGGTCGACGGTGACGGGTTCGCGCGCGTTCGGTGTCCGCACAGGGAAGCATCCATCCCAGGACCAGTCAGTAGCAGGGCAACCTTTGGAGGAGCAGCAGGGATGAGCGTCGACAGCGCCGGCATGGCGGCCCGGCTGGGCGTCAAGCCGGGCATGGTCGTGCAGGAGCTCGGCTGGGACGAGGACGCCGACGAGGACCTGCGTGACTCGGTCATCGACCTGTCCGGCAGCGAGATGGTCGATGAGGACACCGACGAGGTGGCCGACGTCGTCCTGCTGTGGTGGCGCGAGGACGACGGCGATCTCGTCGATGCGCTCGTGGACGCCATCGCCTCGCTCGCCGATGACGGTGTGGTGTGGCTCCTGGTGCCCAAGTCGGGTCGCCCCGGCCACGTGGAGCCCGGAGACGTCACCGAGGCCGCGCCCACCGCGGGCCTGTCTCAGACCAGCAGCATCTCCGCTGCCAAGGACTGGTCAGGCATCCGGCTCGTGACCCCGAAGGCCGCTCGCACCCGCCGCTGAGGGACGATCGGGGGCATGAGTCTCTCCGTCGGTGACACCGCCCCCGACTTCAGCCTTCCCGACCAGGACAAGCAGGTCGTCTCGCTCGCGGATCTGCGGGGCGCCCCGGTCCTGCTCGTCTTCTACCCCTTCGCGTTCTCCGGGACGTGCACCGGTGAGCTGTGCCAGCTGCGCGACGAGCTCGCCGTCTACACGGACGCCGGGGTCAAGGTCGTCGCGGTGAGCACCGATCCGGTGTTCAGCCTCAAGGCGTTCCGGGAGAAGGAGTCCTTCGACTTCCCGCTGCTGAGCGACTTCTGGCCGCACGGTGCCACGGCCCGGGCGTACGGCGTCTTCAACGAGAAGGCGGGCATGGCCCTCCGGGGCACCTTCCTCATCGACGCGGAGGGCACGGTCGCCTTCGCCGAGGTCAACCAGCCCGGCGACCCGCGTGAGCAGTCGGGCTGGAAGAACGCGGTCGGCTCGCTGGCCGCCTGACCCGTCGGGGGAGTGGCGGGGCAGGAATCCCGTCGCTCCACTCGGTTCCGGCGCCCGGGGCACCTACCCTGGGCGTTCCGGGCGCGTAGCTCAGCGGGAGAGCTCTCGCCTTACAAGCGAGCGGTCGCAGGTTCGATCCCTGCCGCGCCCACCTCTCGGCCTTCGACTTGCATGTGTGTCCCGGACGCGGCGGCGTCGCCGCCAGCAGTAGCGCTCGGTGACCGCGTGACCGTCGCCGCGTAGCTCGTGGCCGTGGTCCATGCAGTGGGCAGGCCCCCCTGGCGCGACGTCCCTCCAGGCGGACCGCACGTCGCTGAGCGATGGCCTGCTGTCCGCCGACGAGCGGGCGGCGCACCACCGGCCTCGGTCCTGACGATCCTCGCCGGTGCGGCGGGATCCGCCGCACCGGCGAGGGGGTTGAGCAAGGAGGAGGCCGTCAGCCGTCCCGTACCGACCCGCGCTCGACTGCGGCGTCAGCCGCCGTTGTGGCGCACGGTCAGCGGGAGCGTGTTGGCCAGCGTCTGCGAAGTCGTGGGGTGGGACTTCGTGCCGGCACCGGTGTGCCCGGTCACGGTGAACCCGGTGCCGACCACGCTGCCCCGGAAGGCCCCGGTGGTGGCGCTGGTGGAGCCGGACAGGTTCAGGGTGTTGGTGGCGAGGTTGACGGCTGCGTTTCCGACAGTGGGGTTGAAACCGGAGTCGACGGGCCAGTTGATCACGAAGCTGCCGGAGAGGCTTCCCGCCGTGGTCCTGGCGTTGCCGGACAGGTTCGCCGCCAGCGAGCCGGAGCCGTTGAACGTGCGACCGGTGAAGTCGGAGCAGCCGGTGAGGGTGGCGGTGAGCACCGCCTTCTCCGCGTGCGCGTCCTGCGAGATCCCGGGGCTGTAATCGATCCGTCCGGAAGCGCCGGTGCAGCTCATCTGGGTGATGTAGCCGTAGGGATGGACGGTACCGGCCTGCGCGGGCGCGGCCAGTCCGGTTGCGAGGACGGTTCCGGCGGCGAGCGCAGTGGCGGCCAGGCCGGTGCGGACGAGGCGGGCGGCGGTGCGGGTCATCTGGGCTCCTTCTCGGTTTCCTCGCCGGCCCTCCGCTGGCAGGAAGAAGCCTGCGCGCCGGGTGCCTTCTGCAACCAACGGGCGGACACCAATTTCTGACGGTGGAGCAGGCACCCTCCACGGTTAGCGCAGGCACCAGTGCGGGTCCGCGCTGCGGATGCCTACGACGCTGCAGACGGGAGCGTTACCGCGGTCGGTCGACTTCTCGTTCAATGCGCGAGAGTGAAGCGCACCGAACTGGTGCCGTTCGAGCTCCGGGGCGGAATTTCGGCATGTACGAGCATGGGCTGCCAGCCGTGATCGGCGAACTCGGTGCGTCCTCCCGGAAGATCGGACGCGATGTGCGATTTCCAATGTACCCAGAACGGTCCGGTTCATGGAAGGCCTGTAGGTCGTCAGCTGATCGCAGCAGAACCCCGCTCCGAAGATGGTGAACGGGTTCAGGTGGGTGTAGCTGCTGCTGGTGCCGTGAGAGTAGGCGGCGTACCGGTTTCCGATTGCGACGATGTTCCGGCCACCCTGCGCCGTGGACGGCTGGTGTACGGCGGAGCATGTCCCCCCGCTGGGCAGCCGCTGGCTGCGGTAGAGGCGAAGTCCGTGGGCGCGGGGCTCGACGGCTGCGTTGCCGCGCCAGGCGTTGACAGTTCCGGAGGAGCCGTGGGCGGTCCGAGCGGAGGGCGGCGACGGTGAGCATCGCGTGGGTGTTCTGGCCGCGGAAGCGGGCCCGCACCGTCTCCGGTGCGGCGATGGCCAGCGCCAGTAGCTGGCGCTGCGCGGCGGTGGCTGCCTCGACCGCAGCGCGGCGGGCGGTCAGCCGCATCTGCAGCGCGGCACGCTCGGCGCCGGTCTTGGGGTGGCCAGATGTGTGCGGGCCAGCGCGCTACGAGCGGCGCGCTCGGCGTCGATCGGATCGGACTTCGCCCCCGCGCGGCGAGCCGGTCGCTTCGGGCGGTCCAGTTCGACCACCAGCTCTCCTGCGTCGGCCTGGTGCCGGGCCAGGCCGGCGCCGTAGTCGCCGGTGCCCTCCATCGCCCACGCGCGCAGCCCGGAGTCCCGCATGGAGGGACAGCGCTCAACTGAGGCCACGACGCTCAGCGAAGAGGCTGGAAGCCGCAGGTCGGCACAGCGTTCAGGCGCCATCTGCTTACAAGCGAGCGGTCGCAGGTTCGATCCCTGCCGCGCCCACAACTACTCCGACCTGGGCCTACGCCCGGGGATGAGCGAGCCGGTCATGGGCCACGAGCGCGGACGGCCGGTACATCGCATTCGCCTCGTCGGCGCCTACGTGGAGTCTCACTGGCGTCGCCGTGGGCGGTACCGCCAGAGCGCCCGGTAGTCCTTGCGGCTGATTGGGATCGCACCGATCACATCCGGCGGTGCGCAGGAGGACCGGGGAGGGGCAGCACTCCTCGGCGCCGCCGGCGTGCCGGAACCGGGCGTCCGGCTAGGTCTTCGTGTGCCCCGCTCGGCCACCCCCGACCCCGCGGCGGGAGAACCCCGACCCCGCGGGGGGAGAACCCCCGACCCCGCGGGGGAGAACCTGTGAATTTCGGACGCAAGCGTCCGGAACCTTTCACCGAGGCTGTGGGAGGTGATTCACTCCTCGCGTCGGAGGGCGCACACCGGAGCGCCGCGGCTCTGCCCGGTCCCCGGTGAGTGTCACTCGGCGGCGGCCTGACGCGAGCAAGCGGGTATGACCGGGCCGCTCCTGGCGAGAAGTGTCCAGGATCCACGGCGGGACGTCTGCCACATCCACGGGGGACAGCGACGCCGCACGGCCTCGGCTGCGTCGACGTCGTTGATCGACATGTTGCAGCCCGTCTCTGCGCACGACGATTCCCCTGAGGAAGTCCGAATTGGGAAACTCCCCCGACGTCCTGATCGCTGTTCCCGCTGGTATTCCGACCGCTCTCACCGAATGTGAGCGTGCTTTCGCGGAGGTGCTGGCCGATATCGTGGGCGCCGATCACGTGTCGGTCGACGGTCATTTCTTCGATGATCTAGGTGCCGACTCGATGCTGATGGCCCGGTTCTGCGCGCGGGTGCGCAAGCGGGCCGATCTGCCGGCGGTGTCGATGCCGGACGTTTACAAGCATCCGACGGTCGGGAGTCTGGCCGCGGCCCTCGCCAACACCAAAGCAGCCCTCGCCGACACCAAGACCGACACCAAACCCACGCCTGCCTCACAGCCAGCAACTCCGGCGGCCCTGATTGAGCCCCCGAGGCGGGCCCGCAATGATGAGTACGTCCTCTGCGGGGCGTTGCAGCTCCTGTTCCTCCTCGGCTATCCCGCCCTCACCGCGACCGTCGCGGTAGGGGGCTACGAGTGGGTCTCGGCCGCCCCGAACCTGGTCGGCATCTACCTGCGGTCGGTCGCGTTCGGCGGCGTGATGTTCCTCGGCCTCTGCACCCTTCCGATCCTGGTCAAGTGGGTGCTCATCGGCCGGTGGAAGCCTCAGGAGATTCGCGTCTGGAGCATGGCGTACTTCCGCTTCTGGCTCGTCAGGACCTTGGTCCAGCGGAACCCGATGGCGCTGTTCGTCGGTTCACCGCTCTACGCGCTCTATTTGAGGGCACTGGGCGCGAAGGTCGGGCGCGGCGCCGTCATCCTCTCCAAGCACGTGCCCGTGTGCACCGACCTGCTCAGCATCGGCGACGGCGCGGTGATCCGGAAGGACTCGTTCTTCAACGGCTACCGGGCCCACGACGGCATCATCCAGACGGGTGCGGTCAGCCTCGGCAAGGATGCGCTCGTCGGCGAGGTGACGGTGCTCGACATCTGGACCTCGATGGGTGACGGGGCCCAGCTCGGGCACTCCTCCTCGCTGCACGCCGGACAGACCGTGCCCGACGGGGAGCGCTGGCACGGTTCCCCGGCGCAGCCGGCCGGCGTCGACGGGCAGCGGATCCCCGCGATGGACGTCAGCACCCGGCGACGGGCCGTCTTCGCGACCGTGCAGCTGGTGAACCTGCTCCTGCTGGGTGCCCCGCTGACGTTCGTCATCGTGGTCCTCGCGGTCACCAAAGTCCCGCAGCTCACGACGCTGATGAACCCGGGACCGTCGACCTTGACGAGCTGGGCGTTCTACCGCGACGACGCGCTGGTCATCTCCACCGTGCTCTTCTTCGGCGCCGTGCTCGTCGGCCTCGTGTTCGTGGGAACTGTTCCACGCGTGCTGAACCACTTCATCACGCCGGACAAGGTCTACCCGCTGTATGGATTCCACTACTGGGTCCACCGCGCGATCGCCCGCACGACCAACAGCAAATTCCTCAACATTCTCTTCGGCGGCACCTCCTACATCGTCTACTACCTGCGTTGGTTGGGCTACGACCTTCGCGGAGTGCGGCAGACCGGTTCGAACTTCGGCGAGGACGTCAAGCACGACAATCCGTTCCTCAGCACGGTCGGCAGCGGAACGATGGTCGCGGACGGGCTGTCCATCATCAATGCCGATTACTCGAACACGTCCTTCCGCCTGTCCCGCGTGTCGATCGGGAAAGAGAACTTCCTCGGGAACCTGATCGCCTATCCCGCTCAGGGGACGACGGGCGACAACTGCCTCCTCGCGTCGAAGGTTATGGTTCCCTTCGACGGACAGGTGCGGGAAGGCGTAGGCCTGCTCGGAGCGCCCAGCTTCGAGATCCCGCGGTCGGTTCGGCGCGATAAGCAGCTCGACGTGAGCAGCGAGGACGAGTTGCGCCGCCGCCTCCGGGCCAAGAACGTCTACAACACCATCTCCATGGCGCAGTTTCTGCTGCTGCGCTGGATCTTGGCCTTCGCCGTCACCGTCCTCTACCTGGCCGCCCTCGACCTCTGGGCATCCCTGGGCGCGCTTGCGTTCGCCCTGGCCACCGTCGGGATCGTCGTCTTCACCGTCGCCTACTACGTCCTGATCGAACAGCTGATCCGGCCGCTGCAGGCCTTGCGGCCGCAGGGTTGCTCGATCTACGACCGCGCCTTCTGGCGGCACGAACGCTTCTGGAAGTTGTCTACCAACACCTATCTCAACATCTTCAACGGCACTCCGATCAAGAACGTGCTCTGGCGGCTGGCGGGTATGCGGATCGGCCGTCGGGTCTTCGATGACGGCTTCCGCGCGCCCGAGCGGACGTTCGTCACGATTGGGGACGACTGCACCCTCAATGCGGACAGCGTTGTTCAGACCCACTCGCAGGAGGACGGCGGATTCAAGTCCGACCATTCCGTGATCGGTGCCGGCTGCACGCTCGGCGTCAGCGCATGGGTCCACTACGGCGTGACGATGGGCGACGGCGCGGTGCTCGCCGCCAGCTCCTTCCTCATGAAGGGCGAGGAAATGCCACCGAATGCGCACTGGGGTGGAAACCCCGCCACGAAGATGCGTGAGCCCTTGGAGGATCTGCAGGCCCGAAAGACCACTCTCGGTGACAACCGCGCCGCCGTCCTCGTCAGCGGCCACTGACACCCGGCAGAGGAGCCTTGAACTGCTGACCTCCTCCTCGCTGGTGTGAACTGGAAGGAAAGCGAGATGTCGTCCTCATCAACCTTGCTGTCGGACGTGGATCTGCAACCTGACAGGGTCCCGATGCTGCGAGCCGATTCCACCGGCGACGGACCGAGCTGGGCGGCCGTGCAGCGCGATGCCTTGCGCGCCGTCGTCACCGAGCACGGTGCGGTCCTGGTCCGCGGTCTCGGGCTGCGCGATGCGGCCGAGGTCGCTGCCGTGTTCCGCGGGCTGGCCACCGCCGGCCTGATGATCGAGAGAGAGGCGTTCGCGGAGCGGCAGACCTACGCCGAGGGGGTGTACTCCTCGTCGAAGTGGCCGTCGAACCAGCCGATGTGCATGCACCACGAACTGAGCTACCGGCTCGAGTTTCCCGGTCTGATGCTGTTCGCGTGCCTGTCCGCGCCCACCACGGGCGGGGCGACCGGTGTCGCGGATTCGACGGCCGTGCTCGACGCGCTGCCCGGTGGACTCGTCGAACGGCTCGAGCGGGAAGGCTGGATGCTCGTCCGCAACTACAACGAGGAGATCGGCGCGTCGGTCGCCGAAGCGTTCGGCACCGAGGACCGTGGCGCGGTCGAGAGCTACTGCCGCGCCAATGCCATCGAGTTCGAGTGGCAACCCGATGGAGGGCTGCGTACCTGGCAGCGCCGCAGTGCTGTGGTGCGGCATCCGGTCAGCGGTCGGCGCTGCTGGTTCAACCAGATCGCCTTCCTCAACGAGTGGACGCTCGACCCCGAGGTGCACGAGTTCCTGGTCGACACCTACGGCGCCGCGGGGCTGCCGTTCACCACCCGCTTCGGGGGTGGCGATCCGATAGGCGAGGACGTCGTGCAGCTGGTCAACGAGGTGTACGAGGCCAGAACGGTGCAGGAGCCCTGGCAGGCGGGCGATCTCATGCTCGTTGACAACATCCGCAGCGCACACAGCAGGGAGCCCTTCACCGGACCGCGTGAAGTCCTGGTCGGCATGGCTGACCCGGTGCGCCTGGCGGACTGCGCGCCGACCGTCGAGGTGAACGCCGGATGACCACGTCCCCCCCTCGGAGACGAGCGGCACAGGGCAGAGAGCTGGGACTCGTCGGCTGCCAGGCGAAAGCAACAGAAGGGAATTCGCCGAAATGATCATCCGGTTGCCGGACCTCGTCGCGAGGTCCGCCCAACGCAACCCCGGCGCGCCCGCCCTCACCGCGCGGACGACCACGATCTCCTACTCCGATCTGCACGAGCAGACTGAGCTCGTGGCCGCCGGCTTGCGCGACCTCGGGCTCGATGGTGGTGAGCGCGTCGCGGTCTTCCTCGACAAGAGGATCGAGACCGTCGTGGCGCTGCTCGCCTGCTCGCGGGCCGGTGGCGTGTTCGTCCCGGTGAATCCCGTGCTGCGGGCGAGGCAAGTGAGGCACATCCTCGACGACTGCGCCGTACGGGTACTGGTGACCTCCACGGACCGGCTGCGGGCCCTGCGCGCTGAGCTCGCCGGCTGCAAGTCACTCACCCACGTCCTCGTGCTGGGCGGGTCGCTTGTCGAGGACGAGGAAGCCCCTTACCGCGTGCTCCCCTGGTCGGAGGTCGCCGAGCGCGCGAGCCGGGCCGTGTGTCCTCCGATGGGCGGCGTCGAGACGGATGTGGCCGCGATCCTCTACACGTCGGGGAGCACCGGGGCCCCGAAGGGCGTCGTGCTGTCGCACCGCAATCTCGTCGTCGGCGCGGAGAGCGTCAGCACGTACCTGAACAACACGGCAGAGGACCGGATCCTGGCCGTTCTGCCGCTGAGCTTCGACGCCGGACTGAGCCAAGTGACGACCGGCTTCTGCGTGGGCGCCCACGTGGTGCTCGCCGACTACCTGCTGCCGGCGGATGTCGTCCGGCTGTGCGCGGAGCACCGCATCACCGGGCTGGTGGGCGTACCGCCGCTGTGGATCCAGCTCGCAGCCCAGACGTGGCCGTCCGAGGCCGTGGCCCGGGTGCGCTACTTCGCGAACACTGGGGGACGACTCCCGCGCGTCACCCTGCAACGACTGCGAGCGATCTTCCCGTTCGCGACGCCGTACCTGATGTACGGCCTCACAGAGGCGTTCCGCTCCACCTACCTCGATCCCCGGGAGGTCGACCGGCGGCCCGATTCGATCGGCAAGGCCATCCCGAACGCCGAGATCCTCGTGGTCCGGGAGGACGGCGGCCTGTGTGGTCCCGGCGAGCCGGGTGAGCTGGTGCACCGAGGCCCGCTTGTCGCTCTGGGTTATTGGAATGACGCGGAGCGCACGGCCGAGCGGTTCCGGCCGCCGCCGAACCGTCCGGTCGAGCTGTGTACGCCCGAGCTGGCGGTCTGGTCCGGTGATGTCGTCGTCCGCGACGAGGAGGGCTTCCTGTACTTCGTCGGAAGGCGTGACGAGATGATCAAGACATCGGGGTATCGGGTCAGCCCGCAAGAGATCGAGGAAGTGGCGTACGAGACCGGCCTGGTCCACGATGCCGTCGCGCTCGGCCTCGAGGACGAGGCACTCGGCCACCGGATCGTCCTCGTCGTGACACCCTGCAATTCCGCCGGCTTCGACCCGGCCGCGGTGACCGCACGCCTGCGGCAGGTGCTACCCGGCTACATGGTGCCCGCCGAGGTGGTGGTCCGTTCTGTCCTGCCCCGATCGCCGAACGGCAAGTTCGACCGGGGCTTCCTTCGTCACGAGCTCACCGCCTCCCGCCCTCAGGAGCCCGCGTGACCGCTGTCGACTACGCGCACCCCACGATCAGCCGATCCGATGGCCGCCTCGGTGCAGCACTTCATCAGGCAGGTCGACTCTCGTGGCGGCCTTTCAGACCGACGCGTGCGACGGAGCTGTTGGTGCAGATCGCAGGCCGTCGGGTCTGCACTACCGATGAGGAGAAGCCATATGACTAGCTCGCAAGAGATCTCGCAGGCGATTTTCGAGGACGTCAAGGCCGTCGTGGTGGCCACGCTGCACATCGAGGACCAGGCCGATGACCTCGGGCCGGAGACGGGACTGTACGGCGATCTCCCTCAGCTCGACTCGCTCACCGTCGTCAAACTCATCGTCGCCTTGCAGAATCGGTTCGGGATCGAGATCAAGATCGACGAGATCGCCGGTCACGTTTTCGACACCCTCGGCCGGCTCGCGGCCTTTGTGGAGTCCAAGGTGCGTCGGGAGCCGCTGCGCGGAGTCGAGTACTGAAGGCTGCGCCCCCGTCATGACGGATCTCCCATCGGCCGAAGATTTCGCGGCCCGCGCCGTATCCACGGGGAGTCGTGGCGCCTCTTCCGGGCATCAGATCCCAGCGAGCGCTCCAGCCCGGGCCGACGCAAACTCCGCCGCGCTGATGCGGCACTGCGGCGAACCGGACTTCCCCTTTCCGTCCCGAAGGGGGGCCGCTTCATCCGGACACCCATCGGCTGCCCGGGCCGGGACTTCAGGGCCGTTGGTACTAGTCCCATCGTCGCATTGAGAACGAGCCCGTCCGGCCGCAAGACTCCGCTCTGCGGAGGTCAGCAGGCCCGCCCGTCAGCGGGCCGACACACACATGTCGCGCCACGGCGCGGACGAACGAAGGGGGCCGACGTGCCCGTCATCGCCGTTCCACAGGCCTTCAACGAAGAGGATCTGTACGTCGATCTGCGCGCCATCTTCGGGCGGTCGCTGTTCCTCAAGTGTGAGGGCTTCAACTTCGCGGGGTCGGTCAAGTTGAAGGCGGCCACGCAGATGGTCGAGACCG
>JAODNN010000047.1 GCA_025465355.1 Blastococcus sp. | reverse complement strand
AGGATCGCCCGTATCGCGGTGGTCGTGTCGACTCCGGCGAGCTCCACCACCTCCGGTCCCGCGGAGTACGCCGGGTAGTTCCGGTCCACCACCGCGATCTCGGCGCCGTGGCCCATCGCGGCGAGCTGGTACAGCAGGCGTGGCACCAGCAGCGGGTCGAGGTTCTTCAGCACGGCGCCTCCCGGTCGCGCGAGGGGAACGAAGCGAAGTCGGACGGAACCGGAAGGCGACCCCGGGCGCCGGCCCCGGTCACCGACAACGACGCCGCACGGACGGCGGCCCCGCATGCGTTCCGCAGGGAACGCCCCCGGGCGAGTTCGAGGGACAGCACGCCGCAGAAGCAGTCGCCCGCGCCGGTGGTGTCGACGACGTCGACCGGCGAGGCGGGCACCAGGACGGGGTCGGCGCCGTGCTCGACGACGAGGGCGCCGTCGGCGCCCAACGTCACGACCACGGCCGCGGCCAGTCCCAGCGACCTCACCTGTGCGACCGCCTCCTCATGCGTCCGGGCGGCGGAAGCGTCGGCCAGGATCGCCAGCTCGGTGCGGTTGGGGACGACCACGTCCGCGAGACCGAGCACGCTCATGGCACCCGCGGCGGGAGCGGGGTTGAGGACCCGTACGCCTGAAGCCCGGCGCAGCGCTGCCGCCACGGTCTCGGGCGGAGTCTCCATCTGCACGAGCACCGCGACCGCCTCGGCGACCTGCTGCGTCTCGACGTCACGCGGGGTCAGCAGCGCGTTGGCCCCCGCCTCGACGAGGATCAGGTTCTGCCCGTCGGGGTCCAGGACGATGGTGGCGCGTCCCGACGGGCCCTCGACGACGCCCACCCCGGTGACGTCCACCCCGAGCGCCGCGAGGGCGCCTGTCATCTCCCGGCCGATCTCGTCGTCCCCGACGTGGCCGACCATCGACACCCCGGCAGTCGGACCACCGAAGGACGCGGCGGCGGCCGCCTGGTTCGCCCCCTTGCCGCCGAAGATGGTCTCGGATCGGCGGCGGCCCAACACGGTGTCGCCGGGCAGCGGGAGGCTCTGGACGTCGACCACATGGTCGGCATTCAGGCTGCCGACCACGACGACCTGCCGGCTCATGCGGACCCGCGGGTGGAGGACCGGCGCACCTGGAGAGCCGGTGCGATCTCGCTGCGCCGCGTCGGGCCGGTGTCCCCGCCGATCCGCAACAGCACCAGGCGCACCGCCTCGACCGCGAGGTCCGAGATCGGCTGGCTCACCGTCGTCAGCGTCGGTCGCATCAGGTCGGCAAGCCGGATGCCGTCGAACCCGGTGACGAGGACGTCGTCCGGTACGCCGATGCCCGAGTCGGAGAGCGCGTGCAGAACGCCGATGGCCACCACGTCGGAGCCGCACACGATCGCGTCCGGCAGGGCACCCTCCGCCAGCAGTTCGTGCGCCGCCTTCTCCCCGAACTCGACCGTGAAGCTGCCGAGCCGGTGCGCCGGACGGATGCCCACCAGCCGCGCGACCTGGGTATCGAAGGCGGCCAGCCGGGAGGCACCGGTCGACGTGGAGTCGTCTCCGGAGACGAAGACGACCCGGCGAGCGCCCTGCTCGGCGATGTGCTGCAGCACGCTGTGGATGCCGGCGGCGTTGTCGACACCCACGAAGTCGCCGGTCAGGTTGTCCACGCGCCGGTCGAGCAGCACGATCGGGATCTCCGTCACGTGCGCGAGGGCCGGGGCGGAGGAGTGCGACTCCACGGGGATCACGATCAGGCCGTCGACGCGCCGGTCGAGCAGGGACTCGATGCGGCGGCGCTCGTTCTCCACGCTGTCCCGGGAGTCGGTGATCATCAGCTCGACGTCGTGGGCCTGGAGCTCACGCTCGATGGCCTCCACGAGCTCGGCGAAGAAGGGGTTCCCGATCTCGGGCACGACCATCCCGATGCATCCGGACGACCCGCTGCGCATGGCCCGCGCGATGGGATCCGGCCGGTAGCCGAGCCGGCGTGTCGCCGCCCGGACGGCCCCGACCGCCTCGGGGGAGACATTCGAGGCGCCGGTGAGGACCCGCGACACGGTGGAGCGTGAAACGCCCGCGAGCCGCGCGACGTCATAAAGATTCGGCTTGCGTGGAATCGTTCCCACCCCCTCGCCCATCCCGCTATTGGCCGGACATTAACGCATGAACAGGCAATTCAGGGAGATCCATTGATCCGACCCAGTCGTGATGCTTGCCAATCCCCCCTCACTATGGGAACGTGCCCACCTACCGGCCCAGCACCATCCACAAAGGCGGAGGACACCGGGTGACGACGGCAGGCGACGGCGTGCGATCGAAAGTCGTCCTGCGACCGAAAGTCGCCATCGCCGGCCATCACATGGCCAAGAGCTTCGGGCACGTCAATGCCCTCACCGACGCCAACGTCACCGTCGAGAGCGGCAAGGTCGTCGCCCTCCTGGGCGACAACGGTGCCGGGAAGTCCACTTTCCTCAAATGCCTCCTCGGCATCGAGAAGCCCTCGTCCGGAACCCTGGTCATCGCCGACCAGGAGACGACGCTGGACACCGTCCGCGACGCGCAGCGACTCGGCGTCGACTGCATCCACCAGGACCTCGCCCTGGCTCCGGCGCTCTCCGTCGTCGACAACATGTTCCTCGGCCACCAGGTTCGGCACCGCGGTGTGCGCGGACGGCTCGGCGTCGTGGCCCGCCGGGAGATGTCCGAGCGTGCCGCCGCGGCACTGGAGGAGCTCTCCATCCGTCTGCCGTCCCTGTCCGTCCCGGTCAGCGACCTGTCCGGTGGGCAACGTCAGGCCGTGGCCGTGGCACGAGCGGTGATGTGGTCGAGCACGGCGGTCCTCATGGACGAGCCGACCGCCGCCCTGGGTGCCCGCCAGAGCGAGATCGTGTGCGAGCTCATGCGCACCGTCGCCGCGCGCGGGCTCGGTGTCCTCGTCGTGTCCCACGATCTCCCCCGCGTGCTCAAGGTCGCCGATCGCGTGGCCATCCTGTGGCGCGGCGAGACAGTGGTCGAGACCGAGGCGGCAGGGCTCACCGTGCCCGACGTCGTCGCCACGATGGTCGGCTACCGAAAGGCCGTCGCATGAGCGTCGAGACGATGGTCGCCGAGACGCCGCAGGTCGATGACCGCGCCCGGGCACCTCGCAACAAGGCCCTCGACTGGCTCCGAACCAACGCCGCCTGGGTCCTCGGGCTGGACGTTCTGATCGTCATCGCCTTCACGATCGCGTCACCGGGACACGTGTTCTGGTCGGCCGGCAACTTCCAAGCGCTCGCCCTGGGCGGCACCCAGGCGCTGATCCTGGCCATGGCCCTGGCGATGATGCTCGGCGCCGGCCAGTTCGACCTGTCCATCGGCGCCAACCTGGTGCTCTGCTCCGTTGTCGCGGCCCGGGTCATCCAGGCCATGGCCGGCGCCCCCGACGCTCAGGGCAACTTCTCCTCCTCGACCGGCCCCTTCGTGGTCGGATTCGTCGCCGCCATGGCCACCGGCCTCCTGTTCGGCCTGGTGAACGGGGCGATCATCGCCTACCTCAACGTGAACTCGCTGATCGCGACCCTCGGCACCCTGGGTATCGGTACCGGCCTCGCCTTCGTCATCGGTCGGGGCGGAGACATCGGCGGTCTGCCCAACGGTCTCCAGACGCACTTCACCAGCCAGCTGATCCTCGGCGTCCCCGCACCGGCCGTCGTCGGGCTGCTGCTCATGGTCCTGGTGTGGGCAACGCTGAAGTTCACCGTGTTCGGGACGAACACGCTCGCGATCGGCTCTTCCCGGACGGCCGCGGCCCGCGCCGGCATCCGGGTTCAGCGACAGATCGTCCACCTCGCCATGTTCGCCGGCGCCTGCGCCGCGATAGCGGCGTTCATCGACATCTCGAGGTACGCCTCGACCGCCATCAACGGTCACAACCAGGACGGCCTCGCGGCGCTGACGGCGGTCGTCATCGGAGGCACGCTGCTCGAGGGCGGCAAGGTGGACGTGATCGGCGCCCTCTTCGGCACCGTGCTCGCCGTTGTGCTGCTGAACGGGCTGATCATCATCGACGTCCCGCCGTACTACCAGCTCGTCGCCACCGGCGCGGTCCTCGTCCTCGCCGTCGCCGTCGACCAGTTCCGCTCCGGTCGCCGCGAACGCGGCTGACCCCTCCCCACCGCCCCCGCTTCCTCACCGAACTCTGTTGGAGACTGACATGCGACTGACCGGACTCCTGCGCCTCGCGGCTCTCGGGACCGCGGCGGTGCTGGCCTGCACCGGATGCAGCCAGGCGAGCAGCGCCGGCTCGGCCAGCTCCGGCGGCGCCATCAAGCTCGCCGGGGTACTGCCGACCGCCGCCGACCCGTTCTACATCTCCATCCGCTGCGGGGCGACCGCCGCCGCCGAAGCGGCGGGCGCCTCCATCACCTGGAAGGCCTCGACGAACACGGACACGTCGAGCGCCCAGGCGAACTTCCAGGCGGCCACGCTCCTCAAGCCGGACGGCCTGGTGCTTGCGAGCTACGACGCGGGCACCTTCTCCAGCCAGGTGAAGACGCTGATGTCGCAGGGCGTGCCCGTGGTGGCGATGGACGGGCCGATCACGCCGGCGACCGAGCTGCAGTACGTCCACGGCGGCTCGGACGACAAGGACTT
>JAODNN010000192.1 GCA_025465355.1 Blastococcus sp. | reverse complement strand
GAGAGGAGGGAGGGGAGATGGAAGGTGAGGGAGGAGGAGGGAGGGTGTACTTCGTTTTGTTTTGAGAATACAACAGCCAATAGTCTTCCACCACAGTCATTTGCTCGATTGTGACTGTTCTCTCTCTTCATCATCATCCTCTCATCACTACCACTCCCACTCACATAAAGATGGATGCGACGGCCCGCTTCCACCGCGTCTTCGTCGGCGACGGCGTCGAGGAGTCATCATGATGTCGATATGACTTGGACAACGACGCAAGTCTTCCTCGCAGCCCGTTGCACCACAGTTCTCTCCTGTTCGTTCTGCTACCTCCTTGGGTTTATGTCGACAACAGCGTCTCTCGCTGAACCCTTCTCGTGGCTTGTTTGTGTTTCCGTCTCGTTGATCGTCGTTACCTTCTGGATTGTTGAAGTCCAAGTGATCATCGCCTTCTGGAGCTCGAGTCGTCCACACGACGATTGTATCGAACTTCTCGTCATCCACCGACGAGTGCCTCTGTCTTCGATCAACGCTGTCATTCTCCTGCTCTACTCCGCGGTTGTATTCAGTTCAGTCCTGTACGTCAAGAATATAATCACACTACCAAGTGATCCCATCCCACTCCCGACGATATGACCGTCTCAATCTACGATTCCGCTCAACTCGCCCGACTCGACGATGCGGCGAAGCCATGGGCCGAGAAACTTCGGTCTACCCGCTTCTACAAGTGCAGACCTGGAGCGACGGACGAGGAGGCGGATCGGTTGATGATCTACGAGTGGTGTCGATCCAGTATGTCGTACAACAACGACATGGGGATGAAACAATGGGACGACCTGTACGCGTCGTTCCCCAATTACGTCATTCAAATCATCTTCAGTGGGGTTGAAGCGTTGGATCCGTTATACGAGCTACATCCCAATCACAGCTCAACACCCCGGTTGTTGTATCGTTTGTTCCGATGGATCACCGAGTGGATAGTGGTTTGTCTGATAGCACTGTTACCCCTGTTTTTGATGTTGTCGTTGTGGAATCCCCCGCCCACGCCCCCTTCAAAGAGTCAGATCGCTGTTGTCCTCGGAGGTTTGTTACTGTGGTGGTTGAGGGTGACGTCGGCTGTCAAGCCCCTCCCTTCGTTGAACACGAGCCGTTATCCTATCCGCAATCGCCAACCCCTTTCTCATCGTTTATCCTCTTCCCCCCCTTCCTACTCGGGAGTGGTAGACAGTAGCGAGAGCGGGGAGGAGAGCGAGTAGTGACTTTATCAACAGCCATAGATGACATCAACACACATCATGTTCATTTATTCCTCTCCGTACCACTGTTTACACACATCACATCCTCGTACTGTCGAGCTCCTTCATCTTCATCCTACTCCCTCCTCATCACCCGCTTGACCAACCGCTCGAACATCGAAGGAGGAGTAAGGGGAGGGGAGATGGAAGGTGAGGGAGGAGAGGGGATGATAGAGGGAGGAGGAGGGGGAGAAGGGAGAGTGGGAGGAAGAGGGAGGGAGTTGGCGGAGGAAGGAGGAGAGGGGAGGGTGGAGGGAGGAGGAGGGGTGGGAGAGGGGAGGAAGCGGTCGAGGAGGGGGAGGGAGTTGATCGGGTGGAGAGGGGAGAAGGAGGGAGGGAGGGTGTAGTTGCAGTCGGCGATCACCCAGGCCTTGTAGTTCTGACCGGAGATAGTGACGACGGCGGGGTTGCATCCTCCTACCTTACCCGACGATGTGATGACGCCGCGGGGATCACCTTCGCAGGTGGAGGAGGTGTACCACGCGGAGAACGAGAAGTTGGAGGAGGTGGCGTCGGATGTACATTGGAGGACAGCCGAATACACATCACCGGTAGTGTGGCATTGAGTCGAAGACGGCCAGTCGAAGTAGAGTGTTCCGTGTGACTGTGTACACTGAGCATCGTTGAACTCGGTGAATGCAATCGCGGCTCGTGTGTGTTGCAACAAAGAAAGCAGGACAAGAAGAGAGAGGAGAGGGGCGAGAGAAGACATGACGAGGAAGTGTATGTCTATCGTCTCTTCCAACAGTTGAATGAAGTCTTCTTCTTCCTACGTTGTCGTTGAGGTGCGTCGCTATCATACTCGTCGGTGTTAACACCCTCGTCGTCCTCTTCCTCGGTCTCCACCTCACTGTACTCCTTCGACTTTTTACCCTTGTCTTTTCCCTTGTTAGCCTGTCGGTTGATCGCCCTGTCCATCCTCTTCCTGTGTTGTTCTCCCTTCTCGATTATCTTGTGACACGCCCAACTGGCTATGGGAGGGAAGCAGTACCACAGGCAACAGCCAAAAAGCAGGACGCAAACCACTGTGATAACGCCAGTCAACAAGTCGTCAGCCACACAAGACAAATAATTGAGGATGCCAGGCTTACCCGGCAGAACCGAATTGACTATGGCGTCAAACAAGCCCTCAGGACATTCTCCGTCGCTTCCAAACGAGTTACGGATCCTATCGAGGACATCCTTGCCTTTGTCTCCGAGTCCAGAGAACCAACCTCCTAACACTTCTGCTCCATCCTTCAGACCACCCACCCAATTCAAGAGATCGGATCCAAGGCCACCAGTCGTCCTGATCGAATCCAACTCTTTTTGAATGTACGGAAGATCCACTGTGAGAACCTCTTCGTCGATTGCAGTGTTTTGAGCCAACAACCCACTGACAGTGTCACCAAGTTTTGTCGCATTCAGAGGGAAGGTGGGCGTGAAGCCTATCAACAATTGAATTGAGCTGATCTGTTGTTGGTAATAGTCCCTGCGAGACTTGAGCTGCCTGATCAGAGCTTGGCTACGTTCACTATAATCGGCTTGAGCAGTTTGGTAGTCAAGTATGGCCTGGTATGCCTGTTGAACATAAAAATCTGCCAGCATGTTATCATACTGCCTGGTGTAATTGACAGGATTAAGGAACTGGACATCCAACGCTGTGGAAGCAGATACCAACTGAGAGAAGAGGCTCTCACCCGATGCGTTGAAACACGGGAGAAACACCCCATCTCCTTGAAGAGCATCGACGCTTATTGTAAGGTTGATCCATCCACATTGAGGTATTTCATAGTAGGAAGTGTATCGAGGACTGATCAGTGTTGTTGACCCATACGCGTTGCAACACACTCCCGGACAAGTGATTCCTACAGAGTTGTTCACTGGTTGATAGAACACTCGGACTTGACTGGGTACCGTCTGATCATTCTGCATCGCGAGCGTCAGCGACCCGGACGACGTCGGTTGGAGCGTGATGATCGGGCATCCGTTTCCAGTGTTGACAGTGTCGAAGTACAGACCGCTGTTGATCGTCACGTCAAAGGAGACTTGCCAATGAATCGGCGAGAATGTGGCGAGGCCCGTCGTAGCAGAGTAGTTTAACGCGTAGTTGCTCAATATCGAGCAAAAATGTGACCCGGGTATGGCAGCGGTCTCGTTGGATGCGCACACGATTTGCTGACCGCCAGGTGCAAAGACCGTCGCTTGCTTGTATGCTTGGATGCTTACTCCTCCGAACTGCGCCGAGTACCGTTGATTGCGGGGGTTGAGTGACACGAATGTATTCCAGTCGGGCATCGTCGTCGCGTTCGAGTTTAGAAAAATGTAGAGGGGAGTAAAGCTTCTCGACTCGATGATGCTGCTTACGCTTGCTTTGTCAGGCGGCAAGTCGTAGACGTAACCTCCGTTTCCGAGAGCGGTGAGGTTGCCCACCGTCACAAAAGAGCCGTCGAGTAGGAAGCTTCCTGTATCATAAGTGAGTACACGCTGAGAAAGCGTCGCAGTCGGGTTGTAGCAGGCGTCGCTATTGTTGCAGACAGGACAGGTGACGACGACTTGGATGTTGTTTGTTACAACCTGAGCGCCGTTGACACGGAAGGAGTAGACCGGGAGGAGGTCCGAAGAGTACGCATTCCACGTCGACTTCTCGCAGCGCAAAGGTGTTGAACTTGCGTCGTAGTAGTTGGCCGACCCGTCCGGGTTGAAGAGTGTTTGCATGTACTGGTTCGAAGACACAGTTTGGGTCTCGACGCCGGCGAGCCGTCCGTACTTGGCCATACGCAGCCGGGCGATGCGCTCCGCCGAGTCGAAGAACCCCGCGACCAAGACGGAATAGTAGTTGTCTACCGTGGTGCCGCTCCCTCCACTAGGGAGTGTCGTGGGCATGCTGGCCGCCACCAGACCGTTGTATGGGCAATTGTGAGCGCTCGAATTCCCTTGCAACTGTAGTGTTTGGCTGAAGAAATACATCAAGTCCACTTGGTCGACTCCGGTGGAGTGGCTTTCGATGAGTGGGTAGCACGGCAGGTCGCTTCCTCCTTGGTTACACTGATTACCACAAAAGTTGATGTTCAAAACGCTGGTCAGTTGAGCCGGTGAGGTGATGATCATCGACGAGCATTGATAGATCGGAGCGATCTGGTCCGTGTTGCTGGGGTTGCTGCACACCGAAGCGAGAGATGGGTTCTTGCCCGACACGAAATCCGCGTTGTTGCTCCAGCGGAATGTTGGGTCGTACGTGGTTGGGCCCGTCCCCCATCCACACGCGCATATCTCCGCTTCCACGTACACATCGCACACAGGAGCCGCCGGTGAGAACGTCTGATTGACGACGGGGCTTCTCCCTACGATCGAGTCGCTCCACTGAGTGACGTCCACGTAGGTCTTGGACGAGTTCAATGAGGGAGGGGTACAGCCGCTCGGACCCAGGAGCGACACGAGGAACCTGGAGTCTGCTTGGTCCGTAGGGAACAACAGCGCCACAGAAGACGACATGTACGTAGAAAAGGTGTTCTGCAGTATGGCCGCGTAGTTGGGGAAATCCTGTGTGAGCAAGGTGAACACCCGCCCGACGGTGTTCTGGGTGAGAACGTCCAATAAAACCGCCGCCTCTACTTGACTGGCGTTGGGAGCGACGCCCGGGTGTCTGACGAGCGGCTCGTACCCGGAGGGTAGCTGCGATACATCATTCCAATATAACAAAGACCCGAGTTCACGTAGCTCGTTGTTGGCTATCCACGAAGACCACACGCTTCGGTCCGCTTCCCTGAAATCAATCAACCCTTGGATGGCAGTGGCCGTAGCCGTGGTGATGTCCACCGAGTTTTGAATGCTCTGAATGAGTGTGTTGTAGATGTAGATCACCGCAAGATTGGTTTCGTTCTGTGCAGCGAATAGTTGGCTGATGTTGGTCTGCTGCTGTTCGTAACTCTGAACGATAAAATCCGTGAGGTACTGGACTGCCAGGTCTGTATTCTGGGCTCTTTGGATGAGTTTGCGGGTGACGTCCACTTGACGACTTTGCGCATTCTTAAGCGCCTCGGCGGGGTTGCTCGCACCTAGGAAGCGACCCGTCGGCTGGGGGTTGGCGACCGGAGAGTACCCTGACAGAATCGTGTACAACTTCGCGTCGAGTACGTTGAGAGACTCACGGGCTTCGTCGCTCTGGGCCGTGCTGACCGCCGCGAACGACCGAACACGGTCGCCTGGTGGTTCGTCTCCATTGACTTGCAGAAGCCGCCGTCGCATAGCCGTAGTGTCGTTTCCAGGGACTACAGTGACATTATCCGCGTCGTAGACGAGCACGAGGTCGAGCGACTCGCCGCTCGCTTCGAGGTTTGTCCGGTACGCATCAAGTGAGAGGACCGAGCACGAGATCTCTTCCACCGACACGACGTCGCGAGGGACTTTACCTATGAGCGTCACCACAAAATTAATCACCGGTGGAGCAACTGTGATCGTTCCGCTGCACCCTGAATCAAGCTGGAAGCCCCCAGTCGAGTCGAGGTTCGAAGCGGTGAACGAGGCGGTGACGGCTGTGGTGGGCAAACTGTTGTAGATGATCGGTCGAGTGTACAAGTTAGTGCTCTGGAACGCATGCGAGGCTCCGAAGAGCAGCAGCAACGCAATGGAAAAAGCGATCATAGCGAGTGGATGATCGTGAGTCTATTCAAACCAAACTGCTCTTACACCTTCACCCTCTTGACCACAACCTCGTCTACATACTCCTCCAGGTCCTCCCGGTCCCTCTTGTACCACTGAGCGGCGACGTTCCTCCGTGCTCGGTAGCGGTAGTCGTCGGTGGAGCGGTACGAAGTCGACAACCTGACTGTGAAGCGGAGGCAGTCGAGCTCCAGCCAGCTGGTGGGGGTGACGAAGAGTTTCCAACACAGTTGGGTGGGCCAAATCTCTTCATAGCCACGAATTGGTGTGACGAGGAGCTCTCCGTCAACATCGAGCTCGACCTCCAGTTGGTTGGTGGTGATCGGAAGCCGAAACGCTGGATGGGGAAAATCGACAACCACCGTCGGAAACACTGTCCTGTTGTTCGCACACCCCCCTTCCAACTGTAAACCGGCACGTCTCTCGTATTCTTCATCCCGAGCTTCGAAGTCTTGTTCAAGCAAGTCCCATAACGCACGATGAATCTGCTTTTCTCTGTCGTCGCGCAATCGACTGTGATAGAGGAACGACTCGTGGAACTTCAGACCGGTGCATTTATCCAGGGTAGTGAAGGGGATGGTGACGACACAGCGATCAGGCCACAAACGGAAGGTGATACCGTCCAGTATCATCCGGAACGCGTCAGCCCAACCAAGGATCTCAACAGAACGGACAAAAGAAGCGACAGAACTACACCGCCGAGCAAGAGAATGATCACGGAGTTTTCGAAACTCAGACTTGCATGTCGACAGCTCGATGCACTCAGTCTCGAAGTGGACGACGATATCCACCATGATAGAGAGATTATGGTATTATAACAACACGAAGTAAAAGAAGAGAGAGAGAGAGGAGAGATGAAAAGTGAGACAGCGAGTGTAGGGGTCTTGCTGGTGGAGCGTATGAGTCTACAGGACTGCATCTTCAACCCCTCATCTTCTGAGGTCGTGCGAGTGGATCTTCGAGGTCGCACGACCTCTTCCTGTTGGTCAGCCAATGAATCAGGTGTCGTGCGACCTCGAAGATCCAGTCTGGCGACGCGAGCCCAAGATTCACTTCAACTCGGGGCGAGGAGCGTTCTCTCTCTCTCTAC
>JAODNN010000099.1 GCA_025465355.1 Blastococcus sp. | reverse complement strand
TGCTGACGGCGTAGAACTCACGGCCGGTCTCGTCGACGACGCCGATCGAGACGAGATCGATGGTGGTGCCGTCCTCGATGAACTCGGTGTCGTAGAAGAACCGCCGCATTCCGACCACCGTAGGCGGGGCACTCACCCCGCCACGGTGTCGGGTGTACTTGACATCATGTCGAGTAAACCTTACGTTCCTCGCCATGGGACGGAGGTCGGCGACGGGGCGGAGCAATGCCGTGCGTCGCGCCCGGCTGATGGCCGAGCTGACGCAGGCCGAGCTGGCGGCCGGAACCGGGGTCACCCGGCAGACGATCGTGGCGGTGGAGGCCGGGGACTACGCGCCGTCGGTCTACCTCGCGCTGGCGATCGCCGACCGGCTCAGCAGCACCGTCGAGGAACTGTTCGGAGGAGTTGGCGAGACGATCGCCGCGGACGCCCGGGAGGGCATGTGAGCACTGTGGACACGAGCGACTCGCACAACTGGTTCGTCCGGGCCGCCGCCGTCATCGGCGACCTCAGCAACCCGTTCTATGCAGAGGAGCGTCAGCGAGACGTCTGGAACGAGGCCTCGGCCGTGGCGCTTCAGGTCCTGATCTGGCTGCAACTACTGGCCGCCACGGCCGCCGTGTGGATCGCCGGCGCCACGGCGGTCCCCTACGTCTCCGCGCTGATCGGGATGGCCGGGGTGGCCGGCTGGGTCGCGGTTCTCTACTCCTGGAGCCAAGGGGTCGCCGTCCAGAAGTGCCCCCGCACGTCGTGGCGGCGGATGGGACCACTGCTCGGAGTCGTGGGCCTGCTGGCTGCAGGACTCGTCCGGGCGGAGCTCGCGCACGCGTCGGTCGACGGCTGGAGCACCGTCTCCGGCGTGGCCACGGGCATTGTCGTCACGGCAGCTCTGCTGACGGGGTTGTCCCGGTATGCCCGCCGTCGGATCGGGGCCGACAGCGAAGGCTGAGCGGCCGCCCGCTGTTCCCCCGCCCCGGCCGCTGGACCAGCTGAGTCGAGGGACTTTCGGCGCCGAAAGCTACTCAGGCGGCGGGGTCGCGGGGGGCTGCCGCCGCATTGCCGACCGAGTTCTTGCCGAACTGCCGCCCGCCGAGCGCGGCGATGTCCTGCTCGAGCTGTGGAACCTGGCTCGCCGAGATCTTCATGACGAGCTTCTCCGCGAGCGCACCCGTCACGACTTGGCGCAACGCCGCCACCATGCCCACCGAGCGGGGGACGAAGACCCGCCGGCCGCGCGTCTCCAGGTTCTCCACCAGCGCCTCGGCGCAGTCCTCGACCGAGGTGAAGGCACCGAGCGGGCCGGGCAGCCGATTGCGGGTCGCGGCGAAGGTGGGCAGCGCCTCATCGGTATCGCGGACCAGGTCGGTGTCGATCCAGGTCGGGTGGGCGCTGGCCACGGTGACGCCGCGGTGGGCAACCTCCAGCCGCAGCGCGTCGCCGAAGCGCTCCAGCCCTGCCTTCGCCGCGCAGTACGCGCTCATGCCCGGCAGCACGGTGAACGCGGCGGCCGAGCTGACCAGCAGGATGTGGCCGCGCCGCTCGGCGACCTGCGGAAGTGCGGCGTGGGCGGTGAGCATCGAACCGATCAGGTTGACCTCGATGGTGCGAGCCAGCGCGTGGGCCGAGGCGGTGTAGACGGTGGTCAGCGGCGCGATCCCGGCGTTGGCGACGGCGATGTCGAGCCCGCCGAAGGTGTCGACCGTCCGCTGCACGGCGGCCTTGAGCGCCTCTGCGTCGGTCACGTCGGCTTCCACCCACAGATGCTCGGGGCCGAGCTCGTCGGCGACCCGGGCGAGCAGCTCCGGCTCGAGCCCCACCAGCGCGACCCGAGCGCCCCGGGCGGCCGCCTTCCGGGCCAGGGCGGCACCGATGCCGCGCGCCGCACCGGTGATCAGGACCGTCCGGCCTGCCAGGGACGTGCGCGGACGGTGCAAGCGCAGGGACGGCGCCATCAGGTGCTCCTCGGGTCCGGGCGCTCGAATTGAGCGCTGCTCAGTCGCCGTTGTAGCTTGTTGAGCGTTGCTCAGCAAGCCGGGGGTGACGATGCCGGGACGACGAAGGAGCCGATCGGTGACCAGCACTCTCGAGACCCAGCCCGCCGCCGCCCCGGCTCCCGCCGGCGCCGTCCGCGAGGTACGCGTGGCGATCATCGGGTCCGGCTTTGCCGGCCTCGCGATGGGCATCGGGCTGAAGAAGCGCGGCGAGACCGACTTCGTCCTCCTCGAGCGCGCCGACGAGGTCGGCGGCACCTGGCGGGACAACACCTATCCCGGCGCCGCGTGCGACGTGCAGAGCAACCTCTACTCGTTCAGCTTCGCGCCCAACCCCGACTGGCCGCGCTCCTACTCCGAGCAGCCCGAGATCCAAGCGTACCTCCAGGCCACGGCCGACCGGTTCGCCGTCCGCGAGCACTGCGTCTTCGGTGCCGACGTCACCTCTGCCCGCTGGGACGACGACGCCCGGCGCTGGCGGGTGACGACGACGGCGGGCGAGTTCCGTGCCCGGGTCCTGATCTCCGCCGCCGGCGCCCTCGCCGACCCGACCTATCCCGACATCCCCGGCCTGGACACCTTCGCCGGCACCCTCATGCACTCGGCCCGCTGGAACTCCGGGCACGACCTGACCGGCGAGAACGTCGCCGTCATCGGCACGGGTGCCTCGGCCATCCAGATCGTGCCGGCCATCCAGCCGCTCGTGCAGAGCCTCGCCGTCTACCAGCGGACGGCGGCCTGGGTGGTGCCCCGCACCGACCACCCGGTGAAGCCGCTGATGCGCGCGCTCTACCGGGTCGTCCCGGGCCTGCAGAAGGCGGTCCGCGGCGGGTTGTACCTGATGCGGGAGCTGCTCGTCGTCGGAATGGCCAAGCGGCGGCGCTTCCTCAAGCCGGTCCAGCGGATGGCCCAGGCCCACCTGATGCGCCAGGTGCGGGACCCGAAGCTGCGCGCCGCTCTCACCCCGAACTTCACCATCGGCTGCAAGCGGATCCTGATCAGCAACAACTACTACCCGGCCGTCTCCGCACCCAACGCCGAGCTCGTGACCGCCGGCATCGCGGAGGTGCGGCCGCACTCGATCGTCGACCGCGACGGCGTGGAGCGGCCGGCCGACACGATCGTGATGGCCACCGGATTCCACGTGACCGACCTGCCCATCGCCGAGAAGATCGCCGGCCGCGGCGGGCACACCCTCGCCGAGGAGTGGGCCGACGGGATGGTGAGCAACAGGAGCACGACGGTGGCCGGCTTCCCGAACCTGTTCCTGCTGGTCGGGCCGAACGTCGGCGTCGGCCACACGTCGATGGTCTACATGATCGAGTCGCAGGTGACCTACGTCGACGAGGCGCTACGGGCCATGGACGCCGAGGGCCTCGAGGTTCTGGAGACCACCCCCGAGGCAGCGCAGGCCTACCGCGACCTGATCGCCAGGAAGTCGCGCGGCACCGTGTGGGTAGCCGGCGGGTGCGCCAGCTGGTACCTCGACAAGCAGGGGCACAACACGACGCTGTGGCCGGACTTCACCTTCCGATTCCGCAAGCTCCTGCGGACACTCGACCGGGAGAACTACGTGGGCATGCCGGCCGGCGCGCCGGCGCGCACGTCGGAGGTGGCGGCATGAGCGGGGCGGTGGCCACCGAGTCGGCCGGGGCCGGCCTCGCGGGCACGCAGACGACGCTGCTCCGGCAGACCGCCGCCGTCCCGACGTCCGACGGCGCCGTCCTGCACGCCACGATCGACGGCCGGGACGACGCCCCCGTGACCCTCGTCCTCGCCCACGGCTGGACGCTTGCCCAGGCTGCCTGGGACGACGTCGCGGACCTGCTCGCCCCTCGGGTGGCGGTCGGGGAGCTGCGCATCATCCGGTACGACCAGCCCGGACACGGCCGCTCGAGCTGGGGTGACGGCGAGGTCTCGATCGACCAGCTGGGCACGGACCTCGGCGAGCTGATCGACCGGCTGGCCCCCAGCGGCCCGGTGGTGCTCGGCGGCCACTCCATGGGCGGCATGACGATCATGTGCCTTGCCGCTTCCCGCCCGGAGCTGTTCGGGGATCGCGTGCGGGGGGTGGCACTGGTGTCGACGGCGGCCGGTGACCTCGACCCCGAGCCGCGGACCACCGCGGAGAAGGTGCGCCGGAAGCTGACGCCCGGCGCGCTGAACGTGGCGCTGGCGGGCGCCCGGGTCGTCGAGCGGATCCGCCGGATGCTGCCGCCCACCCACCCGAGGCACCAGAAGATGGTGCGTGACCTGCTCTACGGGGCCGACGCGACCGACGCGATGGTGCTGGCGGGGGCCGAGATCATGCACGCCTCGACGGTGCGGGCCTTCACCGCGTTCCTGCCGGCCCTCGGCGCGCAGGACAAGCGCTCGGAGCTCGCCGCGCTGTCCCGCGTACCGGTCGAGATCCTGGTCGGCGACAGCGACAAGCTCACGCCGAAGCGGCACAGCCACGAAATGGCCGAGGCCCTGCCGGACGCCGCCCTGCGGGTGGTCGAGCGGACGGGACACATGCTCACCCAGGAACGCCCGCAGCTGGCCGCCGACGCGATCGAGCGGCTCCTCGACGCCGTCGTCCGGGCGGACCGCACCGCATGAGGGGCGGCGGGAGCACCCGGTCGTGACGGCGTCCCCGACTGGCGAGCCGGGCCGGTTGCGGCGCTCGGCCGGTGACCGGAGGGCGCAGCTGGTGCAGATCGGGCTCGAGCTGCTGCCGACCACGCCGGTGCAGGAGCTCACCATCGACGAGGTGGCCCGGCGGGCCGGCATCAGCCGCAGCCTGCTGTTCCACTACTTCGCCACCAAGCGGGACTACTACACCGCCGTCACCCGCGCGGCCGCCGACCTGCTCTGGGACCACCTGCTCCCGCGCCCCGGGACGCCCCAGGAGGAACAGGTCACCGGGATGCTGGACCGCTACGTGGGCTGGGTGGAGACCTTCCGCGAGACGCACCTGTCGTTCGTGCGGGGCGCGGCCGGTGGCGATCCGTGGGTGGCCGAGGTCTACGAGGAGACCCGGAACCGGCTGGTGGACGTGGCACTGCAGACCCTCGGTCTGCCGGACGAGGTCGGCCGCCGGCAACTGGTGCTCGCCTGGTTCGCCTTCACCGAGGACCTCGTGGGCCAGTGGACGCGCGAACCCACGATGTCCCGCCCCGAACTGCTGGCACTCCTCCGAGACGTCCTCGACCGTCTCGTGAAGTGAAAGGACCCCGTCCTCCCCACCCTTCGCAAGCTCAGGGCGGGACCCGGGACGGGGCCTAACCGGCGAGGGACGTCGGGGCGCGGTCGGCAGCCTCTCCGACGGGCGGCTGCAGCTTCGCGATGACGTCGGTGGCGCTCGCGCCTGTGTCGTCCATCGACTTCTTCACCGTCGCGCCGTAGACGTCGACGTACTCCTGGCCCGACAGCATCATGATCTCGTACATGATCTCGTCGGTGATCGACCGCTCGACGAAGCGGTCACCGGCGAGGCCGGCGTAGCGGGAGAATTCCAGCGGCTCACCGAAACGCACCCGGACGCGGGGCATCTTCTTGCCGAACGGCAGCTTCCGGGTGCCGTAGATCATGGCCACGGGGATGACGGGGGCGCCGGTCTCGAGGGTCATCCGGGCGATCCCGGTCTTGCCGCGGTACAGCCGCCCGTCGGGCGAGCGGGTGCCCTCGGGGTAGATCCCCAGGATCTTGCCCTCGCGCAGGATGCCGAGACCGGTGCGGATCGCGTCCTCCGCCGCCGAGGCGTCGGTCCGGTCGATGGGCACCTGACCGCTACCGGCGAAGAAGACGCGCTGCAGGAAACCCTTGATGCCGGTGCCGGTGAAGTACTCGGCCTTGGCCAGGAAGGTGACCCGCCGCTTGAGGGAGAGCGGCATGTGGATCCAGTCGGCGGCCGACAGGTGATTGCTCGCGAGGATCGCCGCACCCGTCGACGGAACGTGCTCCGTTCCCTCCGCTCGAGGGCGGAACACGAGCTTCACGACCGGCCCGATCGCGACGAACTTGAGGAACCAGTAGAACAACACGCCTCCCTCGTGAACTGCCAGACTAGGGAGCCAGGCGGCCGAATCACAATCGGCCGCCTCCTGTGAGCTACCTGACAAGCGCCTGCCGGTCGCACGCAGCGCCGGCCGCCGAGGAGGAGATCCGTGTCCGGACCCACCGCGCCCACCCCCGACGTGATGCCCGGCGCCGAGCCGTTCTCCTTCGCCGGCACCGGAACCGGCGCCGATGGGCGTACGGGCGTCCTCCTGGTGCACGGTTTCACCGGCACCCCGATGAGCATGCGGCCCTGGGGTGAACACCTCGCCAAGGAAGGGTTCGCCGTCCGCTGCCCCCTCCTCCCCGGGCACGGCACCAGGTGGCAGGACGCCAACCTCAGCACCCACGACCAGTGGACGACGGCCGTCGGCGAGGCATTCGATGCGCTCGCGGCGCACTGCGATCGGGTCTTCGTCGCGGGCCTGTCGATGGGCGGCACGCTGGCCCTCCGGTTCGCGGAGCTTCGCCCGGACGATCTGGCCGGCCTCATGCTGGTCAACCCGGCGCTGCTCACCCAGCGGCTCGACGCCAAGCTGCTGCCGCTGATCGCCCGGCTGACCGGCAGCTGGGCGCCGATCGCCAGCGACATCAAGAAGCCCGGGGTCGTGGAGCTCGCCTACCCCAAGCTCCCGACCCGCGCGATGATGCAGCTCCGGCAACTGTGGGCGGCCACCCGCGCCGACCTGGTGCGGGTGACGACTCCGGTGATCGTCTTCCACAGCGCGGAGGACCACGTCGTGGAGCCGATCAACACCCAGGTGATGCTGGACGGCATCTCGAGTGCCGACACCACCGAGGTGGTCCTGCGGAACAGCTACCACGTCGCGACGCTGGACAACGACGGCCCGCAGATCTTCGCCGGCTCGGTGGACTGGATCCGGGCGCGGACCGCCGCGCCCGGGACTCCTCCGTCGGAGAGTCCCGCGGCGGAGACCCGGTGACCTCGCGGAGGGGGCGGGGCCGCCTGGACAACGGGCTGGACGCCGCCCTCTGGAGCCCGCTGCGCGACGTCGACCCGCGGGTCGGCGAGCACCTGCTCGACGTGCTGTCCGCCGTAGGCATCGCCGCCTACCTCGAACCGTCCGCGGATGTCGGGCCGTACACCCGCACGGTGTTCCTCCCCAGCCCGCCGACGGACCGGCTGTTCGTCGACCGCGCCCGCCGGCGGGAGGCCCGCGGCGTGATCGAGGAACTCCTCGCCCAGGACGATGCGCTGCACCACCGGGACACGCACGGCGCCGCGGACCCGGACGAGGCCCTGGCCGGCGAGCCGGTCCGGCCCAAGGCGCCGGAGCGGGCCGCCCTCCGTCCCGACCTCGACGAGGCGGCCGAGTGGGCCGGCATCGTCGCCGCCTTCGAGGCCGAGCACGGCCGCGCGGTCCCGGACGACGCAGCCCTGGACGCGGCTGCCGCGAGCGCCGCACCGACCGAACCGCTCCCGCCACCGCCCGCGCCGCACGAGCCGGCCATCCTCGATCTGCCCGACGAGCACTTCGAGCCACCCCCGCCCCCGCCGCTTCCCGTGCCGACCCCCGCCTCGCTGTACGCGGCCCTCCTCATCGCGGTCGGGCTGCTGCTCATCGGCGCCCCCGGCGTGCTGCTGCTGAGCCCCGACGTGGGACTGATGCTCGGTGTAGCCGCGGTCGCCGGCGGCGTCGCGATGCTGGTGGCACGCATGCGGGACCGATCCGACGACGACGGGGACGACGGCGCGGTCGTCTGAGCGCCAGTCGGAGATGAGGTCGTGAGGAGTGGAGGGCCGGAGGCTCTCCGCGAGGAACGACGAAGCGGCTCGACGCCGCGGGGACGGCACCTGGCCGCGGTGTCGTCCGGAGGACGACACGTGCCATAGCGTGCCGGTTGTGATCTCCGCCCCCCACGCCACCACCGTGACCCTGTCCGGGCACCTCATGGACACCGGCATCCTGGCCCGCGTCCTGGACGACGTTCTCGAGTACGGGGGGGACTACCGGATCGAGAACCTGGAGCTGGGGCGCCAGCACGAGGACGAGTCCCGGGCGCTGATCGAGATCCGGGCCGACGACGCCGAGCTGCTCGATCGGATCGTCATGCGCGTCCAGGTGCACGGTGCGAACCCGGTGGACCCCGGGACCGCGCTGACCCGGCCCGCGCCGACGGACGGCGTCTTCCCCGAGGACTTCTACTCCACGACCAATCTGGACACGTTCGTCCGGCTCGACCGGGAATGGCTTCGGGTCGACCGGGCGGAGATGGACTGCGGGCTGGTCGTCGAGGGGCCGCGCGGGCGGCCAGTCGTACGGAACGTGCCGGTCAGCGACGTGAAGGCGGGCGAATCGGTCGTCTGCGGGGCGCACGGCGTGCGCGTCGAGATGCCGCCGTCGGCACCCCGCGGCGAGGAGGAGGACTTCGGGTTCATGTCCTCGGCCGTCTCCAGCGAGAAGCCACAGGTCTTGCTGGTCCACCAGATCGCCGAGCGGATGCGCGAGGTCAGAGAGGCCGGCCAGCGGATCCTGTGGGTCGGGGGGCCGGCGGTGGTGCACACCGGTGCGGCCCCGGCGATGGTGCGGCTGGTGCAGGCCGGCTACGTCGACGTCCTGTTCGCCGGAAACGCCCTGGCCACCCACGACATCGAGTCCGCGCTCTTCGGCACCTCCCTCGGCGTCGACCTGTCGAAGGGGGCGGGTGTGCCACACGGGCACGAGCACCACATCAGGGCGATCAACACCATCCGCGCGGCCGGGTCGATCGCGGCGGCCGTGGAGAGCGGGGTGCTCACCGGCGGGGTCATGCACGCGATGGTGCAGGCGGGGAAGCCGTTCGTGCTGGTCGGCTCGGTGCGTGACGACGGTCCGCTCCCCGACGTCTACACCGACGTGATCGAGGGGCAGCGGGCGATGCGCGCGCAGCTGCCGGGCGTGGGCTTCGCGATCATGGTGGCGACGATGCTGCACTCGATCGCCACCGGGAACATCCTCCCGGCATCGATCCCGCTGGTCAGCGTCGACATCAACCCGGCCACCGTCACCAAGCTCGCCGACCGCGGCAGCGCCCAGGCGATGGGCATCATCACCGACATCGGCCTGTTCCTGGAGCAGCTCGCCCGCGAGCTCGCTCCGAAATGAGCGCCGTCAGGCCTCGCCGTCGCTGACGGCGCGGCGGACCAGGTCCGCCGCGCCGACGAGCCCCGCCTGCGGGCCGAGCTCGGCGACCACCACGCGGGGACCGGGCCGGAACCCCCGTCCGGGCAGCGCGTGCTCGAGCCGGCCGCGAGCCGGTCCGAGGACCATCTCGCCGAGCTTGCTGACCCCACCGCCGATGACGACGACCTCCGGGTCGAGGACGGCGGCGAGGTCGGCGATCCCCTGCCCGAGCCACACCCCGACCTCGGTGACCAGCTCGAGAGCCAGCGGGTCGCCGTCGGCCGCCGCCCGGGCGACGTGCTCGCCGGTGAGCCGGTCGGCCCGCCCGTCGACCCGCTCCAGCAGCACCGCGGCCGCCGCCGGCGACATGCGCGCCACCTTGCGGGCGGTCTGGCCGAGCGCCGTCCCGCTGGCGTACTGCTCCCAGCAGCCACGGTTGCCGCAGGCGCAGAGCCGGCCGTCGGGGACGACGCGCATGTGCCCCCACTCCCCCGCGACCCCGTGCGAGCCGCGCCGCAGCCGGCCGTCCATCACGATCCCGCCGCCGATCCCGGTTCCCAGCGTGATCATCAGCCCCAGATCGGCGCCCCGGGCCGCGCCGTAGCGGTATTCGGCCCAGGCGGCGGCGTCGGCGTCGTTGCCCACCCAGAGCGGTCTCTGCAGTCGGGCGGCGAGCTCCTTGCGCAGTGGGGTGTTCCGCCAGGCCAGGTGGGGGCTGAACAGCACGGTGTCGCCGGTGCGGTCGAACCAGCCGGCCGCGCCGATCCCGACGCCGACCACCTCGCCGGCGTGACCCGCCACGAGTTCCTCGACGACGTCGACGATCGCATCCTCGGTCTCGGTGACCGAGGCCCCGGGCGTGGCCCGCCGGGCGGTGGCCAGGATCGTCCCGTCGGGGGCGACCACCCCGCCGGCGACCTTGGTCCCGCCGATGTCGATCCCCAGCGCGGCAGTCGAGGCCGCTACGACGGTCATCCGATCTCGATCCGCTGGACGGTCGGCCCCGGATCCTCGTCCGGCGCCCCGACCCCGTCGTCGGCGCCGTCGTCGGCCCCGTCGTCGACCTCGGGGGCCGGAGCCGCGCGCCCGCCCGCGCCCTCCGCTCCGAACGCCCGGAGCGCGCCCGCCGCCGCGGTGAGGACGTCGGCCAGCGCCGCGGAGACCTCGGGCCGCTCGCCGCGCGCGACCGCGGCCGCCTGGCAGATCGGGCACCAGCGGCAGGTGTCGGCATGCGCCGCGCCGCCGGAGCCCTCCTCCGGAGCCGGAGCGGACACCGCCCCCGCGAGGAAGCTGTCGACGAGCCGCCGCGCCTGGTCGACCCAGTCGGCACCGGTGGTCATGGAGTTCTCCCCTCGGCGGCCAGGAGATCGGCCGGCCAGAGCTCTGGATCGGGCTGGAAACTGACCTCGAGGCGGCCGTCGGCGGTCCCGGCGTCGGTCAGCCGGCCGCCGGTCACCTCGCAGCGGCGCAGGAGGGGGTCCAGCCGGAGTGACCGACGGATCCCGGCCACGGTGATCACGAGGTCGTCGCCCCAGCGGGTCAGGTCGACTGCCGACCGCTGCGCGAACGGCAGCGGCACGGTCAGCTGCCAGGTGCCGTTCCGCCGCTCGGTCGCCGGAGCCAGCGGCTCGACATCCGCCGGCTGGAAGTCCCCGAGCAGTGCGGCCAGCGAGTCGATGTCCTCGGGCGAGGCGGCCCCCTCGACGACCTGCCGCACGGGTGCGACGTCCGCGAGCGCGGCCAGCCCGGCCCCCTGCTCCGCACTGCGCTGCACCCACCACGGGCCCGCACCCTCGGGCAGGACGCGGACGAACACCGCCGCGGGCCGGAGCCCGTGCAGGGCCAGAGCCGTGGCCGCCCGGCGCGCGGCCTCACCGGCGCCCCGCCGCGGTACCGCGGTCAGGCAGACCACGGTCCCGGCCGGATCGGCCAGCCGGTCCCTGGCCAGCAGCCCCTCCAGGACAGGAACGGCGGCGAGCACGGCGTCCACCGGTTCCCGGCGGACCGCTCCGGAGGCGACCGCCGCGGTCCGGACGGCGCCGAGCGCGCGCATGGCCGGAGGCAGGAGCTGGTCGATCCACCAGCGCAGGGTGGCGGACAACCCGACCAGCGCGGTTGCGGCCTCCACGGGACCGGCGTCGACCACGACGAGGTCGGCGTCGGCCGACGCGAGCTCGGTGAACAGGGCGAGGTCGGCGGCACCGGGCAGCGGCAGTACCGAACTGGGGGGCGGCAGGGTCACCTGCGGGAGCGCGGCCGCGACCGCCGCGGCCGATCCGCTCCACAGCCGCTCCAGCGAAGCCCGCCCGTCGACGACGACGACGTCGAGACCGGGCAGCACGTCGAGGCCCGGCACGGCGGCGGGCTGCCGGGACAGCAGGAGTGTCCGGCGACCGGACCGGGCAGCCCGGACGGCGGCGGAGGCGGCCAGCGTCGTGCTGCCGGCCCCACCCGGCCCCGTGAACAGCAGAGTGCGCACCGGCGACTCAGCCCTCGACGCGCTTCTTGAGCTCCTTGAGGGCGGTGTCCAGGATGACCTTCTCCGCCTTGCGCTTGATCATCCCCAGCATCGGGATCGACAGGTCGATGGTGATCGAGTAGGTCACCTCGGTGCGACCGTCCTGCTCCTCGAGCGTGTAGGAGCCGTCGTTGCGCTTCTGCATCTGGCCCTTGACGAGGGTCCAGGAGACCGTGCGGTCGCCGTCCCAGGTGTACTCGAGGACGTAGTCGTCCTTCACCGCACCGGCGTCGAGCACGAAGTGCACCTGCCGGGCGCGGCCGTCGTCCCCGTCCTCCACCACCTCGACCTGCTTGGCGGCGGCGACCCATTCCGGGTACGAGGGGAAATCGGCGATGACGGCCATGACGTCGGAGGGGGGCGCGTCGACGACGATCGACTGGGTGGACTGGTCGGCCATTGCAGCAGGCTAGCCGCTCGCCGCGGCTCAGGGAGCGCACGGCCGGCAGCTCTGCTACTCATGAGTACAGCAGTGGCTAGATTGTCGGGCAGATTCCGGCATCGAGCCGCGGGTGACGATGCCCTCGGCCGGACCGACAGCGAGAGGACCAGGCGTGCGCGAGTTCAGCGTTCCGGCCATCACCGAAGTCGGCCCGGACGAGGCCCTGACGGATCTGCTCGCCACCAACGTCGCCGGGCACGGCGACGAGGTGGGGTTCCGGCGGCGCCGGGACGGCCAGTGGCAGGACGTGACCTGGAAGCAGTTCGGCGCCGAGGTCGCGGGGGTCGCGAAGGGGCTCATCGCCTCCGGTGTCGAGCCGGGCGACCGCGTCGGCCTCCAGGCGAAGACCCGCTACGAGTGGACCGTCCTGGACTTCGCGATCTGGACCGCCGGCGGCGTCGTCGTCCCGATCTACGAGACCTCCAGCCCGGACCAGGTGGCCTGGATCCTCTCCGACGCCGGGGTCACCGTCCTGGTCGTGGAGAACGCGGAGCACGCCGCGGCGGTCGAGACGGTGCGTGAACAGGCACCCGACCTGAAGACGGTGTTCGTGATCGACGACGACGCCCTGGGCACGCTCACCGGGTCGGGCACGTCGGTTCCCGACAGCGCACTCGAGGATCGCCGCGCCACCCTGAAGGCCGACAGCCTGGCGACACTGATCTACACGAGCGGCACGACCGGCCGGCCGAAGGGCTGCGAGCTCACCCACTCGAACTTCCTGTTCGAGATCGAGAACGGCATGACCCTGCTCGGCCGTTTCCTGAACACCGACGGCTCTCTCCTGCTGTTCATCCCGCTCGCACACGTGCTCGCCCGGGTGATCCAGGTGGGCTCGGTCAAGACCCGCACCATCATCGGGCACACCCCGGACGTGAAGAACCTGCTCGAGGATCTCGGCGAGTTCAGACCGACGTTCGTCCTGGCGGTGCCGCGGGTCTTCGAGAAGGTCTTCAACTCCGCCAAGGCCAAGGCGGAGGGCGACGGCAAGGGCAAGGTCTTCGACAAGGCCGCGCAGGTGGCCATCGACTGGTCCCGCGCTCAGGACACCGGCGGCCCCGGCCTCGCCCTCAAGGCACAGCACGCGCTGTTCGACAAGCTCGTCTACACCAAGCTGCGCGCCGCCCTGGGCGGCCAGTGCATGGGCGCGATCTCCGGTGGCGCGCCGCTGGGTGATCGCCTCGGCCACTTCTTCCGCGGCATCGGCGTGACGGTCTACGAGGGTTACGGCCTCACCGAGACGACAGCCGCCGCCGCCGTGAACCACGACGACGCCCTGCGCATCGGCACGGTCGGCCGCCCCCTGCCCGGTGTGGCGGCCATGGTGGCCGACGACGGCGAGCTGCTGGTCCGCGGCGGCATCGTGATGCGCGGTTACTGGAAGAACGAAGAGGCCACGAAAGAGGCCATCGACTCCGAGGGCTGGTTCCACACCGGCGACCTCGGCGAGATCGACAACGACGGATTCCTCAGGATCACCGGCCGCAAGAAGGAGATCCTGGTGACCGCCGGGGGCAAGAACGTCGCCCCCGCCGTGCTGGAGGACCGGCTGCGCGCCCACCCGCTGATCAGTCAGTGCATCGTGGTCGGTGACGCCCGGCCGTTCATCGGCGCCCTGATCACTCTCGACGAGGAGGCGCTGCCCGGCTGGCTCGCGTCCAAGGGCAAGCCGAAGGACACCAGCCCCGCGGATCTGCGCGACGACGAGACCCTGCGCGCCGAGATCGACGCCGCGGTGCAGGACGCGAACAAGGCGGTGTCGCACGCCGAGGCGATCAAGAAGTTCCGCATCCTCGGCTCGGACTTCACCGAGGAGAACGGGATGCTGACGCCGAGCCTGAAGCTCAAGCGCTCCGTCGTCATGAAGGAGTACGACGACGAGGTGGAGGCGCTCTACCAGCGCTGAAAGAGGATCCCGCGGCCCACCACCGCTCGCACGCTCGCGGCGGGCCCCGCAGCGGGGCCTTCAGGGCTCGAGCAGTTCGGCGAACGTGCCTGCGATCGTCGCCCAGGACCAGCGCTGCTCCACCCAGCTCCGCCCGGCCGCACCCATGGCGCGCGCCCGCTCAGGGTCACCGAGCAGATCCGCCAGCGTGCGGGCGACCGCCCCCGTCGAGCGCGGGTCGACCACGTGGCCGGTCACGCCGTCGAGGACCGTCTCGGGGGCGCCGCCGGAGGTCCCGGCCACGACAGGGCGACCGGAGGCCGCCGCCTCCAGGAAGACCATGCCGAGGCCCTCGACATCCAGGCCGGCCCGGCGGGTACGGCATGGCATGGCGAACACGTCCCCGGCGGCATAGTGGCCGGGCAGTTCCCCCGGCGGTACCGGGCCGGTGAGGACGACGGAGTCCTGCAGGCCCCGGCGGGCGACCGCTCGGCGCAGGGACGCCTCGTCGGGGCCCCCGCCCACCAACAGCAGCCGGGCGCCGGGATGGTGGGCCAGCACCTCGGGCCAGCCGGCCACCAGCACGTCCTGGCCCTTGCGGGCGACCAGTCGCGAGACGCAGACGACCACCGGCGCGGTCCCGAGCCCGTAGCGGCGCCGCACGGCGGTGCCGTCGGCCGTCGGGGTGAACAGGTCGACGTCCACCCCGGGCGAGAGCTGAGCCAGCGTCGTCCGCCCGTCCAGGGCCGGAGCGAGCCGGCCGTGGGTGTACTCGCTGATGAACGTCAGCACGTCCAGCCCACCGGCGATGCGCTGCAGCAGCTGCCGGGCGCCCGGCAGGGCGACCCAGCCGGTCTCGTGCCCGTGCGTAGCCCCCACCAGGCGCCCGACCCCGGCCTCGCGCAGCGCCGGCGCCAGCAGCCCCAGCGGCGCCGCGGCCCCGAAGAAAGCCGTGTCGCAGCCGTACCGGCGGGCGAGGTCGACGGCAGCGCGTGCCGTGCGACGCGTGGGCAGCAGCATGCTCGTGGGGCGGCGCACCACCGGATAGGGCAGGCCGGCGTCATGCTCGGCCGACCCGGGCGCGTCGGACGCCAGCACGACCAGCGAGTCCGGCGGACGGCGTGCCAGCAGCGCGGCAACAAAGGTCTGGATGCCGCCCTGACGGGGCGGGAAGTCGTTGGTGACGACCAGGGTCCGCTTCACCGCGCCCTCAACCGCGCCCAGTCCTCGGCGAGGGCGACACGTTGCGCCGTCGTCGGGTGGTCGCCGAAGAACCACTGCCACACCGCCGGCGGATCCGGGTCCTCCAGGTTGGTCACGGCCAGCGTGCGCTGCATCTGGATGAAGGCCTCCGGGTCGCGGGTCAGGTCGAGGGCGTGGACGTCGGCGCGCGCCTCGATGTGCCGGGACACCAGATCCTGCACCGGGGTCGAGAGCAGCCCGCCCGCGGCGACGAGGAACAGGATCAGCGGCACCCCCCGCGGATCGGCCGCACCGTCGGCCCCGGCCCGGCGCAGCAGCCGCGGCGAGGACAGCAGCCAGCCGAGTGCAGCGACACCGGCCGCCGCGCCGAGCGCCCCCTCGAGGGTGCCCGTCAGGACGTCGTCGGCGGAGACGTGCCCCAACTCGTGCGCGACGATCGACTCGATTTCCCGGTCGGGTAACAGCGTGAGAACGGTGTCGTACACGACGATCCGCCGGGTGGACCCGATACCGGACACATAGGCGTTGAGCGCCGTGGTGCGGCGCGAGGCATCCGCGACGAGCACGTCCCGCACGGGGGTGCCGTTCCGCTCGGCGAGCGCCAGCAGGTTGGCGCGCAGGGTGCCCGGCGGCAACGAGTGGAAGCGGTTGAAAGCGGGCTCGATGAGCACGGGATAGAGGAAGGACCCGAGGATCACGAGGACGGCCGCGCCGCCGGCCGCCCAGGCCCACCAGATGCGCGACGCCCGGCGGGCGAGCCAGACCAGCACGAGCATCGTCAGTGCGGTCAGCCCGGCACTGATCCCGGTCGCCACGGCGACGTCGCGCAACCACAGCCCCCAGCTGCGCGTGGACAGCCCGTAGCGGTGCCGGACGACCTCGGCGTAGGCCGCCAGCGGCAGCGTGACCACGCGGCCCAGGGCAGCCAGGGCGAGGACGCCGAGCAGCACCTGCCAGCCCCAGCCACCGCCGAAAGGCCGTGCCACGGCGCGCACGAGGCGACCACCGAGTGGGGTCAACCCGAACACGCCGGCGAGGACCAGACTCAGCACCAGGGCGAGCAGCGAGGTGGGACGCATCAGCGCCGCGAACGACGTCGCGCGGTGTACCTGCTCCGCGGACAGGCCGGCCGTCGGGTCGATCGGGACATGGCCGCCGGGTGGCGTAGGCAGCACCTGCCACGGCGTCCGGACCACGATGACGACAGCGAGCGCGATGCCGAGGACGAGCGCGGCGACCAGCGCGGTTCGGCGTGCGCTCACGCCGGCGATCCTAGGTGGCCTCCCTGACCGGGCGGTTCCGCCGCGGGACACCCGGACCTGCCGAGGGCCGGTGACCCCCTGAGGGGTCACCGGCCCTGGGCCGGAGCAGTCGGGGCTCAGGCGACCCGGCGTGCGCTGTTGTAGCTGCCCATCGAGTCGAGACTCACGACCTTGACCGGCTCACCCG
Source organism: Blastococcus sp. (assembly GCA_025465355.1). Taxonomy (GTDB): domain Bacteria; phylum Actinomycetota; class Actinomycetes; order Mycobacteriales; family Geodermatophilaceae; genus Blastococcus_B. The sequence continues at coordinate 10,770 of JAODNN010000099.1, read as the reverse complement.
AGGTGGCTGCGTGCACCATCTGGCCGTTGCCGATGTACATACCGACGTGGCTGACGGGGCTGTAGAAGAACACCAGATCACCCGGCTGCAGCTGGTCGCGGGAGACCGCGACACCCATCGTCGACTGCGCGCTGCTGGAGTGCGGCAGGGCGACGCCGGCGGCCGACCACGCGTACTGCATCAGCCCGGAGCAGTCGAAGGCGCTCGGACCCGCGGCACCCCAGACGTAGGGCTTCCCGACCTGGGCCAGCGCGGTGTTCACCGCGGCCTGCGCGGTCCCGGTCGGTGCGGCGGCCGCGGTCGGCGCCACGGTCGCCCCTGCAGCCGACAGGTTGACGACCTGCCGCTGGGGAGCGCTCAGCGCGTTGTACTGGTGCTGGTAGTCGGCGATCTTCGCCTGTAGGTCCTTCTGCTTGGCGGACACGACATCGAACGCCTGCTGCGCCTTGGCGGCGGCCTGGTCGGCCTTCGCGCGGGCGGCGGCGGTCGCGCTGGACGCCTTCTTGACGCTGGCGACGAGCTGGTTGGTGTGCCCGGCGATCGCATCGAGGGTGCCGAGCTGCGACACGAACTGGTCGGCCGACTTGCTGGTCATCAGCACGTCCAGCCGCGAGGTGCCGCTGCCGGTGTAGGCCTGGCGGGCCAGTCGCCGGATCTGGGCGGCCATCGCGTCCAGCGACTTCTGGGACGAGGCCGCGGCCTTGTCGGCGGCGGCGACGGCGGCCTTCTGCTTGTCGAGTGCCACGCGAGCGGCGTTGACCTGCTCGCTGACGATCTCCAGCTGGTGGTTGGCGTCGGCGACGAGCTGGGCGGCCTGCTGAGGGCTGCTCGCCCGAGGTGCGGCGTCGGCCGTCCCCGGAAGGACGCCGAAAGTCAGTGCCGCGGTGGCGCCGAGGAGGACACCGGACCGGACCAGGCTGATTCGGCGGGCCCGCATGCGTCCGGCCGGAGGATCAGTGTGAGGGGTGGACCGGGCATGCGTCAGGACAGTGTGAGGGGTCGCCACGAGCGGCGGCTCTCCGTTTCTTCCGCTGCAACCGCCTACCGAGTTAGCTGACGGGTTCGGGCTGGGAAGACTGGCCCTATCCCCTGCACACCGGCGAGCCGGCCAGCAGGGGAACTCACCCCAGAACTGCGGTGGGTCCCCGGCTCACCCTCGAACGCCACACGGGCGCCCTCGGATGATTAGGCGGTGATCGGCCGAGGTCACCTCTGTGCGGGCGACGACCACCCGGCCGAACGGCGACCACCGTACGACCGTGATCCATCTGTGACAAACGGAGGGTGTTGAGACAGGTGTGACGAAGATCTACCGAACCGTTATTCGGCGCTCAGCGCGTCCGCCCTGGCCCAGGCCGCGGGGTGCGATAAGTCACGCTCGCGGTCGCAGTGGGTCAACCCGTCCGGCGGCCATGTGGAGCGGCGCCGTCCGACCCGTTCCCCGTCCCCTGGTGGCGCAGCGGTGGGACCAGCCCGAACTCGGCCAGGGCGCGTACGGCGCGTCGCTCCACCTCGTCGAACTCCACGACGACGCCGGGCGGCGGGACGACGGCGTCCTCCGCGCCCGGGGCGGCCGATGCGCTCGCGGGAGCGGCCGCGCTCGCGGGGGCGGCCGCGCTCGCGGCGCCGGCCGGGCGGCCGGTGCGGGGACGTGCGGTCATGGGCAGCACAACCGGATCGGCGCCCTGCCAGCCGGGTGGCGCACCCAGCAGCACGGTGACGACGCAGTCGGCGCAGCCGGTTCCCCGGACGGTGCAGGTGTCGCAGTCGATGAGCATCGGTGATCTCTCCTCCGTGAGTTGTCCGCACCGTAGGTACGGCCACCGACATTTCCGGAGGAGCCGGGGTTCTACGACCCTGCGAACGCCTGGCGCAGGCTCGGAATGGACCGCATCGCCGCCAGCCGGTCGCGGGTTCCGCGGACGTGCGCGACGGCGGCGCGACGCCCGAACCGGGTAGCGGCGACGGCGGCGACCAGCGCGGCGACGAACACCGCACCACCGACGGCGAGGCCGGTGCGGGGGCCGCACACGCTCAGCAGGCCACCCGCGAGCATCGGTCCGGCCAGCCCGCCCAGCCCGCTCACCGTGCTCCACGCACCCATCACCCGCCCCCGCACCCCGTGCGGCGGGCGGGTGAGCAGCAGGGTGCTGCTCACGGTGGCGGCCACGGACTCGACCAGGCTCATCGCGAACGCCGCGACGACCAGCGCGAGCAGCGTCGGGGATCCGGCCGCGCCGACCTGCACGACCGCACCGACACCGGCGAGCACGACCGCGGTCGCGACCCCTGGCCGCCGGAGCCGACCGGACAGCAGGGCGCCGAGGGTCGCACCCAGGCCGAGTGCCAGGCTCACCGCGCCGTAGCCGCCGTTCCCGGCGTGCAACGCGTTCAACGTGAGCGGCGCGAGCGACAGCGAGTAGTTGCCGGTCAGCATGGTGGCGAGCACGCTCACGGTCGCGAGCAGGAGCAGACCCGGCTGCCCGGCGAGCCAGCGCGTCCCGCCCCGCAGGTCCACCCCACGGTTCCGCGGTGCGGCGCGGCGGTCCGCGGTGCCCGGACGCTGCGACGGGAGCGTCCCTATCACGGCGACGACGAGCAGGAACGACACGGCGTTGAGCGCGTACGCGGCCGGGATGCTCAACGCGCCGAGAACGACCCCGGCGGCGGCCGCCCCGGCCACCCGCCCGATGTTGAACGTGACCGACCCGATGCTGATCGCGGATGGCACATCATCGGCCGCGACGAGTTCATTACCGAGCAGCGTGGTCGCCGGGCCGTTCACGGTGCCCACGACGCCGGCCGCGATCGACATCGCGATCAGGGCAGGTACGGAAAGGATCCCGGTCGCGGCGAGCAGCCCGGTCGTGGCGGCGATGACAGCCAGCAGCGCCTGCCCCGCGGCCGCGACGACACGGCGCGGCCACCGGTCGGCGAGTGCGCCGCCGAGCGGGCCGAGCAGCAGCGACGGCGCCGCCGTGGCAGCCGCGGAGAACCCGGCCAGCGCAGCCGACCCGGTGAGGTCGAGCACCAGCAGGTTCTGCGCGACGATCTGCAGCCACGTTCCGATGGTGCTGACCAGGTGGGCGCCGGTCCACCGGCGGTAGGCCGGGTCCCGCAGTGCCCGCCACGGCGAGGACGGTGACCCGGCGGACCCGCGCCGGACGGTCGGCCCGAGGGCCAGGAAGCGCCACGTCGGTCTCACAACTCAGCGTAACGACGTCATTACTCATTTGCGACGAGAGAACCATCACCCGGGGACCTAGCTGCCGGCGTACTCCCAGTGCCAAGGCAAATCGACCAGGCTCACGACCGTGATCGGCCTTGACCTGCGGCGATGCTCTTAGGAGGGCCGCTTCCTGATCCGCGGTGGTGCCAGCACGGTTGCCACCGGCTCACTCCACAGCACGTCAGCCACCGCGGCGGTAGCCGACGACACGGCCTCGGGCATGACGTGCTCGTAGATGTTCTGCGTGACCGCGATCGTCGAGTGGCCCAGGATCTCCATCACGACCCGTGGGGCGATGTGCTGCGCCAGGAGCAGGGTCGCCGCAGTGTGGCGCGCGTCGTGGAGACGGGCGTGCCGTACGCCGGCCTCTTCGAGCAGCAACCGCCAGCGGTTCCAGTCGGCCTTGCCGTCGATCGGCTTTCCGTTGGACTGGCAGAAGACCAGGTCGTTGTCGTGCCACTGTGAACCGGCGGTCAGACGCTCCGTCAACTGCGCTTGCCGATGCGCCCGCAGGTCGGCCAGTAGTTGCGGTGGCAGTCCGATGCCGCGCTTGCCGCGTTCCGTCTTCGGCTCGCTCTCGGTCAGGCCGCCGACCCGATCCGGACACCCCCGCGCCTTCTCCTGCCCGCACGTCTCGCCGCAGCCGTGCCGGTACGGCAGCCGGCGGAGCTGCGTCCGGACCCGCCAGACGCCTTCCTCAAGGTCGACGTGCTCCCACTTCGCCCCCAACGCCTCGCCCTGGCGCAACCCCAGCGCGAGCGCCACTGACCAGCGGGCCGCGTTCCGGTAGGCCTTAGCCGCCTGGAGCACCCTGCGCGCCTCGTCCGCCGTGAGCGGCACAACCTCCTGGAACCGTATCTGCGGCGGGTCGACCAGCAGGGCAACGTTCCGGGCCGCCCTCCCCCGCTGCTGGGCCACCTTGAGCGCCCGCGACAGGATCCGATGACAGACGAGCACCGTCCCCGGCGACAAGCCCGTGGCGAGCTTTGAGGCGTAGAAGGCCTCGAGGTGCTCTGGCTGTAGCCGCTCGAGTTGATGGTGGCCGAGTGCCGGCGTGATGTGGACGTTGACCTTCGACTCGTAGCCGACCAGCGTGCTCGGGCGCACCCGGCGAACTGCGATCGTCGTCAGCCAATGGTCGAGCCAGGCGCCGAGCGTCAGCGCGCCCGCACCGCCCTCCAGGACGATGCCCGCGTCACGCTTCTGCTCCAGCGCCCGAACCTTCGCCACGACGTCGGCGCGCTTCACTGCGGACACGTGGCGACGGTCCCGGACGCCGTTCTCCTTCTTTCCCATTGACACGTAGCCGTGCCATCGGCCGTCAGCGCCCTTGTAGATCGACGACTCGCCGCTCGCCCGCTTGGTCACCGTGCGGCCTCCCCGCTCGTCGACTCCAGGTGATCGCGCAGCTCTCGCAGCAGTTGGCGCGTGGCAACCCTGCGGCGTTCCTGGAGCGCACGGTCACCGGCGACGCCGGTGGAGGCATCGGCGCGCGTATCTCGTTCTAGGCCCAGAGAGCGACCCCAGAGGCGCAGCGATGCTGCTTCGAGCTCGTCCGGTGTGATCCCCAAACGCCGGGCCGCCTTGGCGTGTACCTCGGCGTACGCCTGTCGCGCCTCCGCGACCCACGCTTGATGAGCCTTCAGCTTGGCGGCTCCCGCCCGGTCCGCCTCCCGCCTGGCTCGCCACTGGCCGCCGCCATCTCTCAGGGCACTGGCGATGTCGGGCACCGGCACGTCATTACCGGCCGGGAGCGGCGCGTTCCCAGCCGGACCGAGTAGCGCGGCGACGGAGATCCCCAGCGCCTCGCAGAACCCCGCAGTCTCCAGCAAGGAGAGCGGCCGGCGGCCGGTGACCACCTGGGCCACCCGGTTCGGTGTCCAGTCGAATCCCAGGGCCGTCAAGCCGGCCGCAAGGTCGACTTGACGTAGCCCCTTCTCTGTCAGCAGCTGCCGCACTCGGTGCGCAACTACCTCGTCAAGTCCGTCCACGTTCGCCAACGTACGGCAGGGCTTTGGATATCGCAAGGCCCTTGACGGACTCGCCAGCGTCCTCTAGCGTCCGCCCAGAGCTTTGGGAATCCCAAAGCTGTGACTACATTGATGGGAGCAGAGATGAATCCGGTTCTCCTGCCGGTCTACCCGGACGCCGGCAAGGCCCTGGGCGGGCTCGGTCGCACGAAGGTTTACGAGCTCATCACGTCGGGCCAGCTGCGCACGGTCAAGATCGGCCGCCGTCGCTTCGTCCCGACGACCGCCATCGATGAGTACGTGGCGCGCCTCCAGCAGCAGGGGGCGGCCTGATGAGGCCTCTCAGCCTCACGGCATCCCCAGCGAGCGGCCGGGGGGCGGTATGACGAACGCCCCCGACCTGAGAGCCGAGGGCGTCGCGGTGAACATGTATGTGCCTGGCGGGCACGCACAGACTACCGCAGCTCCCCGACAGGACGTCCCCGTCCAGCTCCGCCGCCGTCGTCAGGCATCGCTGCGATGCGAACCGCTTCACGATGGTCTGCGCGATCCGTGGACATCGCGTCGCGTTCGTGATTCGACCCCGATCTCCCCGCGCACGCTTCATGTCGAGGTCGGGGCGCGGACGGCCTGGATCTACGGCCGCGACGGTCAAGAAGTCTTCGCCCTGCTGGACGCGGTCGGTATTCAGCGTCGGCAGTGGGACGCCGAGCGCAAGGTGTGGATGATCAGGGTTCAGGACGCCGACGATGTCATGGCATTCGCGGAGTGGCGCCAGCGGCGGATCGTGACCTGCGAGGCGGTCGACCGGTGAGCGACGACACCCGCAAACTCCGTCTCCGGTCGCTGCAGGACGTGAAGATCGTCCCCACCCGGTACCTGTGGGAGAACTATCTCCCGGTTGCCGAGTTGGCGATGCTCGTCGGCAAGCCGGGCGTCGGGAAGTCCACGGTGGCCGCCGATGTCGCCGCGAAGCTCACCACCGGGCGCCTGTCCGGAAGCTTCCTGGGCAGGCCGCAGACCGTCCTCTACAGCCTGACCGAGGACGCAGAGGGCGTCTTCAAGGCCAGGTTCATCGCCGCCGATGGTGACCCTGACCGCCTCCACGTCATCGACGTCGTGCACGGCCAGTCCGACGGAAGCCCGCTCCTGGTCGATGCCGATCTAGACCAACTTCGCGCCGCGATCATCGACTTGCGACCTGCCCTCGTCGTGCTCGACGCGCTCAACTCGTCCTTGGACGGGCAGCAGAATGACAATTCGAACATTCGACCGCAGCTCGAAAAGCTCAAGGCCCTAGCTCACCAGACCAATACCGCCATTCTAGGGATCGGGCACTTCCGGAAAAGCACCAATGGTTCCGAGCCGCTGGATTCCATTGGCGGTGCCGGCGCTTATGGCCAGGTGATCCGACAGGCCCTCGGATGTGCCCGCGATGAAGACGAAGGCACATGCACGCTGTCGGTAATCAAGACCAATGGTCAATCGCTCGACGTCGCCTCGCTCGCCTACCGGATCGAGGAAGCGCTGGTTCCGTCCGACGACGGCGGGACGGCCAGCGTCGGCCGGGTGACCTGGCTCGGCGAGTCCGAGACGTCGGTACGGGACCTTCTACAGCGCACCCCCAGTGGTGATGAGGACCGCCACGAGCGGGACGAAGCGGTGGACTGGCTACTCGGCTACCTCGCCGCCAACGGGGGCGAGGCACCGTCGAAGGACATCTTCAAGGCAGCACGGTCGGAGAACATCGCCGAGCGCACCTTGAAGCGCGCCCGCACCAGGGCTGGCGTCGACTACGAGCGGACCGGGTTCCCGTCGGTCACCTACTGGCGGATTTCCCAGTCAGGCCACAGTCGGGCCAGTCAGGCCAAGGCTTCGGACCGTGGCCCCACTGGCCTCACTGTGGCCCCACTGGTAGATCCGGCCCCCTCACCTGCAAGGGAGCAGCAAGGGAGCAAGGGCGCAGGGGACAACAGTGCCGCTCCCTTGCTCCCTTCGGTGCTCCCTTCGGCAGAACCAGCGCCGGAACCCGTACGCCAACTGCACCTGGCCTGCCCCGATCATCCGACCGAGAAGCGCGCCGCCAACGGTAAATGCGTCGGCTGCATCGTCGACCGAGCCAACGCCCGGGTGCGCGACGGGGATGCCTCGTGACCACCGTCTGCCCGGAGTGCTGGCAGCCCGTCGACGTCCCGCCGCACGCTCGTGAGGGCCGGTGCGCCGACTGCCGGCCGCAGCGTCAGCACTCCCAGCCGCGCCGGGTGCCTGCCCGCGACAGCTATTGGGCGCTGGTCGCCGAACACCAGGGGGGCCAGTGACCGACTCGACGGTGGTCCGCGGCGCCGGGGTGTTCATCGACGGCCGCGTCTGTAGCTGGCTGTGGCCGGCACTGAGACAGCTGACCGTGGACACGCAGCGGCGCAACGGCGCGGGCATCCGACCCGAGGTCACCCAGGCCATCGAGGACATGAGAGCAGCTGCGCTCGCCTACTCGACGCGGCAGGCGATGTCCGTCTCGGGACACGTTTCGCGGACATCCGCAGACATGGCGGCAACCTGCGCACGTGCCGATGAGGACGACTACACCGCCAACGAACTGGCCGACGCCCTGCACTGCTCGCCGCGCCATGCGCGGAGGTTGGCGACAGCGTCAGGGATCGAGCCGCGTGCCGTCCGCCCGTATCGGTGGAGGCGAGCGGACGTGGCCGTCCTCCTCGAACACCGCCGACCAGCCTGACCAGGAGACCCGATGACTCAGCCCATGCCGCCGATCCAGCAGGACCCTGCGTTGCTCAAGGCCCAGCAGGCGCACGACGACTTCGACACCCAGGCCCAGGCCATCCGCGAGGACTTCAACCTGTCCGACCTGGCCATCGCCGAGAAACTCTCCACGCTGTGGGAGAGCTCGAACAAGACGATCGCCGCTGCGTACCAGGATCTACAGAGGCGCCGCGAGGCGCGCCTCGACCAGCTCCAGGCCGCGGTGCCGATCGGCCCGAACCTGCCCGATGACCTCAGCCCCGCTGACCGCGCCGTACTTATGCAGGCCTTCCGCTCCGCCCTCGTTGAGGCGCGGGAGGCCAGCACCGACGACCTGCGGCCGATGTTCGACGACGCCGAGATGTTTGACGACGACATCGTGCGACGGGCCGTGCTCACCGCCCTGGTCGAGCGCAGCCGGCTTGATGTGGTCCGGGCCTGGTGGGCCGACAGCAACGGCGTGAGTGATCAGCTCGACGAGCTGGTCAGCCTGCAGTCGGGCAACGGCGTGTGGGCGCTGAAGGTCAGCAACGCGTTCGCCCCGATCCCGAAGCCGGCCGAGGTGTGGGATCTGCCGCTGCGGCAGGCAGCCCGTGACGCAGCGCAGGCCGCTCGGCGATGACCGAGTCGCGCTACCTGTCGGCCGAGGACTGCGAGTACGAAGTCCGCAGCACCGACGGCACGCACCGGGTCACCGGGCACGCCACGTGGTCGCCGTCGGGACGCATGACCGCGGTCGCCGACTGCACGTGCGGCTGGACCGATCACCAGCTCTACGGCCACCTGACCCGAGAGCAGGCGATGTGGCATGTCCGTCACGCGGCGTGACCACCCGTGGGGGGTGCCCCCTAACGATCTTGATGCCCAGTACCGCCGGGGAGGGCGCTCGCTGGCCCGACACCCTGAAACGCGTCGGCCTCCGGGGCTCTGGTGACCATGAGTGACGAGGCTCCGAAGCCGCCGACGGGCACCCGGGCCGCTGGCCTGCGCCTGTGGTCCTCAGTTGTTGATGAGTACGACCTCGACGAGCACGAACTGGCCCTACTGACCGAGGCGACGAGGACCGTCGACCTGCTCACGCAGCTTGACGTCGCGGTCCGCCGCGATGGCCCGACGATCGACACACCGCAGGGCCTCCGTGCCCACCCGGCCGCGGTAGAGGCCCGGCAGCAGCGGATCGCGCTGGCCCGCCTGCTGGCCGCGCTGCGGCTGCCCGCGGGTGAGAACGGCGACGGGCAGGCAGGTGCACGCCCGCAGCGCCGTGTCGGCGTTCGTGGCACGTACGGCATCCGCGGGGCGGTGTCATGAGGCGCCGCGAGAAGTCGCAGCCGGTGCCGTCAACCGGCCCGGACGCGGAGCCGCCGGAGGAGCTGTGGCGGTTCGTTCCGTCGCAGCCGGCCCCGATCGGTCCGCACGGTCGCCCAGAGCCGTGGGCAGTGCAGTGGCGGCCGGAGGAGTTCGCTGCGTTCCTGCGTGCCCGGGCCGCCTGGCGGGACACGCACACCCGGCCGCTGTACGGCCTGCCCAGCCTCGAACGCATAGCCCTGCACAACATGGCCGCACAGCTCCCGCGGGGGCTCGTGGAGGCGGAGAGGACCGCGGTCCGCCGTGCTCCGTCCGCGCCGTACCGGCCCATCGCCGCCCCGGTGATCTACCGGCCCAATGAGACATCTCAGCTTGAAGAGGACCCCACGTCATGACCTCCCCCGTCAGGTCCGTCGCCGTCCGGCTGTCCCTCGACCCGTCGTCCTACATCGCTGGGGCGACCAAGGCGGAGCGGTCCACGCTGGCCCTCGACCGGGCCGTCTCAAAGGTGGGCCCGAACGCGGGCACGTCCATGGAGAAGGCCGCTGCCGGTGCCGGGAAGGCTGAGGGCGCGCTTGGACGGCTGAACAAGGCCAGCGGTGCCCTCGGCTTCACGCTGGGTGGTCTCGCTGGTGTCGGCGCCGCTGTCGCCGGTGCCATGTCGGTGAAGTGGGCCGGGGACTACCAGGCTGCGCTGACCAAGCTCGCGACCACGGCCGGGGAGTCCCAGAAGAACCTGGGCATGGTCGGCAAGGGCATGTTGGACATGGCCGGGCAGGTCGGCATCGGCGCCGACGAGCTCGCCAAGGGCATGTACACGATCGACTCGGCCGGGATCCACGGCGCTGACTCGCTCATCGTGCTCAAGGCTGCGGCGCAGGGTGCCCGGCAGGAGCAGGCCGACCTCGGCCATGTGGTGGACGCCGTCACCACCAGCCTGCACGACTACCACCTGCCCGCCTCCGACGCGGCGAAGGTGACCTCGCAGCTGATCGCCGCCGTCAGCAACGGCAAGACGACGTTCGACGAGCTGACCGGTGCCATGCATTCGGTGGAGCCGATCGCGGCCTCTGCTGGCATGAGCATCGCGCAGACCGCTGGCGCCCTAGCGGCGATGACCGCGTCGGGTATGCACGCCGACCAGGCTGCCCAGAACTTGGCCTCGAGCATTCGGTCGTTCGAGAAGCCGACCGGCACCATGCGCGACGAGCTGTACCAGCTGGGCATCGACGCCCAGGATTTGTCTGCGCATCTCGGTGAGCGTGGCATCGCCGGCACCTTGCAGCTGGTGTCCGACGCGATCGTGTCGAAGATGGGCCCGGCCGGGAAAGTCGCCCTCGACGCCCTGAACAAGAACAAGGCCGCCGCGCAGGACCTCGTCATCATGATGAAGGCGATGCCGCCCGCGCTGGCGGCCTCGTCTGCCGGGCTCCTCGACGGGTCGGTGTCGGTCTCCGCCTACACGAAGGCCGCGAAGGGTTTGGGTGGCGAGCAGGCCGCGATGGC
>JAODNN010000045.1 GCA_025465355.1 Blastococcus sp. | reverse complement strand
CGACACCAGACCGGCCGGAAGGCCGAGGTGCACGTCGACCAGGTACTTGGCGTACAGCGCCGCGTGGTCGGACGTCCCGCGTCCGGCCAGGAGGACGAAACGGTGCTCACGGCCGGCCACCTCCGCTGCGATGCGGCCGATCTCGCCGGCCTGTTCCGCCAGGAGCCTCGCCAGGATCTGGGGCTGCTCGCCGATCTCGGCGGCCATGAGCGCGCCCGGATCCGCACCGGAGGTCTTGCCTGATGTCACGGTCTCTCCGTCAATCCGAGGGTGGGCAATAAGCGTGCAGCGGTCCTGGTGACGCCAGCTACGTACCCATTCGACCGGCTGGTCCGCAGTGTCGAAGCCGGGCGCGACGCTGGCTAGACCGTTGCCCTACGCAGACCACAGAAGTCCGCGATGAAGTTGGCGTAGATGGTCACGGCAGCCAGATATTCATCGATGTCGACATGCTCATCGAAGGTGTGGCAGTTGCGGATGTCCCCCGGCGCGCAATAGACGGTAGGGATGCCGAGCTCGTTGGCCAGGAAGGGACCCTCGGACCAGTACGGGGCCGCGTCGATGGCCCCCCTGTCCGGCTTTGTTTCTCGGACCGCCGCCTGCAGAGTCGTGATCGGGACCAAGGACGGGTCCGTGACGAAGGGAGTGCCACCGACCGGGTGGTCCCTCCCGGCGGGGTAGTCGGTGTCGACGACGATCCTGGGATCGCCGACCGCGTCGCGAATCACACGGTCGATGTCGTCGCGCGCGGTGCTGAGGTCTTCTCCGGGGACAAGCTTTCGGACCACGCTGATGCGCGCTTCGCCGGGGACGGCGATGTATCCGCCCGACGTGATCCCCGTCGTCAGGACGAAGGGTGAACCGATGAGGTCGTCGGGAGCGCCCGCCTGCAGCACGGCGTCGTACCGGTAGAGCGCACCGAGAACCTCCTCTGCCCCACGAAGAGCATCGACGCCCAGTTCGGGTGTCCCGAAGTACGCGGTCTTTCCCGTGAGCCGGATCTCGACGACGAAGAACCCCATGTGGGCCGTGTAGACCTGGAGGGTCGTGGGTTCCACATAGACGGCGAAATCCGCGGCCAGTTCCATGCGCCCCGCCCCGGCCTGGGCGAGAGCGCGCCGCATTCCCTCGCTGGTGCCCGAGCCCACTTCTCCGCTCTCCTCGTCGGCGACGCCGAGAACGGTGACCGGCGCCGCCGGCTCGAGGCCCGCCCTGCGGATGAGACGAAGGGCGGCCACGACGGCACTGACCCCGGCTTTTAGATCTCCGACCCCACGACCCCAGACCGCACCGTCGACGATTGCCGCGCTGAACGGGCTCTCCCGCTCGGTGCCGGCCCAGTGCTCTTCCCAGCCGCGGACGTGAACGGTGTCGAGATGTCCGGCGAAGAGGACCCCTCCCCTGGGCGCCGGCGCTGTGTCATCACCGGACGCAACTCCACCCCAACGGGCGCACACGTTGGCTCGCCCGGGGGCGAATTCATCGATCTGGACGTGGTCGACGACCGCCTCCAACTGGGCCGCGACGAGCCGGGCGTACGCCGCTTCCTCTCCTGTCACACTTGGTGTGGCGACAGCAGCGCGAAGCAGGTCCAGGGCGTCGCGATCGTCGCGCGCATCGAGCAACAGTTGGCGAACGGTCATGTCGGCTTACCCCCGATCAGAGTGCGGACGCCGGTCAGTGCGACCGGGACGACGATGACGACGCCACTGAACACCTGCTGTTGAGCACTCGAGAGCCCGAGCGGGATCAGGCCGTTGTTGATGAGACCGACCAGGAGCGCGCACCGAGGACCGCACCGGTGACGTTGCCCTTTCCGCCGTTGAGCGCTGTGCCACCGATGATCAACACGGAGAGTACCGAGAGCAGGTCGTTCGTGCCCAGCGTGTACCCGGCGTCGTTCCGAAGTGCTTCTCGATGCCTGTCAAGTCGAGCACCGGCTCGACTTCGCTTGTTGTGGTCACTGCCTCGTCAGCTCCTCGCCCCGAGACCGGGCGGCCGGTCGAGGCTCACGCATCGGCAAGCGGCTTCACCGCCGGGGTCCCGTGGGCCTCGGGCGAGTCGGCGTCGTCGTCGATGGTGACGAACACGTCGCTGCCGCGCCGAAGTGCATCCGGGCGGGTGCGCTGCAGGATCGGGATCGCGACGATGAAACCGACCACCCAGACGATGACGAACCACAGGCCCCACTGCAGCGGATCCGTGGGCAGCGGGTGCACCTGGTAGTACAGCGTCACCACGAGAATGGCGATGCCGAGCACCGGCAGGAGAGCGTGGAAGAAGGGGTTGAACTCCCGGCGCGCCCGCGTGGAGTAGTGACGGACGGTCCCGAGGCACAGGCCGATGTACCCGACCACGAGGGACGCACCCATGGTGGTGTAGGCCACCCCCAGACCGCTGCCGTAGCCCCACAGCGCCCCGAGGATCAGGCCGCCGATGACGGAGATCAGGGCCTCGACAGCGACCGCGACGTGCGGCGTCTTGTGCTCGGGGTGGATGAGCGCGAGCCGGCGCGGCAGCACACCGCTTCGTCCCATCGCGAGCAGGACACGGCTGGAGTACGTCGTGGCCGTGCTGCCGCCCGCGATCCCGCTGTTGACGAGTGCGAAGAAGATGACGAGGAAGCCGAGCCCCCAGTAGTTCTTGCCGAGGGTGATCCAGGGCTGGGGGTCACTCGCGTACGTGCCGAGGTCGTGGAAGCCCCATCCCATGACCAGCCCGTAGCCGCAGACGATGTAGATGGCGCCGACGATCAGGCAGGAGGAGATGACCGCTCTGGGGATGACCTTGCGCGGGTTGCGCGCCTCCTCCCCCAGCGGTGCGGCCGCCTCGAAGCCACCGAAGGCCAGCACGCTGAAGATGACGCCCTTGAAGACGCCGGACCAGCCACCCTGCAGAGCGTTCCCCGGATTGAGGACGGCGAAGGTGTTCGCCGTCCCGGCACGGGCGATCATCCACAACGCGAGCGCGACGATGGCCACCATCTCGAAGATGCCGAGCGCCACCGTGACGTTGATGGACAGCTTGATGCCGCGGTGGTTGAGGTACCAGTAGATCGCCACGGTCAGGACCACGAAGACCCACCAGGGGATGCTCACGATCTTGTCGAGCTCGGGCTTGACCACCACGGCCATCGCGAGCCCGCCGCTGAGAGGCGTGAAGATCTCGCACAGCAACAGGCATCCACCGATGACCATGCCGAGGCGCGGGCCCAGGGTCTCCGTGATGAACGTGTAGTTGCCGCCCGCACTCGTGAACTGCTTGGCGAGCTGCGCCACGCTGTTGGCGATGAACAGGCAGGCGACAAGGGCGAGCACCAACGACAGCGGCAGTGCAGGGCCCGCGAACGAGACACCGGCACCCATCGCCAGGATGACGCCGACCGCCGGAGACATGTGCCCGATCGACTGGAAGATGACCTGCTTGAACCCCAGGGCATTGGCCTCGAGGCCTGATGGCTGCGGAACCGGTTGCTGCATGCCGGGCTCACTCTCTGGGGCTGCATGGACGAGCGACTGGGCGCTCGGCACGTCGACGGCTATGAGTCAGGGCCGTAGAGAGCAACCCTGCGTGGGGGCGCACTTTACAGTTATCTGTTAGTCCGTCAAGCCTCTACCGATCCCGGTCCCGGAATCGGCCGTGTCAGCTACAGATCTGCGAGGCCGGCCAGCACCTCGGCCGCGATGAGAGCCTGTCCCGCCCCGCTCGGGTGGAGCCCGTCCTCGAGCAGGAGCCCCTCCGTGCCCGCGCCCACGAACGGCCGGCGCAGATCGATGCTGTGCCGCGCCGCCGATGCGATGACGGCCGCCTTGCGGCCGCTCGCCGCGTCGTCCCACCGGGTCGGCACCGCGCCGAGCACCGCGTGCGTCCTGACGCGTTCATCGAGAACCGGCGGCGGAGTGAGCCAGACACTCCTCGCGCCCAGGTCCTCGATCATCGACTGCAGCAGGACGACGTTCCGGCCGGTCTCTTGGTCACTGACCTCAGGCTCCGAGGGCCAGGGCGCGTGCTGGCGGCCGTCGTTGGCGCCGATCAGGACCACCACGACGCTGGGCCGGTGCGGCGGGACCGCCGCAGCGAAACGGCTCAGCAGGTCGGTCGTGGTGTCGCCGCTACGACCCTCGTTGCGGACGAGCAGTTCAGGGCGCGCCTCACCCAGCACGGCGGCGAGGATCTCGGCCCAGGACTGGAAGTCCGCAGTCATGCTGTCACCCAGACACACGATGCGGTCACCGCGATCCAGCCGTAGCCGCGCGCACGACCGTCGCACGCGCTCGTCCGCGAGCAGGTCCGAGGTGTACTTCCGCACCGCGCCCCGGAACTCGGTGCGCAGCACCTCCAGCACCTCGAGCGGAACGCCCAACGCGCGAGCCTCCGTCGCAGCGTCGAAGTCGCGAGCGCCGGGCAGACCGGACAGCAACTGTTCCATGCGCTGGAACTGCACCAGCAGGCGCACGGCCGGGTCCCGCGTGGGTGGCGACGAGGTCTGGTCGAGGGTCATGGGTCAGTACCTCGCCTGGCGCTGCCCGGAGATGACTTCGCGCTGGATTGCGACGACGTCGTCCTCGCACAGACACAGAGTGAGGGCGCGGCGGGTCAGTTCGTCGTCGCTCCGGGCCACCACGACGGCCTGGGTGTCCGCCCCGGCGAGGTCATGCGCGGCGGCGCTGCGCAGCGGCTGGATGGACAACCCAGGGATGCTGACCTCCTCGGGATTCCAGACGGCGACATCGATCTCCCCCTGGGCCAAGCCATCGAGAATGTGCCCGTACGGCATCTCCACCAGCGTCACCTCCCCGGCCACGTCGGACGCCTCCATCTCCGTCAGCAGCATCTGATCGAGGGAGTCCCGGTCCACGCCCATCCGGTCCCCCGGGCGCACCTGCTTCCGGCTGCGCTCGGCAAAGACCAGGCCGTGCTCACGGACGAAGGTCTGAGCGGGGAGGCTGAACACGGTCGAGACCGCGTCGGGCGTCGACTCCCGGAAACGTTCGGCGGAGAACAACGAGGTGACGGCGAAGTCCGCATGCCCGTCGGCCACCGCCTCCAAGCGGCGTGCGCCGCCCCTCATATAGGAGAGCGTGGTGGGCGTCCCGGCCTCGGCCAGCAGTCCGTGAAGAGCTGTCGCCAGCCCTTCGTAGCGCTTCGTGTACGGCAGAGGCAGGCTGCCGATCAGGTTAGGCAGGCCGGCCACGGTCCAAGCCACGCGCCAGTCGAGACTGTCCAGCAGCGTGCCCTGGGCACCGTGGCGGCTGAACGTGGCGGCGCCGGCCCGGGTGATCAGCTCGACCGCCTCCTGGACCGTTCCGAAGCCCACCTCATACTCGTTCGCCATGCTGTCGATCCCGGGAATCCGCTGCCCGACGTCGAGCACCATCACTCGGCGCATCATGTGTCGCGCGATGAATCCGCGGCGTGACATCAGCGGTTTCGACGTCAGGTCGATGGCTCTGATGCTGCTCGTGGCCCGCTCGGACATGCAGGGGAGTCTACTGCCGACTACACCCAGTAGCCGGGCACCGAGCGCCGCTATTGACAAGTATCAGAAAACTGTAAGAAGCTCGCTGAAGAAGACGTGCGCCCTGTCACGGACGCGCCAGGCCGGGATTGAGCTGTGACCATGAGAGCCACCGAGAAGTTGCGCCTGCTCGCCGACAGCGGCGCCATCGACGAGCCGACCCGCGGCGCCGTCGACGGCCTGCTGCCGTGGTTGCGGGAGGAGTTGGACGCCGACCTCGACGCCGACGGCGTGGGGCAGATGATGGTGACGCACCTGGCGATGGCGACGTGGCGCGCCCGTCAGGGCACGGTGATCGAGGCTCCGGGCGTGGAGGACCCTGCCGTCACCGCGTCAGATCGCACCACCGCCACGGAAGTGCTTCGGCGGTTGGCCGAAGCCGCCCGCTGCACGTTCGCACCCTCCGAAGAGGCATACCTGGCGGCCTACGTGGGCGCAGTGAGGACCGCAGCATGACCACCGTCGTGGTCACCGGCCTTGCCCGCGACCGGGCCGCCGCCGTCGCACAAGGGGCCGCCGGCCCCCACGTCACCGTCACGACCTCCTCGGACTACGACGGCGCCGTCGCCCTGCAAGCCGGCGAAGCCGACTACTACATCGGCATCTGCCAGAGCGGCGCAGGCGGAGCACTCGCCTTTGCCATCGGGTTGGTCGGCAGCAAGCGCGCGAGGACCGTCGCGCGTGCCGGTCGGCCCCTGGACGAGCAGGAGGTCGAGACGGCACTGGCCGACGGGGTCGTCGCCTTCGGCGTCGCCCTCGATCAGGTCGACACCGCGGTGGCCGCCATCGTCCGTGCCATCGGCGACAGGCCCCGGTGAACAACTACGCAGTAGCGGCCGGTTTCGTAGCGCTTGGATCCCTCACGAGCCTGGTCGCCCGTAGCGGCGCCTCGGCCTACCACGACGGCGTGCGACCGCTTCTCCCGGAGTACCGCAGCGGCGAGCTGAGCGGGCAGGAGTTGTCCCGTCAGGCGTGGTCGCTGAGTGCCGGGTGGATCACCTGGTTCGCGCTGCCCTTCACCCTGGTGACACGGGTGGCCACGAGCCATCTGGTGTTCCTCCTTCCCGAGGTGCTCGGCCTGCGCCGGTCGTCGCGGACGATGGCTGCCCTCGCCGGCGGCGTCTGGGGCTTCGCCGTCTTCCTTCTCGTGGCGGGGATGCGCGCCCTCTTCCCGGTGCTCCCCCCAGCGGTGACGGAGAACATCGACACCATCGCCCAGCCTCTTCGGCACGCGTTGTACCTGTTTCCGATCGTCGCGGCGTTCTTCCAGTGGGGGCTGCGCGCTGCAGCGGGCGTGGCCGTGGTCACCCTCGCGACCGTGGTCGGCGCCGGTCGTCTCCATGCGCTCCCGGGCGGTCTCTCGAGTGAGGGACTCGGTCTGCTCGTCGGCACAGTCGTGATCATCGCGGCAGCAATGCGCCATCGCCGGGCAGATCCGCCGCCGGTTCCGCCCCTGTTCGACACGAACCTGCGCGGCCTGCGACGCACCGCACTCCCCCTGCTCGTCCCCATCGGCGCCTTGTGCGGCGCGCTGGCTCAGGCCGGCGCGCTGGCCGGAGATCCGGCCGCGGCACTCCTCCTCGGGTCCGGCCACCGGTGGGACGCGGCCGTCGTCGGTCTCTTCTCGGCGGCTGCCTTCGCCCCGATGGTCTCTCGCTCCGCCGCCACCAGCGCGTCGTACAGCACCCAGGGCTACCCCGACTGGGTGCTCAGCGCGGGGATGCTCAGTGGATCCCCGGTCATCGGTGCGGCCGCCGGCATGGGCACGCTCACGGCGGAACTGCTCGCCGCGCCCCGGGTTCTCGCTGCCCTCAACCGCTACCCGGCCCTCGCAGAACTGGGCTCCTCGATGCGCCAGGCGATGACGGTCGTCATCGACCTCGCCGTCCTCGTCGGGAGCGCGGCCGCGGCCACCGCGATCCGGCCGGAGATCGGCGCGGCCGTCGTCGTGGGCCTGTTCGTCTGGAACGAGGCGACCCAGCGCCGCCTGATGCCCGTTGCCGTAGGACCTGTCGGTGTCATCGTCACCGCCCTGGTCGCGGCCCTCGCCTCCGTGGGTAGGTAGAAGTGACCGCTTTCGATGTGCCGCCGCTGGCCGCGCACCCGCTCTCCACCATGTCGCTCGACGAGGCGGTGACCGAACAGTTCCGCCTCGTGGAGACGATCGCCCGGCACTTCCCGAAGGATCACCTCCTCGCCCAGGGCGACCTCGGCGTCGCCGAGCCTCATGGACGTCCGGTGTCCACCGCGGCCGTGGAGGCGTGCCTGGCCGACTTCTTCCACGCCGAGGACGCCGTGCTCGTCATGGGCGCAGGCACGGGAGCCCTGCGCGCAGCCTTCTTCGCCGTCATGCCGCCGGCGGGGACCCTGGTCCGCCACCTGTCCCCGGTCTACGAGACGACCGCGGTGACGTTGCGGGCCATGGGTGTCTCGGACCACCTCGTCGACTTCCACTCACTGGGTGACATCACCGAGTCCGTGCCGGCGGATGCCGCCCTCGTCGGCCACGCCCGCCAGACGCTCCAGGACCGCTACGAGCTGGCCGCGCTCATCCCCCAGCTTCGTCGGCTGATCGGCGACGCGCCGATCATCATGGACGAGAACTATGCGGTCCTGAAAGTGGCCCGGCTCGGCGTCGAACTGGGCGCCGACCTGTCGACGTTCTCCACGTTCAAGCTGTTCGGCCCCGCCGGTGTGGGAGTCGTCCTCGGGGCCAAGCGGTTCATCGACCGCATCCGCCAGGACAACAGGTCCGGCGGCTGCCAGGTCCAGGGCGACCAGGCGATCGAGGTCCTCCGCGGGATGGTCCACGTGCCCGTGCAGGCCGCCGTGCAGACCCGGGTCGCCCGCGAGATCGCCGCCCGACTCGACGCCGGCGAGGTGCCGGGGATCACGTCGGCGGTCATGACCAACAACGCGGAGACGATCGTGCTGGCTCGCCTGAGCGAACCCGTCGCTCCGGCGTTCATCGCGGCGGCTGGCGCCGCCGGCGCCTCCAGCCATCCGGTGGGAGCGGAGTCACGCTACGAGCTCGTGCCGCTCGTCTACCGCGTGTCGAAGGCGCTCCTGGCCGAGGACCCGACAAATCGCGACTGGCTGATCCGCATCAATCCGAACCGCGGCGGGGCCGATCACTGCCTCGACATCTTGCGCGCGGCCGGCGAGGCCAGCCGACGGGGGCGGCCCTGATGTATCTCGAACGCACCCGGCTGCTCAATCCCGAATTGATCCGGCAGGCCGTAGAGCTGCACCAGACAGGTGCCATCCCACCGGGGTGCTACCTCGTCGACGTCGACACCGTCCGCGCCAACGCTCGGGACCTCGCCACCCAGGCGTCCAGCCACGGGATCCGGCTGTTCTTCATGTCGAAGCAGATCGGCCACAACGCCGAGGCCATCGACGCGATCCGCGACGGCGGGATCGACAAGACCGTGGCCGTCGACGGGCGCAGCGCGGCGCTCCTGGCAGACCGGCATGTCCCGCTGGGGCACGTGGGGCACCTGTCACAGCTCCCCGCCCACCAGTTGCCGTCCATCCTGCGGGAACGACCGGAATTCGTCACCGTGTTCAACACCGCCCAGGCGATGCGCGTCTCCCTGATCGCCGCGGCGTCGGACGAGCCGGTTCAGGTGTTGCTCAAGGTCCGCCCCGACGGCCCCCCGACGTTCCCCGGACAGGAGGGCGGCTTCTACCTCGACGAGCTCAAGGAGGAGCTGCCGCGCCTCACTGCCCTTCCGGGCATCGACGTGCACGGCGTCACCGCGTTCCCCTGCACGTCCTACGACGTCCTGACCGGCTTCCACGCCACTCGCGAACTGCTGACACTGCAGAACGCGACGCGGCTGGTGAGTGGTCACATCGGCCGGCAGGCGCATGTCAACGCCCCGGGCAACACGTCGGCCGACACTCTGGAGCTGCTCGCCGGCTACGGATGCGACACCGCCGAGCCCGGACACGCGCTCACGGGCACCGGACCGCAGCACGCCCACGGCCAGGGCCCCGAGCGCCCCGCCCTGCTCTACGTCAGCGAGGTCGTGCAGGTGGACGGGTCGACGGCAGTCGCCTTCGGCGGGGGTCTGTACCGCCGCGGCAACCTTCGGCATGCCCTGGTGGGCACCGACCACGCGGTGCTGGACTCACCGGCGGTCGATGTCCAGCTGCCGGGGGCCGAGTACATCGACTACTACTTCACCATCGACGTGCCCCCCGGTCGTCGGGTCGACGTCGGCGACACCGTCATCGCCGTGCTGCGACCCCAACTGTTCGTCGGCTACTCCCGGATGGCTGCGATCACCGGGCTGTCCACCGCCTCGCCCTCACTGGGCTCCGTCCGGGACAGCCAAGGGCTGCTCGATCACTCCTGGAAAGCGGCCGCGGGGTGAAGGCCATCGTGCTGGTCCTCGACGGTGTCGGCATCGGGCGACAGCCCGAGCCGGGCAACCCGTGCCCGCCGCAGGCGCACACCCTGGCCAACACCGCGCGGTCGGTCGGCCTGCGCCTGCCCACTCTCACGAAAATGGGCCTGGGGTGCACCTCGGACATCCCGGACGTCCCACCCGTGGAGTTCCCCCTGGCCAGCTACGGCAGGAGCAGACTCCGCTACACCGGCGCCGACAGCTACCTGGGCCATCAGGAGATCCTCGGAGTCACCCCGCCGGCACCACGACCGGAGCTCCTCGCGTCCAGCGGCCCGCGGGTGCTCGACGCCCTGCAAGCGGCAGGTCACCGCGTCACCCGACCGAACCCCCAGCGGAACGCACTTCTCGTCGACGACCTCATCGTCGTCGGGGACAACCTGGAGGCCGAACCCGGCGCGGCGGTGAACCTGCTGGTGCCGACCGCATCCCTGAGCTTCGACGCCGGGGTCGAGGTCGGTTCCATCGTCCGGAAAGCGGTGGGCAATCCACGGGTGATCGTGTGCGGCGGAGCCAACTTCACCGTCGAGCAGGCACTCGCACAACTCCTCGAACGCGGCGACCAGATCGGTGTCCCCACACCGACGATCAGGCTCTACGACGAGACCTACCAGGTGCGTCACCTCGGACTTCCGGTCGACGCCGAACGTCAACTCCCGCACGCCTTCACCACGAGCGGGCTCCCCGTCGCTCTGTTCGGCAAGGTCGCCGACCTCGCCAACGGGAACGTCGACGTCCGTGAGCCGACGGCGGACACGGCCGAGGTGCTGAGACTGGTCACCGCGCAGGCGGACGCGTGGGCCACCGGGTTGATCGTGGCGACCGTCCAGGAGACCGACCTCGCCGGCCACGAGCAGGATCCGCAGCGGATGGCGCGCACCCTCGGCACCGTGGACGCCGCTCTTCCGGGGATCCTCGACCGGCTCGGCCCCGGCGACATGCTGGTCATCACCGCGGACCACGGCAACGACCCGACCATCGACAGCAGTGCCCACACCCGCGAATGGGTGCCCTTGCTCTGGCACCGCCCAGATGCCCCCGGGACGGACCTCGGCGTCCGGTCGTCCCTCGCGGACCCCGCCCGGACGATCGCCGCGCATTTCGGTCTCTCGTGGCCCGGGGAGGGCGAGCTGCTGAGCGCCGTCTCGGAACGCCCCTCTCTCTCAAGGCAAGGACAGCAACGATGAGCCGCCACGAGCTTGCCGTCATCATTCGTGACCCCGCGGGCCTGCATGCTCGCCCGGCCGCCCGCCTGGTCGAGGAGGCGCGGCGTCACGAGAGCGCCCTCCGCGTGGTCCACGCCGGCGCGGAGTCGGCGCTGACATCGATGATCGCGCTCCTGGCCCTGGGCGTGCGGGCGGGCGACGAGGTCGTCGTCCGGGGCGACGGTCCCGACTCCGAGGACGCGGTACGGGCGGTGGCCGCACTGCTGGGAGACCAGGGCGGCGATCCCGCTCCCGCTCCCGCGGAGGCCGCATCACCTGCGGAGGACTCGCCCGTGCCGCCCGGCGACGACGGCCTGCGTGGCGTGCCGGCCAGTGCGGGCCGCGCCGTCGGCGTCATCCGGCATCTGAGCCGCCTCGAGACCCTCACCGCCGACGTGCCCACCGTCCTGGAGGTCGAAGGCGTCCTCACGACGGTCGCGGCCCGGCTCCGGGACCAGGCACAGCAGGCCGACGAGTCATCGGCCGTGATCCTGGAGGCCCTGGCGGAGCTCGCCCTCGACCCCCAGCTGACCGCCGCCGCACGCTCGCGACTGGCAACCGGCCTGCCGTTGTCGGAGGCGTTCACCGCCGCGGGCGAGGACGTCGCCGCGGTGCTCGAACGCAGCCAGGACAGCTATCTGGCAGCGCGTGCTGCCGACATCCGTCACCTCGCGGCCGATGCCGCCGCCCTGGCTCTCGGGCGGGTGATCGACGTCACCGAGCTCGGTGAGGAGCCTTGCATCCTGGTGGCTTCGGACGTCTCGCCGTCCCTGCTGTCGGCTCTCGGCCGCTCACGTCTCGCGGGAGTCGTCACCGAGCAGGGCAGCGCCAGCAGCCACGCCAGCCTCATCGCGAGCAGTCTCGGGGTGCCGATGGTGGTTGCCGTGCCGGACGCCGTCGAACGCCTGCCGCACGGTGTGGTGGCCGTTGTCGACGGGGCCGCAGGCAGCATCGAATTGCGCTCCGGCGCCCCCGTACCGACGTTCGAGGAAGCTGCCGGATCGGAGGAACCCACCGCCGCGACGCCCATCTCCACACTGGACGGGCATCGGATCCAGGTCGCCGTGAACGTCGGGTCGGTGACCGAACTCCACTCCGCCCGTACCGCGACGGTCGACGGTGTCGGTCTGTACCGGACCGAGTTGAGTTACCTGTCGCGGACGTCGGCGCCGTCGGAAGACGAGCTCACCGCTGAGCTCTCCGAGGCGGTCCGGTCGCTCGCCGGCCAGCGGCTCATCGTCCGGACCTTCGACTTCGGCTCTGACAAGCAGCCGCCTTTCCTGACTGCGGTGGACGAGCCCAATCCGGCTCTGGGAGTGCGCGGGATCCGGCTGGCACGCCTGCGTCCGGAACTGCTCAGGGCACAGCTGCGGGCGGTCTCCCATGCCGCCCAGCAAGGCCCGGTGGGCGTGATGGCCCCCATGGTCACGACGGTGGACGACGTCGTGTGGTTCGTCGACCAGGTGCGGCAGCACGTCGACCCGCAGGCGCAGGTCGAGGTGGGGGTCATGTTGGAGGTCCCGGCCGCCGCCCTCGCCGCCGTAGAGATCGTCAAGCACGTCGACTTCGTCTCCGTCGGGACGAACGATCTCGTGCAGTACCTCAATGCCGCGGATCGTCAGGTGGGCCACCTCGCCGGACTGCAGGAGCCCTTTGCGCCGGTTCTGCTACGGCTTCTGAAGAGCATCTGCGATGCAGCACGGGCCAACGGCACCTGGGTCGGAATCTGTGGTGCCGCCGCGGCCGACCCCGACTGGGCGGCTCTCGCGGTGGGACTGGGCGTCGACGAGCTCTCCGTGCCGCCCGCAGCAGTCGCCCGCCTTCGCCGGCGCCTCACCGGGGTCCGACTGGACGAGCTCGAACTCGTTGCCGCGAAGGCCCTGCGGACCGGCACGCCGGAGGCTGTTCGCGACCTCGCGCGGGTCGGGCGCCCGGAATGAGCCTGCCCAGCTCTCGGGCTGTAAGCCTTGGGGCCGGTTGAGCTCTCGGGGACATGTACCGCTAATTGCGCGCCAGCAGCCTTTCCTGTGACAAGAGCCGCCCTTCACGCAGGTGCACGGTCGTATCCGCCAGATCGAGCAATGCGGACCGATGAGTTGTCATGATGACGGTCCGTCCGATCATCAGTTCCTTGAGCGCGTCTATGAGCGTCCGCTCCGCACGGAGATCGAGACCTGAGGTGGGCTCGTCGAGCAGGACGATCGGGGAGTCACGAAGGAGCGCCCTGGCGATACCGACCCGCTGGCGCTGCCCACCCGACAGGCCGACGCCGCGGTCGCCGAGCCGGCTGGCAAGTCCGGCAGGAAGATCGTCCGCGAAGTCCAACACCCCTGCCACCGCGCACGCCCGGAGGACGTCGTCCGTAGAGGCGTCAGGTCGACCGAGCAGAACGTTGTGGAAGACCGATCCGGAGAACAGGAAGGTGTCCTGGAGCACCACCGAGACCTCGCGCCGGAGAAGGGCGGGATCCAGAGTGCCCACGTCGGTGTCCCCGACCAGGACGCGTCCCCGGGTCGGTGGGTAGAGACCGGCGACCAGCGCCAGGACCGACGATTTGCCCGACCCGTTGGGCCCTGACAGCGCGAGCCGCATACCCGCCGGCACGTCGAGGTCCAGATCCCACAGGACCGGGCCCCTGCCGTAGTCCAGGCGCACCTTCTCGAGCCGGACCGACGGCTCGAGCTGTGCCGGTCGGACAGCAGTTCCCGGCGGATGAACGTCGAGGATCTCCGCCACTCGTTCGGCGGAAGCAGCGCCGACGGTGAAGGTGAGCGAGAGCCGTGACATGGAGCGGAGCGGACGCAGCATGTCACGGAAGTACGCGAGGGTGACGACGAGGACACCGGGGCTCCACCACCCCTTGAGGACTCCCGTCCCTCCCACGAGGAGGAGCCCCGCCGTGCCGCAGGCGGAGCTGACCTCGAGCATCGGTGTGAACCGGGCGCGAAGGTCGACGGAGCGCAATCCGGCCGCCAGTGCTGCGGCGTTGTCGTCGGCGAACTCCTGTTCGTGCACGGACTGGCTGCCGGCGACATGGACCGTCCGGATCCCGGTGATGGTCTCGGCCGTGAGAGCGGCCAGCCGACCCTCGGCAGCACGCCGGGCTCGCGCTGCTTCACGCGTCAGCCGGCCGTACCGCTTGGCGGCGACGAAGACCAGCGGGGCGGTACTCAGCGCGATCAGGCCCAGCCGCCAGTCGAGCGCCGTGATGACGAGAGCCAGGCCGGTGATGGACAGGAGCCCCGGCAGCAGGGTCGAGAAGACGTCGACGAGGCTGTCCTCGATGCGATCGGTGTCCGTGGACATCCGGCTGGTCAGCTCACCGACGCTGCGCCCGTCGTGGAAGGTCATGGGCAGCCGGAGCAGATGGCCGAAGACGTCGGAGCGGATGCTCGCGGTGATCCGCTCGCCGGCGCTGTTCATCACCCGGTCGCCCAGGTAGTCCAAGGCCCCGGACACCAGGGTGAAGGCGAGCGAAGCAACGGCGGCGAAGACCAGCAAGGCGACGCCGGGGCCGCCCAGCCGCTCGAGAGCGAACGCCTGGATGCCGTGCACCTGGCCGTGCGCCAGGGCGCCGTCGATGACCAGCGCCACGGGCCAAGGGACCAACAGATCGGCCAGCAGTTCGCCTCCCCGGCACAGCAGGCCCAGCCCGAGCAGCCCGCGGTGGGGGCTTCCGTAGGAGCGGAACCGCCACAAGGTCGACAGGAGGCCAGACTGCCCGTGTCGGCTCATCCGAATCCGCGGGCCACGTCCCGCGCACGGGCGTTGGACCAACCTGGCCGGATTCCCCGCGCCGCCATCACCCGTTCCAGGTGCTCGGCGAGGGCTGCATCAGTACAGGCCCCGAGCATCCTGGACAGCAGGGTCCCGTAGTACCTCCTCGCGCGTCGGCTCTCGGGGCTGCGGGCGACACCTTGCTCGCGACCGAGGTCGGCAAGGCCGTCGATCAGCAGCCTGTCGACCGATTCCCCCGGGTGGCCGGCCTCACCCGCCCGTGAGCGCGCCTCCCACAGGGCGCAGGCCCAGATCGACCCGTCAGCATGGGGGTCGGCGTCGTGGCCCCCACGGAAGTCGGCCATCGTCCACGGTGCGGACAGGCATCGGCGGCGCGGGTCGCTGATCGGTACGTGCTCTCGATGCCAGCCGTAGATGTCGGGGTGCCCGATCATGGCGGCGGCGAGGTAGTCGCAGGTGCCCTCCTCGACGGCGGTTCGGTGGTTCGTCTGCTGCCGTGGGGGGCGCAGCCGGTTGAGTCGGAGGTCGCCGATGTGCCGGCAGACGTGGTGAGCGACCTCGTGGCTCACGAGAGCGACATTGTGGCCGGGAGCGTGCAGGTATCTGGCTCCGTCGTGGTGCACATAGGCCCGGCCAGAGCCCAGGTGCACCTCACCTGGCACGTCGACCGGGGATGGCTCGGGCAACTCGCTGTAGCTCGATGCAGGCAACCGGTAGTGACCACCTCCCCAGCGCCGGGCACCCTTCTCGTGAGTGCCGATGAGGATGCGGAGGGACGGCAACACGGTCTTCAGGTAGGTCTCGACGACATCGAGCAGCCGCCGAGCGCACCAGGCGACATTGGTCAGGGCGAAGGCCCGGGCCGTTTCCTCCATCGTCCTGGTGGACAGAGGACCACCGCCGCGCCCAGGATCGCTCCGCAGTCGGTCTGTCCCGGACAGAACAGGATCTCCACGGACGTCCACCACCGTCAGGCGAGGCACCCGGATCGCGGACGGCAAGACCTCGAGGACGTCGAGCGGGACGACGGACAGTGCGCCGGGCGGCCGGGCATGGCCGGGTACGTATGCGGCTACCGGAGTCACGCCCATTGTTTCGTCCGCAGGATGTCCAGGGCTGCCCCCTCCGCCAACTCTGCGGGAGAGATGACCGGCAGCCCCGTGGCGTCCTCCGCCTCGCGGCTGGCCAGGGGGCTCGCGCTCACGATCCCGCTCAATGCCGCGACACTCACACCTGCCGCGTCAAGGACCCTCAGGCCCCCGACGGCGCCCAGCGCGTCGTTGACGGCGAGCAGCACCGAATCGGCGAAACCCGGCAGCGCGCTCAGCAACTCGTGTGTCTGGGGCTGCAGGAGGCCGTCGGCAATCTCCAGGGCAACGTGCGTGGCGCCCTGGGAAGCCAGCTCGTTCCGGATGAGGCGCCCAGTGGTGATCAGGTGCTCGGTCCGGTAGCCGAAGGTCGACGGCATACCGAAGTCCAGGAAGTCGACGATGGCGTGTGCCCCGGCATCGACGTATACCCACCGATCCTTCCCGCTGCCCGAGCCGGTGACCTTTCCCGCACCGACCGTCAGGCCGGCGAGCACCCAGCCACGGACGATCCCCGCAACCGTCGTGGTCTTCCCGGCGTTCATCGATGACCCGACGACCACCACGGTGGCCGGGGGCGGGTCGGCCACCGGGGGGTTCAGGTGGACGACGTCGGTCAGGTTCAGCGACGTTCCGGTGGTGTCGGCCAGGGCGCCGATCACCTCCAGTGCAGTCGGCGTTCCTCGTCTCCCGTGCGAGGACGCAACTGTGCCGATCACCCCGCCGGCTGTCAGCAGATGCGTGTGCGGACCGTCAGGAACGTAACCCTCGTAGAAGTCCGTGGCATACCGGTTACCGAACGCTCCCACCACCAGATCACCGACGTAGAGCCGGACGCGGCGGCCGTGCTGGTCCTCCAGTTCATGGTGCTGGCCAAGGGAGACGACGCGGGCAACCACCAGATCACCTTGTGCCGGCCGCCGCCGCAGGTTCGTCATAGTGAGCGCTCTGGAGCCCACCCCCCGGCTCACGAAGCTGAATTTCGCTCCCGACAGGTCGCGCATGGTTCCCCTTTCGGTGCAGAGGGGCCCACCCAGCGGACACTGCAGGTCCGACCGCCATCACTGCAAGGAAGGCCGCATGGACGATCGCCTCCCCGCGCACGAGTTCCGATCCCAGGTAGGCATGCATGCGACACATCAAGGCGGAGCACAGCGCTTGACGCGTCTGCTCCCTGGCGCCTGTAGTCCGCTTCTGGCAGGCGCGCCCCAACATGCTCGTCACCCGAGATGAGCGAGTCAATGAGATTGCGCGGCACAGACGGACTCCCGGCCTCCGGCCTGAAGACGAGACAGTGCGCCTTGTGCCTCTGGTCAGGACGTCGGGACCTCGGGCACGAGCGAGGAGTGGTGGTTGACGATCAGCCACCCGCCGCCGGTCCGCCGGTAGACGAAGGTGTAGCGGGCGTGCACCTGCTCCTGCACACCGTTCTGGGTGAGCGTGAAGGTGTAGAGGCCGGTGTTGATGGCGTCGTTCCGGTCGAGGATCGTGATGATCTGCCGGGTGATCACTGCCTGCGGCTTGCTCGGCAGGAAGTGAGTGAAGTAGTCGACGATCCCGGCCCGGGTAGTGCGGATCTCGGGGGACAGCGTCGGCAGCAACACCCCGTCGGGCGCGTAGAGGTCGGCGACCTTCTCCGGGTTCCCCGTGGCGAGTGTGGCGTTCCAGCGGTCGAACGGCGCGGCGATCTCCCTCTGCGTCGGCTCGCCGGCCTCGGTCGCCCCGTCCTGCCAGGCTCTCGCGGTGACGGAGTGCTGGACGGCCGGGGCCGGGGCGGCGTCCGCCGCCGTGACTCCCGCACCGATTGCGGCGGCCATGAGGGCCGCTCCGCTGACGGTGGCGAGTCGCATCCGGAGGCTGCTGCGCATCGTGGCCCTCCCCT
The DNA here is from genome assembly GCA_025465355.1 of Blastococcus sp. GTDB lineage: Bacteria > Actinomycetota > Actinomycetes > Mycobacteriales > Geodermatophilaceae > Blastococcus_B. The sequence goes on along the minus strand of JAODNN010000045.1, from coordinate 11,917 downwards.
TGTCGGCGCCGCCGGGCGGGTCCCCTGCGTGGCGGCCGGTTGCTCGCCGGGGAGCCCAGGCAGTGCGGCCTCCATTGAAGAAGCGCCATTGTCCGGAGCGCCAGAGTCCTCCGTCGCAACAAGCGGAGCTAGTCGCCTTCGACCGCAGTGAGACCGAAGCCGACGCCGTGGTCGTCGTCGGGGGTCGAGCTGACCGGCACGACCTTGACCGCCACGATGTCGCCCCCGCGGACGAGCTGCGCGCCGTCCATGAGGGACCAGACCCCAGCTCTGATGAGCGACGGGAGGTTGGCCTCGACCATCTTGCGGGCCTCCTCGAGGGTCACCGGGGGGTCCACCCGGATGGACCGGACAAGGGGGACGTGCGGGTTCCACCGGACGGTGTGCTCGAGGCGGAAAGCAGCGTGCCTGACCTCAGATTCAGTCATGGAATCAGGGTGCGGCGACGTCCAGCGCACAGTCCATCGGTCGGACGGCCACCGTGTGGCACCCGCCCGCTCAGGATGCGGGCCGCTCCCGCCGCCCCTTCCGGTCGGTGTCCTCCCGGACGACGACCACCGGGCACGGCGCGTGCCGCATGACGTCACGCGAGGTACTGCCGAGGAGCACCTCACTGAGGGCGCCGTGGCTGTGCGCCCCGATGACGATCGCGGGGGCGTCGCGCTCCTCGGCCACCCGCACCAGCGTGTCCGCGACGCTGATGTCGTCGGCGACGACGAGGGACTCCGCCGTCCAGCCCATGGAACGGGCCCGCCCCACCCCGCGCAGCGCCGTCCTCTCCGCCGCCGCGTAGGCCGCTTGATCCAGCTCGATGGCGCTCCGCAGGTCGACGGTGGGCGCCGGAACGTCGAGGGTCTGCGCCGCCCACTCGGCGGCCTCGAACGCACGCCCCGCCTCCCACACCACCACGATCAACGCCGGCAGTGAGGCCAGCAGGACGGCCGCCTCTGCCAGCGCCCGCTCGGCCACGGGAGAAGCGTCGTAACCGACGATCACCGGCCCGCGCCTGGGCCGTGCCTCCGGTGCCGCGGTCATCCGACGGCGGTCGGGCCGGACGCCGGCGCGCTGCCCCCGTGCATCTATCCGCCCGCGGATGACGCCGGAGGGCTGGCACTCGGCGAGAGCGTGGCCTGCGACGAGTCCGAGGGAACGCTCGCGCTGGTGTCGGTCGCTGTGTCGGCCGGCGTCCCAGTACCGGATTTCGAGGGGTCGGTACAACCGGTCAGCGCCGCGGCCCCGCCACTCAGGACCAGCGCACTCAGCAGGGTGGCGACGGTCCGCCTCATACTCACGTTCACAGACCTCCGCAGTCAGGTCACCGGTCGACGGAAGGGCCGGCAGGTCTCCGAGCCGCGACCGTCGCGCGGTCCTCGCGGCTGATCCGGATCGTCGTCAGGACCAGAAGGCCGAAGCTGATCACGGCCACGGTCACGAAGCCCGGCGTCGAGCCGCTGCTGTCCCACGCCGCGTGGAGGCCCACAGCGACGAGGAACGCGGTCACGAAGCGGAGGACAGCCGCGGCCTGCCATCTCCGTGCGGCCGCGTACCAGAGAGCGGCGGCAGTCACCCCCGTCCACGCCATGTGCCCGGCCGGGCTGAGCAGACCGCGGAGCAACAGCAGGCCGTCGACCGCCGCCAGGCTTCCGCCGGACTGGATCAGGGTGACGAACGCGTATCCCATCGTCTCCAGGGCGGCAAAGCCCGCACCGCTGGCGACGCCGAGGAGCAGGCCGTTCGCGGGACGACGGTGCTTGACGAACGGGAGCACCAGCGCCGGGAAGATCAGCTTGGCGGTCTCCTCTGCCAGCCCCACGGCCGCCATGGACGTCGTGCCCAGCGTGATCAGCGTGTGGTACTCCCAGATGCCGGCCAGCACCACACCGATGACGCCACCGACCAGCGCGGTCACCGCCAGCAGCCAGCCGGGGATGTCATGGGCGAAGCGTCGGCCGGCGAGGAAGGCGACGAACGTGGCCGGAACGACGGCCGCACCGATCAGGATCAACGTCGGGACGAGGTTCGGGTTCTCGGTGTCGATCAGGGCGTGGCGCACCAGTTCGAAGAGGGCGATGCCGACCACCAGCGTCGGCAGCCACGCCCAGCGGCGTGCTCTGGTCACGCCCCCGGTGCCCGCAGCGGCAGCGATTGCTGTCACCGGCGCCTCCGTCGTGGACCGGATCGTTCCCGTCTCGGCACCGGTATGCCCGGCACCCCCCGTTCATCGCAGTCGCCCTGACAGGCGAAAGCATCGGCAGGAGTGCCCATCCCTCACCGGCCCGAAACGGAGGGTCGCTGGGACTAGTCCATCGCGGCGACGACATTCGCCGGCGTGAGCGGGAGGGTCCGGACCCGGAGACCGGTGGCGGCGAACAGCGCGTTGCCTACCGCCGCCGCCGTCGGCCCGATCGACGCCTCACCGGCCCCCAGCGACGGGTACTCGGGCCGGTCGAGGAGGACGACGTCGACCGGTGGCACCTCGCTGAACGTGAGGATCGGATAGTCCTCCCACGTGCGGCTGGTGACGGTGCGCGTGTCGAAACGGACCTGTTCCTTCGTCGTCCAGCTGAGCGCCTGCAGGGCACCGCCCTCGATCTGGTTCACGACGCCGTCCGGGTTCACGACCAGGCCGACATCGACGGCGACGGTGAGCCTCCGCACGCGCACCGATGCCTCCGCCTCGACCTCAGCGACGACCGCGCACCATGCGCCCCGGTTCTTGTACCGGGCCAGGCCGATCCCCAGGCCGACGTCCGGGCCCCGGTCACCGCTCCCCCAGCCGGCCCGCTCGGCCGCTGCGCACAGCACCGCGCGTGCCCGCTCGTCGGTCAGCAGCCGCAGCCGGTACTCCACCGGGTCGACCCCGGCGAGGACGGCGAGCTGGTCGACCACGGACTCGATCGCGTACACGTTGAGATGCGCACCGAGGGCGCGCAGCGCCGAGGTTCGCAGCGGCATCGTCGTCAGCCGGTGGGTGCGCACCAGCTGCCGCGGGAAGTCGTAGAGCGGGATGGCGTTGCGCCCCGATCCCCCTCCGTTCTGCAGCGGCGGGTCACCCGCGGGCATCGCCGTCTCCGCTGCCTCGACCTGGGTAGCGGCGAGCAGTGGTGACGACGGCGGCCCGGGACGGCTCGCGTGCCCGTTGCTCCACACGTCGTGCACCCAGCGCTGCACCCGTCCGGCCTCATCAAGGTCCGCCTCGATGTCGACCACCATCGCCGGCCCGAGCGGACCCCAGCTCAGCTCGTCCTCCCGCGTCCACACCACCTGGACCGGGCGACCGGGCACCGCCCGCGCCAGCAGGACGGCGTCGAAGGCGGCGTCGTCGGCGGCGTTGTGCCCATAGCAGCCGGCACCCTCCACGTGCTGCACGACCACCTGCTCCGGGTCGAGGCCGATCGAGCGGCTGATCGACGCGCGCAGTCTGTAGACGCCCTGGGAGTGCGACCACACCGCCAACCGGTCGCCCTCCCAGACGGCGAGCCCGCACGAGGGCGCGAGCGACGCGTGGGCCAGGAAGGGCCGGAAGAACCGCGCCCGTACCGAGCGGGAGCCGCCAGGAGAACCGGCCGTGGCGCCTGTGTCGCTGAGGACCGTCTCCTGCGTGGGCGCGGAGACCAGGAAGCCGGCCAGGTCGCGCTCGACGGGGAGCGAGTCCTCCTCCTTCCACACGCACCCGGAGCGCAGCGCCGCCAGCGCGCGCAGCACGTTCTCCTCGCGCTCAGCGACGACGCCCAGGAACGAACCGTCGCGGACGACGGCCACGACGCCCGGCACCCGCCGGGCGGCCGCCTCGTCGACCGACGCGAGAATCGCGCCGCGCGACGGCGGCCGGACGACCCTGCCGTGGAGCATCCCGGCCGGGCGGAGGTCGTGGATGAACCGGGGCCGCCCCGCGACCTTGTCCGGCAGGTCGAGGCGGGGCATCGACCGGCCGACGACCTGGTAGGCACCGGGACGCTTGGCGCGCGCGCCGGGTGCGACCTCCCGGTCCAGTGAGAGGACGCGGACCTGCTCCCAGTAACTGGTGCGCCGGCCGTCCGGTGCGGTGATGGTCCCGTCGACCACCTCGAGCGCGTCCGGGGTGACCCCCCATCCCGCTGCGGCCTCCGCCAGGTGGAGCACTCGCACCTGGGCACAGACCGCTCGCAGCGCGGAACCTGAGTGCTGAACGGACAGGCTGCCTGCGGTGTACGACTCGTCCGGGCTGCCGTCCGTGCCCGTCGCCACCATCACGACCCGGGCCGGATCGACGTCCAGTTCCTCGGCGACGATCTGCGCCAGCGCGGTCAGGACCCCCTGCCCGAGCTCGACCTTACCCGAGCGGACGACGACCCGGCCGTCCGGCTCGATGGTCATCCACTGCCCGAGACGAGGGTTCGCCTCGAGGCTGGGCGTGGGAGTCGGCGTCGTGGGAGTCGGCGTCGTGGGAGTCGGCGTCATGACTCGTTCGTCCTGGCGTCCAGTACCGCCCGGACGATCCGGTTGTGCGCGCCGCAGCGGCAGAGGTTGCCGTCCAGGGCGCGCCGGATCCCGGCCTCCTCCACGCCGGGCTCCCGCTCGAGCAGCGCCGCGCAGGTCACGAGCATCCCCGCGGTGCAGTAGCCGCACTGCAGCGCCTGCTGCTCGGCGAACGTCTCCTGCAGCCGGTGCGGCCGCCCGTCGGTGACCAGGCCCTCGACCGTCGTCACCTCTTTGCCTTCGACCGACCAGACCGGGGTGTCGCACGAGTGGACGGGGTGGCCGTCGACGAGCACGTTGCAGGCGCCGCAGAGCCCCAGCCCACAGCCGAACTTCGCGCCGACCAGTCCCAGGTCGTTGCGCAGCACGTAGAGCAGCGGGGTGTCGGGATCGCACTCGACCTCGTGCCGGCTCCCGTTCACGACGAGCGTCACCGAGCCTGCTGCGGGTTCGGCGGGCGTCACGACAGGATGCGCACGGGGCGCTCCAGCAGCCCGACGAACGCAGCCATCCAACGCGCCGCCGTCGCGCCGTCCACCGGGCGATGGTCCACCGAGAGCGTCAACCGCAGGAGCGTGGCGACCTCGAGCCGGCCGTCGACCACCACGGCCTCCTGCTTCGCCGCGCCGACGGCCAGGATCGCGGCCTGGGGCGGATTGATGATCGCGGAGAACTCCTCGACCCCGTACATGCCGAGGTTCGTGACGGTGACGCTGCCGCCTTCGAGCTCCTGCTGCCGCAGCCGGCCCTCCCGCGCGCGCTCGACGAAGTCCCGTGTCGCGGCCGCGACCTCCGTGATCGACCGCCCCTCGACCGAGGTGAGCACCGGCGTGACGAGGCCGCTGTCGGTCGCGACCGCCACGGCGACGTCCACACCGGCGAAGGACCGGATGGCGTCGCCGGTCCAGATCACGTTCATCTCGGGGACCAGCTGGTGGGCCCGCGCGACCGCCTTGACGACGAGGTCGTTGACCGACACCCGCACGTCGGCGCCGTCGTTGAGGTCGGCGCGCATCCGGAGCAGCTCGTCGACCCGCGCGGTCCCCCGGACATAGAAGTGCGGGGCGGTCGCCTTGCTCTCCGTGAGCCGCGCCGCCACCGCCTTGCGCATCCGGCTCAGCGGCTGGTCGGTGTACTGCGCCGGCTCGACCGACGCTGCGGCATGGCGGGGGGCAGGAGCAGTGGTCGAGGGAACGGGTGCGGGCGGCACGACGGCGGCCGCCGGCACCGGAGCGACCACCGGAGCAGTCGCCGCCGGGCTCGCGTCGTGCACCGTCGCCTCCTCGCGCGCGACGCGCTGGGCGATGGCCGCCTCGACGTCCCGGCGGACGATCCGGCCACCGGGGCCGGTGCCGACGAGATCGGTGACGAGCAGGCCGGCCTCGGCGGCGAGCCGCCGCGCGAGCGGACTGGCGAACCGCCGGACGGCCCCGTTCCCTCCGGAGTACTCCGGCGCGGCGGACGCTGCCACCGGCGGTGCGACGGCATCGTCCGGCGCCGCTGTTCCGGCACCCGGCGCGGTCACGCCGAGCGCCGCAAGGGCGGCGTCGACGTCGTCGACGGACTCGCCGGGCCGGGCGAGGACCGCGATGGCGGTACCGACCGCGACCTCGGTGCCCTCGGTCACGAGGGTCCGCAGGATCACGCCGTCGGCCTCGGCCTCGACGTCGACCACCGCCTTGTCGGTCTCGACCGTGGCGATGACGTCCTGGGCGGAGAACGCCGTGTTCACCGCGACCGGCCAGCCGGCCAGGACCGCCGACATCGTGCTGGCCGCGATCTCGGGCATGCGCAGGAGCTCGGGCATCGGATCAGTACCTCGTGATCGTCTGGAGCGCGGTCACGACTTCCTCGGTCCGGGCGATGGCCGCCCGCTCGAGGACCTTGCTGATGCTCGGGGAGGCCTCGCCGCCGGTCACCCGCTGCACGGGGTGGTCGAGCCAGTCGAAGAAGCGGCGCTGGATCTCGTCGGCGAGCCAGGTGCCGTAGGACGTCCCGAGAGCCCCCTGCTCGGCGATCAGCACGTTGTTGGTCTTCTTGATGCTCTCGCCGATCGTGTCCCAGTCGATACTGGCGCGGTCCAGCCAGCGCAGGTCGATCACCTCGGCGTCCACGTCCCCGACCTGGTCGACCGCCTCCAGGACGTAGTTCGTCATCGCCAGGTACGTCAGGATCGTGACGTCGCTGCCGGGACGGCGGACCGCCGCCTTACCCACCGGCAGGCAGTAGTCGAAGTCGTCGACCGGCCCCTCACCGACCGAGCCGTAGAGGTCGACGTGCTCGAGGACCAGCACCGGGTCCTTGCACCGCAGGGCGCTGTTCATCAGCCCGACGTAGTCGAACGGTGTGGACGGCGCCACGATCCGCCAGCCGGGCGCGGTCGCGAAGATGCCGGCCGGGTCCATCGAGTGCTGCGACCCGTAGCCGGTGCCCATGGCGACCTTGCTGCGCAGCACGATCGGCACGTCGTCGTCGCCGCCGAACATGTGCCGGGCCTTGGCGATCTGGTTGAACAACTGGTCGGCCGCGACCCACATGAAGTCCGCGTACATGAACTCCACGACCGGCCGGAACCGGCCGTCGAGTGCGATCCCGCCGCCGAGCCCGGTGAAGGCGTTCTCGCTGATCGGCGTGCCGAGAACCCGGTCCGGGAAGGCGTCCTTGAGGCCGCGGGTCGCACCGTTGGTGCCGCCGTTGAGCCGGTGCACGTCCTCCCCCATCACGACGATCCCGTCGTCGGTGGACATGCGCCGGGCCATCACCGCGGCGACGGCGTCGATGAACTTCGTCTCCGCGACCTCGCCGGAGAACGTGTCCCGATCGGCGAACGGTGCGTCGGTGAACTCGCTCAGGTCACCGCGCACGCCCACGTCGGCGAACGCCGGGTCGGGCCATTCGGCCGGCTTGATCCGCCGCTGCCCCGGCTTGCCGCCGGGCAGGGGCTCGAGGAGGACCTCGCCGACCTCGGCCATCAGGGACTTCGCGGCGGCGATGGCCGCGTCGACGTCGGCCGCGCTGAGGATGCCGCGCCGGTCCAGGTGCAGGCGCAGCTGGTCGATCGGGTCGCGCCGCCGCCAGGCGGCCTCCTCCTCGCGGGTGCGGTAGCGGAAGGAACTGCCCGGGAAGGCGCCGTTCTGGTGGAAGTACCGGTAGACGTCGGCCTCGACGACCGTCGGTCCGTTGCCGGAGCGCATGTGCGCCAGGGCCTCCTGCATCGCCAGGTAGACCGCGAGCGGGTCCATCCCGTCGACCTTCCAGCTGCGGATGCCGAAGCCCGGGCCGCGGCCCGACAGCCGCGGCTCGCCGGTGGCCTCGTACACGCTGGTCGAGACGGCGTACTGGTTGTTCTCGATGAAGAAGCAGAGCGGCAGCTTCCACGCCGCGGCGAGGTTCATCGACTCGAGCGTGGATCCGATGTTCGTGGCGCCGTCCCCGAAGTAGGTGACGGCGACGGCGTCGGTGCCGGCGTGCCGGTGTGCCCACGCGGAACCCGCCGCGAGCGGGACGCCGCCGCCGACGATCGCGTTGGTGCCGATCGCGCCGGCCTCTTTCCACTGCAGGTGCATGCTGCCGCCGCGTCCGTGGCTGAACCCACGGTCGAGCCCGCAGATCTCGGCAAGGCTGCGCAGGACGACCGCACGGACCTCTTCCGAGAACGGCTTGGTCGGGTCGATGCCCTCCGGGTGGACGTGGGAGAGCACCTTCGCGAGGAACTGGTGGTGCCCCCGGTGGGATCCGTTGACGGTGTCCTGACTGGTGAGCCCGATGACCGAGCCGACGGCCCCGCCCTCCTGGCCGATGCTCGAGTGTGCCGGCCCGTGGATGAGCCCGGCCCCGGCGAGCTCGAGCACGAACTCCTCGAAGGTCCGGATCAGCACCAGCTGGCTGAGCATGCTGGTCAGCAGGTGCGGCTCGGCCGCGTCCCAGTCTGCGTCGGTCGTGGCGAACTCGACCCATTCGACGGCCGCGTCCAACGGCGTGCGCTCCGGCATCGCGGTCCCTCCAAGGTGGGTGGTGGCGGTCACACGATCCCACCGACTGGATCCAATGACAAGCACGAACGAGCTATAGCCAACCGTTTTGTCCCTGGTGTTGACTTACTGGATCCAATCGGCGATACCAGGAGACAACCGGATGGCACTGCCAGGACTGACCGGCATGGACCACATCGGGTTCACCGTGCCCGACCTCGAACAGGCGCGGACCTTCCTCGTCGACGTGCTGGGCTGCGAGTACCTCTACTCCCTGGGGCCGTTCATCCACGACGACGACTGGATGGCCGAGCACCTCGGCGTGCACCCCCGGGCGGTCATGCGGCGGAACTCCTTCTTCCGCTGCGGCAGCCAGGCGATCTTCGAGGTCTTCCAGTACGAGGCGCCCGACCAGAACCGGGTCCCACCGCGGAACAGCGATGTCGGGGGCCACCACGTCGCCCTCTACGTCGACGACCTGGACGCCGCGGTGGCCTACCTCCGCGAGTGCGGCGTGCGGGTGCTCGGCGAGCCCACGGCGAGCGCCGGCGCCCACGAAGGCCAGCGGTGGGTCTACTTCCTCGCGCCCTGGGGAATGCAGTTCGAGCTGGTCAGCTACCCGGAGGGCAAAGCCTACTTCCGCACCCCGGAGGCATTCGCATGACCGAACTACTGAGCTCGGCGGGCGGGGACCCGAGCGTCGGCGCGGCGAGCGAGCGGATCGCCGCCTCCCTGCGCGAGGCCATCCTGTCGGGCGAGATCGCGCCCGGGCAGTGGATCCGCCAGGAGGAGGTCGCGGCGCGACTCGGCGCCAGCCGGCTGCCCGTCCGCGAAGCGCTCCGGATGCTGGAGGCCGAAGGGCTCACCGAGCACGCCGCGAACAAGGGCTCCCGGGTCCCTCTGCTGGACATGCACGAGGTCGACGTCGTCTACCAGATGCGCGAACGCCTCGAGCCGCTGGCGCTGACCGAAAGCCTGCCCCAGCTCACGCCGGAGCAGCTCGCGCACATGGAGGACATCCAGGCGCGGATCGAGGCCGACGTCCAGCTCACCGAGTTCCTGGTGCTCGACCGCGAGTTCCACCTGACGTCCTACGCGGGTTGCCCCACCGAGCGCCTGGTGTCGACGATCAGCGGCCTGTGGAACTCCACGCAGCACTACCGGCGCGCGTTCATGCTGCTCAGCGGGCCGGACCGCCGCTGGGTCGTCAACGCCGAACACCGGCTGCTGCTCGACGCGATCCGCCGGAAGGACCCCCTGGACGGCGAGCGGTACCTGTCCGGCCACATCCGCCGGACCAGGATCGAGCTCGCCGCCCATCCCGAGGTCTTCGCCGCCCCCCAGTGAGCCGATGGAACGGCCCCCGGTGACGTCCCGGAACGGCCCCGCTGCAGGGCCCCGCGCCGAGCGGAGCGAGGCGTGGGGGCAGCGGGGTCCTTCACCAGTCGACGGCGATGTACTTGCTCTCCAGGTAGTCGAGCATGCCGTCGTGGCCACCCTCGCGGCCGAGTCCGCTCTGCTTGGTGCCGCCGAACGGCGCCGCGGGGTCGCTGACCAGCCCGCGGTTGAGCCCGACCATGCCCGACTCCAGGCCCTCGCTGACCCGCAGACCACGTGCGAGGTCGCCGGTGTAGACGTAGGAGACCAGACCGAACTCGGTCGCGTTGGCCAGCCTGATCGCCTCCTCCTCGTCGTCGAAGGTGACGATCGGCGCGACGGGGCCGAAGATCTCCTCCTCGAGGATCGCCGAACCCGGCTGTACGTCCAGCAGTACGGTCGGCTCGTAGTAGAAGCCCGCGGCGTACTTCTCCTCGCCCGGACGGCGGCCACCCACCACGGCCCGTGCGCCCGCGTCGACGGCCCCACGCACCAACTCGTCGACCTTCTCGACGGCGTCGGTGTTGACCAGCGGACCCAACTGGATGCCCTCGTCGAGCCCCGGGCCCATCCGCAGCTGCTTCATCCGCTCGGCCAGACGCCGGCCGAACTCCTCGACGACGGGCCGCTGCACGTAGAACCGGTTCGCCGCTGTGCAGGCCTCACCGCCGTTGCGCATCTTGGCGACCATCGCGCCCTCGATGGCGGCGTCGAGGTCGGCGTCGGCGAAGACGAGGAACGGGGCGTTGCCGCCGAGCTCCATCGAGGAGTTGATCACCTGGTCGGCGGCCTCCTTGAGGAGCACCCGGCCGACCTCGGTGCTGCCGGTGAACGACAGCTTCCGCACGCGCGGGTCGTGCAGCATCGCCGAGACGACGGCGCCGGACCTCCGGGCCGGGAGCACGTTGACCACGCCCGCCGGAACCCCGGCCTGGTCAAGGATGCGGGCCATCGCCAGCGCCGTCAGCGGGGTGTCGCTGGCCGGCTTGAGGACCACGGTGCAGCCCGCGGCCAGGGCGGGACCGATCTTGCGGGTGGCCATCGCCGCGGGGAAGTTCCACGGGGTCACGAGGACGCAGATGCCGACCGGCTGGTGCAGCACCATGATCTTGTTCGCCCCGGACGGCGCCGTCATCAGCTGGCCGGCGGCGCGCACCGCCTCCTCGGAGTACCAGCGGAAGAACTCGGCCGCGTAGGCGACCTCCCCCTTGGCGTCGGCCAGCGCCTTGCCGTTCTCGAGCGTGACCAGCATGGCGAGGTCCTCGGCCTGCTGGGTCATGAGTTCCCACGCGCGGCGGAGGATCTCCGCGCGCTCCCGCGGGGAGGTCGCGGCCCAGGCCGCCGCCGCGGCGTCAGCGGCGTCGACGGCGGCGAGGGCGTCCGCCACGCTGCCGTCGGCGACCGTGGTGAGCACCTCACCGGTGGACGGGTCCAGCACGTCGAACCGGCCACCGTCGGAGGCGGGGACGGCCTTGCCGCCGATCCAGAGGTCGGTGAGGAGATCGGTGCTGCTGAGGCGGTCGAGCGACATGACGGGTCCTTCCGGACGGTCAACGGGTGAGGTCAGTAGGGATTGGCGACGAACAGGTCGTCGGCCGGGAAGAGGGTGAGGATGCGTGGACCGTCGGGCGTGACGACGACCTCCTCCTCGATCCGCGCGGCCGAGAAGCCGTCCGTCGCGGGACAATACGTCTCCAGCGCGAACACCATGCCTACCTGGAGTTCGATCGGCTCGGTCATGCTGTTGAGCCGGGAGATGATCGGCCGCTCGTGCAGGCCGAGCCCGAGCCCGTGGCCGAACTGCAGGCCGAAGGCGGCCATCTCGTTCTCGAACCCGAACTCGGTCGCCTTGGGCCAGACGGCGGCCACCTCGTCGGTGCCGACACCGGCCTTGATCATGTTGATCGAGGCGTCCATCCACTCGCGTGCCTTCGTGTAGGCGTCGCGCTGACTGGCGGTCGCGCTACCGACGCTGAACGTCCGGTAGTAGCAGGTCCGGTAGCCGTTGAAGGAGTGGATGATGTCGAAGAACGCCTGGTCGCCCGGGCGGATGAGCCGGTCGGAGAAGTTGTGCGGGTGCGGGTTGCACCGCTCCCCCGACACCGCGTTGA
>JAODNN010000071.1 GCA_025465355.1 Blastococcus sp. | reverse complement strand
ATCTGCGGCACGGACAAGGACTACGCGGGATCGGCGGCGGAACTGGCGGCCGAGCTGAGAGCTGCCGGCGCCACGCAGGTGTGGCTGGCCGGCAAGCCGGACCTCGCGGTGGACGGCGTGGACGGCTACGTGTTCGCCGGCTGCGATGCCCTCGCCGCACTGCGGACCGTGCACGACGAGTTGGGAGCACAGGCATGAGCGCGATCCCTGACTTCGGTTCCGTCGAGCTGGGCGGGCCGGCCTCGAAGGCCTCGGCGGACGACTGGGCGAAGGCATTCAAGGAGGCGACCGGACGCAGCGTGGTCGAGGCGACCTGGGAGACCCCCGAGGGCATCGCCGTCCCGCCGCTGTTCACCCCGGCCGATCTGGACGGGCTGGACTTCCTGGAGACCTATCCCGGCATCGCGCCCTACCTGCGCGGGCCGTACCCGACGATGTACACGACCCAGCCGTGGACCGTCCGGCAGTACGCGGGCTTCTCCACCGCGGCGGAGTCCAACGCCTTCTACCGGCGCAACCTGGCGGCCGGACAGAAGGGCCTGTCGGTCGCCTTCGACCTGCCCACCCACCGCGGCTACGACTCCGACCACCCGCGGGTGGTCGGCGACGTCGGCATGGCGGGCGTGGCGATCGACTCGATCCTGGACATGCGGCAGCTCTTCGACGGCATCCCGCTGGACAAGATGAGCGTCTCGATGACCATGAACGGCGCGGTGCTGCCGGTGCTGGCGCTCTACATCGTCGCGGCCGAGGAGCAGGGGGTGAGCCCCGATCAGCTGACCGGGACCATCCAGAACGACATCCTCAAAGAGTTCATGGTCCGCAACACCTACATCTATCCGCCCAAGCCCTCCATGCAGATCATCAGCGACATCTTCGCGTTCACCTCGCAGCAGATGCCGCGCTTCAACTCGATCTCGATCTCGGGCTACCACATCCAGGAGGCCGGAGCGACGGCCGATCTGGAGCTGGCCTACACCCTCGCCGACGGCGTGGAGTACCTGAAGGCCGGCCGGGACGCCGGCATGGACGTCGACTCGTTCGCGCCCCGCCTGTCCTTCTTCTGGGGCATCGGCATGAACTTCTTCATGGAGGTCGCCAAGCTCCGCGCCGGGCGGCTGCTGTGGGCCAAGCTGGTCAAGGAGGCCGGCGCGAAGAACGCGAAGTCGTTGTCGCTGCGCACCCACTCGCAGACCTCGGGCTGGTCGCTGACCGCGCAGGACGTCTACAACAACGTCGTCCGCACCTGCCTGGAGGCGATGGCCGCGACCCAGGGCCACACCCAGTCGCTGCACACCAACGCCCTCGACGAGGCGCTCGCCCTGCCCACCGACTTCTCCGCGCGGATCGCCCGCAACACCCAGCTGCTGCTGCAGCAGGAATCCGGGACGACCCGGGTGATCGACCCGTGGGGCGGCTCGGCGTACGTCGAGAAGCTGACCTACGACCTCGCCCGCCGCGCCTGGGCGCACATCGAGGAGGTCGCCGAGCACGGCGGCATGGCCCAGGCGATCGACGACGGCATCCCGAAGCTGCGCATCGAGGAGGCCGCCGCCCGCACCCAGGCCCGGATCGACTCCGGCCGGCAGCCGGTCATCGGCGTGAACAAGTACCGGGTCGACGCCGACGAGGCGATCGAGGTGCTGCGCGTGGACAACGCCGACGTGCTCGCCCAGCAGAAGGCCAAGCTCGAGCAGCTGCGCAGCGAGCGCGACTCCGGCGCCGTCCGGGAGGCGCTGACCCGGCTCACCGACGCCGCCCGCGCGGCGGCGGAGGGACGGCGGGGGAGCGACCTGGACTCGAACCTGCTCAAGCTCGCCGTCGACGCCGCCCGCGCCAAGGCGACCGTCGGGGAGATCTCCGACGCGCTGGAGGAGGTGTATGGACGCCACTCGGGCCAGGTGCGCACCATCTCCGGTGTGTACCGCGAGGAAGCAGGGAGTTCCGCGCCCTTGGACGAGACCCGCCGCATGGCCGATGGGTTCGAGGAGGCCGAGGGCCGGCGGCCACGGATCCTGGTCGCCAAGATGGGCCAGGACGGCCACGACCGCGGCCAGAAGGTCATCTCGACCGCGTTCGCCGACCTCGGCTTCGACGTCGACGTCGGCCCGCTGTTCCAGACGCCGGAGGAGGTCGCCCGGCAGGCGGTGGAGGCCGACGTGCACGTCGTCGGCGTCTCGTCGCTGGCGGCCGGCCACCTCACCCTGGTGCCCGCACTGAAGGAGGCACTGGCCGAGCTCGGTGCCGACGACGTGATGATCGTCGTCGGCGGCGTCATCCCGCCCGACGACGTGCCCACCCTCAAGGAGATGGGCGCCGCGGCGGTCTTCCTGCCCGGAACGGTCATCGCCGAGGCCGCGCAGGACCTGCTGCGCACCCTGTCGTCCCGCCTCGGTCACTGATGGGCAGAGAGGTCGACGTCCCGGCGCTGGTCGAGGGGGTCCTGGCCGGCGACCGGCGGGTGATGGCGCGCGCCATCACCCTGGTCGAGTCGCGGCGCGGGGATCACCGCGAGCGCGCCCAGGAGCTGCTGGTCGAGCTGCTCCCGCACGCCGGGGGAGCGCGGCGGGTCGGCATCAGCGGCGTGCCCGGCGTCGGCAAGTCGACGTTCATCGACCAGCTCGGGGTGGACCTCACCGCCGCCGGCTCGAAGGTCGCGGTGCTCGCCGTCGACCCGTCGTCCGCACGCTCGGGCGGATCGATCCTCGGCGACAAGACCCGGATGGCACGGCTGGCGGTCGACCCGAATGCCTTCATCCGGCCCTCGCCGACGTCCGGGACGCTCGGCGGGGTGGCCCAGGCAACCCGCGAGTCGATGGTCGTCGTCGAGGCGGCCGGCTACGACGTCGTCCTAGTGGAGACCGTGGGCGTCGGGCAGTCCGAGGTCACCGTCGCCGAGATGGTCGACTCGTTCCTCTACCTGACCCTGGCCCGCACCGGCGACCAGTTGCAGGGCATCAAGCGGGGGATCCTCGAGATCGCCGATGTCATCGCCGTCAACAAGGCCGACGGTGAGGGCGCACCGACCGCCCGGAAGGCCGCCCGCGAGCTTGCCGGGGCGATCCGGATGCTGCGTGGGCACAGCGAGGGTGGCTGGGACGTCCCCGTGATGACCTGCGCCGGGCTCACCGGTGAGGGGCTGGACGCCGTCTGGGAGAAGCTGGTCGAGCACCAGGACCGGATGAAGGCTTCGGGTGCGTTCGAGGACCGCCGGCGCACCCAGCAGGTGCGCTGGACCTGGCAGCTGGTGCGCGACGGGCTGGAGCACGCGCTGCGCTCCCACCCCGGCGTCCGGTCGCTGGCGCCGCAGCTGGAGAAGGCGGTACTGGCGGGCGAACTGACGCCGGCCCTGGCGGCCCGGCAGATCCGCGACACCTTCCTCGCCGCCCTCTGACGGTCGCCGACCGTGGTCGTTGGGAAGGAAGGGGGTCCAGGCGACCGCTGAGGTTTCGGGGAGCGCGTCGGTGAGTGGGTGCCCGGCGGCGCGTAGGTAGCCTCGGCTGCCGTGAGTGTAATTGACCAGTCGCTTTCCGTAGCGGCTGAGACGCCTCCGGCGACTCGGGAGAACCGCTTCCCACGGCTCGTGGCGGGCCTTCGCTTCCCGCTGCTCGTGTTCGCGGTCTGGCGTGCGCTGCACGCGATCGTCGTCCTCGCGTTCGGGGGGTCGCTCCGGGCGACGACCGTCCTGTGGGATGGCGGCTGGTACCTGTCGGTCCTGCACCTCGGCTACGTCGCGCCGGCCGGCGGCTACGACCACGAATCGAACGTGGCCTTCTTCCCCGGGCTCACCTGGGTGACGCAGGCGGTGCAACTCGTCGTCCGGCAGGAGGCCGCGGCGGCGATCCTGGTCGCCAATGGCCTCGCCCTCACCGCCTTCGTGACCGTCTGGGGTGCTGTGCGTGCCTGGCGGGGCGAGGACCTGGCCCGGCGGGCCACCTTGGCCTTCGCGCTCTTCCCGACGTCGTACTACCTCTGGATGTACTACACCGAGGCGCTGCTCGTCACCGCTACAGCGGCCGCTGTGTGGGCGGCACGCCGCGAGCGGTCCACCCTCGCGACCGGGTTCCTGGTCATCGCCTCGACGGCCCGGGTCGTCGGTATCACGGTCGGTCCGGCCCTCGCCCTGGCCCGGATCGTGCGGCTGCGCCGCGTCGACTCGGTCAGCGTCCTGTACGTCCTCGGGTCACTCGCGGGGCTCGGCGCCGTGATGACGCGACAGGCGGTGGAGATCGGCGACCCGTTCGGCTGGCTGCAGGCCGGGCGGGCGTGGGGGCGCGAGTTCGCCGGCCCCTGGGTCGCGCTCCGCCACGCCGCGGGAATGATCGTCCATGCCCTCCCCGGGATCGCCCCGGGCGCGACCATCGACCTGGTGGCGGTCGTCGTCGTCGGGTGCCTGGTGGGCGTCCTGTGGCGAGGAGCCCGTCGCGGCGACTGGCCGTTGGAGCCGGCGACCGTTGCCACCGTGCTCTGGGCGGTGCCCCTCTTCAGCAACCTCATGGCGAGCCAGGCGCGCTACATGCTGGCCTGCTGGCCCTTCTCCCTGGCCATGGCCCACATCTGGTCGGGGCTGCCCCGGGCGGTCCGGGTGGCAGCGCTGATGTTGCCCGCGGCTCTGACGATCGTGCTGCTACGACATGTGTCGCTGGGGCTGTTCACCGGATGAGCGGTGCCGGTGCTGTCTCAGAAACCGGTGGAGCGGCACTCGCGGGAGCGTAGGGCGGTCACGTAGTCGGTGGGCGCGCCGGCGGCCTCGGCGGCGTCGGCGATGCCTCCGAGGTGGCGCGCTGACGGCAGGCCGCCCTCGAACGCGTCCAGCACGTAGACGTAGGCCACCTCGTCGCCGGTCAGCGTCTGCACCCGCAGGTGGA
>JAODNN010000187.1 GCA_025465355.1 Blastococcus sp. | reverse complement strand
GCCGCCACGATGGGGACGGCGCTGGCGATCGGCGCGTTCGGACTGCTGCCCATGGCGGTGACGCTGCTGCAACTGCGGGTCTTCTATTCCATGAAGGACGCGAAGACGCCCACCCTCATCCAGCTGGGCATGGTCGCCGTCCGTGTGCCGCTGCTGCTGCTCGTCCCCGCCGTGGTGGCACCCCGCGACGTCGTCTCCGGGCTCATGTTCGTGACCAGCCTGACGTACGTGGCCGGCTGGGTGCTGGGGGACTTCGCCCTGCGCAAGCGGCTCGGCACGCTGCGTACCCGGGAGACGCTCGTGCCGGTACTCCGGATCGCCGCCGTGTCCGCCGTGGCCGCCGTCATCGGCTGGGCGGTCGTGAACGTGAGCGAACACGTACTGGGCGCGTCCACGGCAGGCTCGCTCGGCACCGTGCTGGTCGGTACCGTTGTCATCGGCGCCGCGGCTCTCGCAGGTCTCGTGGTCGCCCGCGTTCCGGAGTTCCAGGGGCCCCTGGCAGCCGTCAGGGCCCGAATCGGGCGCGGATGACCGGTCCCTCGCGGGAGGCGGCGCCGTCGTCGGCGCGCTCGCACCGACGGTCGCCGCAGGACAGGGGGTCGACAGTGTCGATGACATCAACGACCACCGGCCTGCCCGACCGGTACCGGCCCCTGGACCAGGTCGGCCCCGACGAGCCCACCCCGACCGGGGTCATCCGCTGCTGGCGGGCAAAGGACCGCGTCCTCAACCGCGACGTCGCGATCCGCGTGCACACTCCGGCCGGCCCGGCCGCCCACGACTGGATCGCCCGAGCGCTCACCGCCGGGGGGCTGGCGACGCCGGCCCTGGCGATGGTCTACGACGCCTCCGAGGGCACCGGCGACCCCCAGGAGCCCGGTGGTGCCGCCTATGTGGTCAACGAGTGGATCGAGGGCGAGACCCTCGCCGAGCGGCTCACCCGCGGCCCGCTCCCGCAGCGCGACGTCCGCACGGTGCTGCGCCGCCTCGCCGACGGCGTGGCCGAGGCGCACAAGGTCGGCCTGGCTGTCGGTGGCCTCACACCCGACAACGTCGTCCTGCGGCCGAACGGCCTGGTCGGGCTCCGTGCGGTGCCTGCGGCCACCGGCACCATCGAGGGCGACATCATCGCCCTGGGCGCGCTCCTGGAGGCCTCACTGACGGGCCTGCCCTCCGGTACCGACGGCGCGCCGGCCCCGCTCCTGAGCGGTCCGTCGGACCTGGTCGCCCTCGTCCGCCGTGCCCGGTCCACCGAGCCGGGTCAGGGGCTGTCCAGCGTCGCCGCCATGGCGGCCCTGCTGGCGGAGCGTCCGCGCTCCGGCCCGACGGCCGCGGTACAGCCGCACCGCACCGAGGACACCGACAGCGGCTGGCTGCGCCGGCTCCGCGAGCGCCGGGGCGACACCGCACCGTCGGGTGACCGCGCCGATGTCGCGCCGGTCCGGCTGACCCCCGACACGCTGCCCCCGGTGCCGGCCGTCCGGCCCGTCACAGAGGGGGACACCGCCATCCCTCCGAGCGCCCTCGGCGGCGACACCATCGACGCCGGCGCCGTCGTGCCGACCGCCGGGGCCTACGCGCCCGCCCCCCTGGGTCGTGGCGGCCGCCACTCCGGGCCGTCGGTGGCCGGGGACGGCTACGACGACGAACCGCTCAGCGTGCTGTCGGCACCGGGGGACGACGAGACGTTCTCCGGGGTGAGCTATGCGGACGAGATCGCCCCGCCTGCGGCGACGTCAGAGGGGGCCGCCAAGCGGCACCGGCTGGTGGTCGTCGGCCTCCCGCTGCTCGCGCTCGTCATCGTCGTCGCCATCGCCTGGTGGGTCGGCTCCAGCCTGCTGTCGGTCGCCGGCTCCGTCAGCGACACCCAGGGGTCCACGCCGCAGGTGAGCGCGTCCGGCGGCGGCAGCTCCGCTCCGGCCAAACCGGTCGCCGGGGGGCCGGTGAAGATCGTGTCCGGTTCGGTGTTCGACCCGCTCGGCGATGGTGAGCCGGAGAACGACGGCGAGGCGCCGTTGTCCTATGACGGCAACCCCGCCACCGCATGGAAGACCCTCGCGTACCGGGGCTCGCCGAACTTCGGCAACCTGAAGAAGGGCGTGGGCATCGTCTACGACCTGGGCAGCGAGCAGCCCCTGTCCGGCGTCACGGTGACCTCGACGCGGCCCGGCGCCACGCTGGAGGTCCGCACCGGCACCGATCCGCACGGGTCGCTCGACGCCTTTCCGACGGTCGCGTCCGGCACCGTCAACGGCAGCACCGACCTCGCCTTCGGCAAGAAGGTGACCAGCCGCTACGTGCTCGTCTGGATCACCGGCCTGGTGCCCGGCGACGGTGGCTTCTCCGCCGACATCGCCGAGGTCGTCGTCCACGCCGCCACGTGAGCCGCGCGTACGCGACGGGCAGTCCTCCGGTCCCCGAGGACGCCCACGGAATGCCGCACCTACGATCCAGGTTGTGAGGCCAGTGACTGCGCAATCGGATACCGGAAGCCACGCGACGCCCGGGCCGGCCGTGACCGACCATGAGATCGACCATCCTGCGATCCCGCCGGCCGAGCACGACGGTGTGCGTGACCTGATCATCATCGGGTCCGGCCCCGCCGGGTACACCGCTGCCATCTACGCCGCGCGCGCCAACCTCCACCCGCTGGTGTTCGAGGGATCGCAGTTCGGCGGCGCGCTGATGACGACCACCGAGGTCGAGAACTTCCCCGGGTTCCCGGAGGGCATCCAGGGCCCACAGCTGATGGACGACATGCGCACGCAGGCCGAGCGCTTCGGCGCCGAACTGGTGGCCCGTGACGTCACCGAGGTCGACCTCACAGTCAGCCCGAAGATCGTCAAGGTCGGCAGCGAGGTGCACCGCGCCCACGCCGTCATCGTGGCCACCGGCTCGAAGTACCGGTACCTCGACCTGGAGAACGAGCAGCGGCTCCTGGGCCGTGGCGTCTCGGCCTGCGCTACGTGTGACGGGTTCTTCTTCCGCGACCAGGACATCGCGGTCGTCGGCGGCGGTGACTCCGCGATGGAGGAGGCCACCTTCCTGACGCGGTTCGCCAACAGCGTGACCGTCGTCCACCGGCGCGACAATCTGCGGGCCTCCAAGATCATGCAGAGGCGCGCCCAGGACAACGAGAAGATCCGCTGGGCCCTCGGCAAGCAGGTCACCGACGTGCACGGCGAGAACACCGTCGACGGCGTCGAGGTCACCGACGTCGCCAGCGGCGCGACCGAACGCCTGCCGGTCACCGGCCTGTTCGTCGCGATCGGGCACGACCCGCGCAGCGAGCTGTTCGTCGGCCAGCTGAAGCTCGATGACGACGGCTACATCCTGGTCGAGCACCCGAGCACCCGCACGAACATCGACGGGGTCTTCGCCTGCGGCGACGTCGTCGACCGCATCTACCGCCAGGCGATCACGTCGGCCGGTACCGGCGCCGCGGCGGGCATGGACGCCGAACGCTGGCTCGCCGAGACCTTCGACGAGCGCTGAGCAAGGCCCCCCTGCTCCCCACCGCCCGCAAGCTCGCGGCGGGCCCCTGCAGGGAGCCGCATACCTGGGCATAGATCCGCAACCCGGCTCGTTGCACCAGCCGGGCTCACCACGAGCCAGTCGACCGAGAGGCAGAACTTCCATGGCAGGCAACACCGTGACCGTCACCGACGACAGCTTCGCCACCGACGTCCTGGGTAGTGACAAGCCCGTGCTGGTCGACTTCTGGGCGGAGTGGTGCGGCCCGTGCAAGATGGTCGCCCCCGTGCTCGAGGAGATCGCCGTCGAGCACGCGGAGAAGATCACCGTCGCCAAGCTCAACATCGACGAGAACCCGCAGATCGCCCGCGACTACCAGGTCATGTCGATCCCGACGATGACGGTCTTCCAGGGCGGCAAGCCGGTCAAGAGCATCATCGGCGCCAAGCCCAAGGGTGCGATCCTCAACGACCTGGCCGACTACATCTGAGTCGTCCACCGCAGACCTGCCAAGGGCCCATCCGTCTCCGTGACGGATGGGCCCTCGCTCGTCCGAGGTGCGCCGGCGCCCCCCCGGTGGGCCACCCGGCCGTCCGGGGGCGACAATCGGTGTCACGATGGGAACTGACAGCCGCATGCAGCCCCTGAGGCTCGGGGACCGCGGTGCGGCGGTGGCCGATGTGCACGCCGCCCTGCGCAGCCTCGGCCTGCTCCCGCCCGCGCCGGAGCCGGACACGTCCGAGTCCGAGGGCGCCGAGTTCGACACCGCCACCGAGCTCGCCATCCGCCACTTCCAGCAGATCCGTGGGCTGTCGGTGGACGGCCGCGTCGGCGACGAGACCTACCGTGCCCTGTCGGAGGCTCGCTGGTCGCTGGGCGACCGGCTGTTGCGGTACGACCCCGCGCGCCCGATGCGCGGCGACGACGTGACGAGCCTGCAGGAACGACTGCTCGAACTCGGCTACGACGCGGGCCGAGCCGACGGCATCCTCGGTCCCGAGACCGAGGCCGGCCTACGCACCTTCCAGCGGGACTACGGGCTCACCGCGGACGGCACCTGTGGGCCGGCGACGCTGCGCGCCCTCCGCCAGCTCGGCCGCAAGGTCACCGGTGGCCGCCCACAGCTGCTGCGGCAGAGCGCCTCCCTCGTCGACAGCGGCCCGCACCTGATCGGCCGTCGCATCGTCGTCGATCCCGGCCACGGCGGCGATGAGCCAGGGTTCACCGAGGGGGAGACCACCGAGGCGGACCTCGTCTTCGACCTCGCCTCGCGCATCGAGGGCCGGCTGGCCGCCGCGGGCGCCACGGTGTACCTCACCCGCGGGCGGAACCAGGGTCCGTCGCTGGCCGACCGCACCAGGTTCGCCAACGAGGCCCGCGCCGACCTGTTCGTCTCGCTGCACCTGGACTCGCACGGCTCCGAGCACGCGCGTGGCGTCGCCGCCTTCTACTACGGCACCGGCTCCGGAGCGTCGTCCACCGTCGGGGAGGAATTCGCCGACCTCGCCCGCCGCGAGGTCATCGCCCGTACCGGGATGCTCGACCTCGGCTCGCACCCCAAGACGTGGGACCTGCTGCGGATGACGCGGATGCCTTCCGTCCGGCTCGACTGCGGCTACCTTTCGCACCCCGTCGACCGACTGCTGCTGCTCGACGCGCGGGTGCGCAGCGCCATCGCGCAGGGCGTCCTGGCCGCCGTCCAGCGGCTCTACCTCCCGGCGGAGGCAGATCCTCCGACGGGAACATTCGTCCTGCCGTGACACTGTCGGCCTACCGGCCGACATCGCCTCCACTGACCGTCCCCCAGCTGCGCTGAGCCCCACCCGGCCCTCGTCGCGGAGGCCTCCGGCCCCCACTCCTCGGCCCGCCTCGCAGGGCGTCGCGGCTCCTGGGTTCTCCCACTCCTTACACTCCTGAAGGTGACCTCTCCGCCCGGCCCGCACCTGACGCATGGTGCGCATCCCCACGTCGTGCCGCGTCATCCGCGGCTGGACCCGTTGGCGGACCGGTACGCAGCACGCACGCACGGGATGAAGACCTCCGAGATCCGGGCCCTGTTCTCCGTGGTCAGCCGGCCCGAGGTGATCTCCCTGGCCGGCGGCATGCCCGCAGTGACCGCCCTCCCGTTGGACGTCGTGGGCTCGATGATCGGCGACCTCGTCTCCGGTCTCGGCGCGCAGACGCTGCAGTACGGCTCCGGCCAGGGTTACCCGCAGCTGCGTGAGCGGATCTGCGACGTCATGGCGCTGGAGGGCATCACCGACGCCTCGGCGAGCGAGGTCGTGGTGACCGTCGGCTCCCAGCAGGGCCTCGACCTCGTCACGCGCGTCTTCTGCGACCCGGGCGACGTCATCCTCGCCGAGGGCCCGTCCTACGTCGGCGCGCTCGGGGTCTTCCAGGCCTCCGAGGCGCGGGTCCGGCACGTCCCCATGGACGACGACGGGCTGATCCCCGAGGCGCTGGAGGAAGCCCTCCTCGACTGTCGCGCCAACGGCGACCGGGTGAAGTTCCTCTACACCGTGCCCAACTTCCACAATCCGGCCGGCGTCACCCTGTCCGAGGAACGTCGCGTGGCGCTCATGGACATCGCCGAGCGGTACGACCTGCTCATCGTCGAGGACAACCCGTACGGCCTGCTCGGCTTCGAGAAGGGCCCGATGCGGGCGCTGCGGGCCCGCGACTCCCAGCGGGTCATCTACCTCGGCTCGTTCTCGAAGACCTTCTCCCCGGGACTCCGGGTCGGCTGGGTGCTGGCGCCACTCGCCGTCCGGGAGAAGCTCGTGCTGGCCTCTGAGGCGCAGGTGCTCTGCCCGCCGTCCCTCACCCAGTACGCGGTCGCACGGTACCTGGACACCCAGCCCTGGCGGGAGCAGATCAAGCTGTTCGCCGAGCTCTACCGGGACCGGCGGGACGCCACCCTGGAGTCGCTGGACGCGCTGATGCCCGAGGGCACCACCTGGACCCGCCCCGAGGGCGGCTTCTACGTGTGGCTGAAGCTGCCGCACGGCCTGGACGCCAAGCTGATGCAGCCGCGCGCGGTCAACGCCCACGTCGCGTACGTGCCCGGCATCGGTTTCTACGCCGACGGGGCGGGGCGGGAGTACATGCGGCTGTCCTACTGCTACCCCGAGCCGGACCAGATCCGGGAGGGCGTGCGCCGGCTGGCCCGTGTCATCGAGGCCGAGCTGGACCTGCACTCGACCTTCGACACCGTGGACACCGGCTCCTTCCGGGCCGTGGGACGCGGCCCCCGCGTGCCCGACGTCGAGACGATCGTGGCGCCGGCCACCAGCGAGCGATACGAGGACGGCGCATGAGCGACCCCATCGCCCTCACCGAGGCCACCCCCGCGGCGGCAGCCGGGCCCGTCGACGGCACCGGCCGGCACCCGCTACGTGCCGTCGTCCTCGCCGGTGGGCTCACCTTCGAGCGTGAGGTCAGCCTCTCGTCCGGCACCCAGGTGGTTCAGGAGCTGGAGCGGGCCGGCCTGGACGCCGAGCTCCGGGACGCCGACGCCGACCTGCTGCCCGGGCTCGCGGCCGCTCCCGCCGACGCCGTCTTCATCGCGCTGCACGGCGCGACGGGCGAGGACGGCGCCCTGCGGGCCGTCCTCGACCTCGCCGGCGTCCCCTACGTCGGGTCCCCGGCTGCGGCCTGCCGGCTGGCCTGGGACAAGCCCGCCGCGAAGTCCGTGGTGCGGTCCGTCGGACTCACCACGCCGGACTGGGTGGCCCTGCCCCACAGCACGTTCCGGGAGCTGGGCGCCGGTGCGGTCCTGGATCTCATGGTCGCTCGGCTGGGTCTCCCGCTGATGGTCAAGCCGGCCACCGGCGGCTCGGCCCTGGGCGTGCAGAAGGTGAGCCGGGTCGAGGACCTCCCCGCCGCCATGGTGAGCTGCTTCGCCTACGGCGACACCGTGTTGGTGGAGCGGTTCGTCGAGGGCGTCGAGCTGGCGCTGTCGGTCATCGACCTCGGCGACGGCCCGGAGGCACTTCCCGCGGTCGAGATCGAACCGCAGTCCGGTGTCTTCGACTACGCCGCCCGCTACACGCCCGGGATGACCGAGTACCACTCTCCGGCGCGGGTGGCGCCGGAGGTCGCCGACCGGGCGGCCGCCCTCGCCGTCCAGGTGCACACGGCGCTGGGCCTCGCCGACCTCTCGCGCACCGACGCGATCGTGTCGGACGACGGCACGGTGCACTTCCTCGAGGTGAATGTCTCCCCGGGGCTCACCGAGACGTCGATGTTCCCGATGGCGGTCGAGGCAGCCGGTTACGAGCTCGGCGACGTGCTCGCCCGGCTCCTTGCCCGACGGGCCGGGACGACCCGCTGACCGGATCCGTTCCGTTTCGTCTGTGACGTAATCCCGCTTCGTGCACGGGAGCTATCCGATCAGGCGTCGGGACGGCGTCCGGTGATCTCCGGGGCCATCAGGCCGATGATGCGCTGCAGGTCATCGACCGAGCCGAACTCGACGACGATGCGGCCCTTGGCCCGCCCGATCTGGACCTTGACCTTGGTCTCGAAGACATCGGACAGCCGGCCGGCGAGGTCCTCGACACCGGGGGCCGTGATCTTCCGGGTCCGACGCTTCGCGGCCGGTTCGTCCGCGGCCGCCATCGCGACGGCCTCCTCGGTCGCGCGAACCGAGAGACCCTCGGCGACGATCCGGGTGGCCAGCGCATCCTGCTTGTCGGCGTCCGACAGCCCCAGGAGGGCCCGGGCGTGCCCGGCCGAGATCACTCCGGCGGCGACCCTGGTCTGCACCTTCACCGGCAGCTTCATCAGCCGGATCGTGTTGGTGACCTGCGAACGGCTGCGGCCGATGCGGCTCGCGAGCTCCTCGTGGGTGGCGCCGAACTCCTCGAGCAACTGCTGGTAGGCCGCGGCCTCCTCGAGCGGGTTGAGCTGCACCCGGTGGATGTTCTCCAGCAGGGCGTCCCGCAGCAGGGCGTCGTCGGTGGTGTCACGGACGATCGCCGGAACGGTGGCGAGCTCGGCGGCCCGGGCGGCGCGGAGCCGGCGCTCGCCCATGATGAGCTCGTAGCCGCCACCGGGCTTCTCCCGGACGACGATCGGCTGGAGCAGCCCGAACTCCTTGACGCTGTGCGTGAGCTCGTCCAGCGCCTCGTCGTCGAAGACCATGCGCGGCTGCTTGGGGTTGGGGACGACGTCGTCGACCGACACTTCCCGCAGCTGCGCACCGGGGATGCCCACGGTGGCCTCGGACGAGCCGACGGTCGAGTCCGGCGCCGCAACCTCGGCGGGGGGCGGCACCAGGCTGACCGCGGGCACGGACGCAGGTCCGGCCGGGGCGGCACTGGCCGACGACGGTGTCTGCTCCGCCGGCCCGGGGGAGGGGACCGCCGTCGGTGCCGGACCGGTGGGGATGAGGGCCGCCAGGCCCCGCCCCAGACCGCCGCGCTTGGTCATCGCTTCTCCTCGCTGAGCGTCCGGGTAGGGGTCGGGCTCACTGGCTCTCCTGCTTCCTGGGCACGCCGGGGTACGGAACGGCGTCGCCCACGGGCAGGGCGGTCACCGGCACCGGGGGAGTGCCCGAATCCTCGATCTGGCCGATGGGCGAGAGGCCCACGCCGCGCTCGGCAAGCTCGCGGGCCGCCTCGACGTAGCTGGTCGAGCCGCGCGAACCCGGGTCGTAGGTGAGGACCGACTGGCCGTAGCCCGGCGCCTCGGACACCCGGACGTTGCGGGGGATGACCGCGTGGAGGACCAGGTCGCCGAAGTGGTTCCGGACTTCGTCCGCGACCTGGTCGGCCAGCTTCGTCCGGCCGTCGTACATCGTCAGCAGGATGGTCCGCACCGAGATCCCCGGGTTGAGGTGGGCGCGGACGAGGTCGATGTTGGAGAGCAGCTGACCGAGACCCTCCAGCGCGTAGTACTCGCACTGGATGGGGATGAGGACCTCGTCGCCGGCGACCAGGGCATTCAGCGTGAGCAGCCCGAGCGACGGCGGGCAGTCGATGAGGACGTAGTGCGGCCGCTCCTCGGGCGGCAGCGCCGTGATGTGCGCCTCGATGGCACGCCGCAGCCGGTGTTCGCGGGCCACCACGGAGACCAGCTCGATCTCCGCCCCGGCGAGGTCGATCGTCGCGGGAACGCACCGCAGCAGCGGACTGGCGGTTGTCGGGTGCACGACGTCGGCGAGCGAGCTGTCGCCGATGAGGGCGTCGTAGACCGACGGCGTGCCCACCGTGTGCTCGACGCCGAGGGCGGTGCTGGCATTCCCCTGCGGATCGAGGTCGATGACCAGCGTGCGCAGTCCGTAGAGCGCCAACGCGACGCCCAGGTTCACCGTCGACGTCGTCTTGCCGACGCCGCCCTTCTGGTTGGCGATGGTGATGACCCGGATCCGCCCAGGAGCCGGGAACGGATCCTGGTCGGCCGCGTGCAGGACGCGGGTGGCCCGGAGCGCCTCCATGGCGATCGGGCTGTCGAAGTCCGCCATGCCGCTCGAGGAGACGCCACCGGACGACTGGTCTGCGGCGAGACTGCTCCGCAGCCGCTCACCCGGGTCGGTCATCGCGGATCCTTCCTGCCGATCCGTTTCACGTGGAACGGAGTCGGGTGGCTGCATCTGTTCCACGTGGAACAGAGGAACGTGGAGCACGGTGACGAGCCGTGCCCGCGCCCCGTCACCGTGCTCCGCGCGTCATGACCACCACGGTAGTGGCAGCCTCCCCGAGGGATGAACCGACAGCCCGCGGATGGACGTCGCGCATCCCTGCGGCCTCGAGTTCGGGCAGCAGCGCCGGGAGTTCCTGCAGCGCCCGCGCACCGACGAGAGCAACCAGCCGGGTGCCCGGGTGCATCAGCCCGCGGCACCAGCCGACCAGGCGGGGGAGTGGCGCGACCGCCCGGGCGGTGACGACGTCGACCGCCCCCACCGCGCCCGCGACCGCACGATCCTCCGCTCGGCCGCGGACCACCCGCCACGAGAGCGGCGCGTGGGTCTCATCGTCGCGCGCGAGCTCCGCGACGGCCTCCTCCAGGAACTCCACCCGGCGGGCCATCGGCTCCACCAGCGTGAGCGACAGGTCCGGCCGCGCCAGACCGAGCGGTATCCCCGGGAGCCCCGCCCCGCTCCCGACGTCGACGACACGCGCCCCCTCGGGCACCGCCTCGGCGACCGCCGCGCTGTTGAGGACGTGCCGGACCCACAACCTGGGAACCTCACGCGGGCCGATCAGGCCCCGGGTGACCCCGTCCGTGGCCAGCCGGCTGACGTACCGCCGCGCCAGTGGCAACGTGGCGCCGAAGACCTTCTCGGCCACCGCGGGTGGCGAAGGGACGTCGGACGATCTCGCAGGTTCGGTCACTTGTCGGGCAGGACCACGACTCGACGGTTCGGCTCCTCGCCCTCCGACTCGCTGTGCACGCCGGCGACAGTCGCGATGACGTCGTGGACGACCTTCCGCTCGAACGGGTTCATCGCGCTCAGCCGCTCGGGCTGGCCGCTCTGCGCCACTCGCTGCGCGGCCTCGCCGGCCAGTACGGACAGGTCGGCACGGCGCTTGGCCCGGAAGCCGCCGATGTCGAGCATGAGCCGGCTGCGGACCCCCGTGGACTGCGCCACGGCGAGCCGGGTGAGCTCCTGCAGCGCCTCCAGCGTGGCGCCCGACGGGCCGACCAGGTCGTTCAGCCGGCCGCCGACGATCGCGACCGATGCCCGATCGCCCTCGACGTCGAGATCGATGTCCCCGTCGACGTCCAGGATGTCGAGCAGCCGCTCGAGGTAGTCGCCGGCGACGTCGCCCTCGCGGACCAGCGGGTCGCCCGCGTCTTGCTCGTCCTCGTCCGCGTCGTCCTCGTCGGGCTCAACATCGTCCTCGTCGGCCTCATCCGCCCCGACGGTCCCAGCCGTCTCGTCGGTGACGTCCTCGACGGGCTCGATGACGGCATCCTCGCTGGCGACGTCGGCATCAGGCAGAGCCGGCTGGCCGTTACCGGACTGCGTGGGGCTCAGGGCGTCGTCGGAGGTGACTTCGGCGGTCGCGGTGGTGCTGGCGGGCTGCTGTGGAGCACTCACGGAGGTTCCTCCCAGGTCGGGGCGGGCGGCCGGGCGTACCCGGTGGTCGGTGGGCCGGCTATCCGGCGGACGTGCGGCGAGACGTCGGTGCGGCGGGATCAGCGCCGTTTGCGCTTGCCCTTGTTCGCGGGGCCTGGTCCGGCGGGAGCCGAGGGCCCGGACGCGCCCGAGACGTCGGACGCGGCGGCATCCGAAGCGCCTGTCGTATCCGCCGCACCCGAGCCGTTGCCGGTCAGGTCACCGGTCGACTGCTGACCGTTGCCGTTGACGGCGTCCTGCACCTGGGTGGCCGCGCGGCCGGGCTTGGTGCGCACCGGCTTGGCACCGGGCTTGGGCGCGAGGGAGCGGGGGTCGACGGCCGGCTTGTCCGCGGCGGCCTTGGCCTTCGCATCGGGCGATCCGGGGG
The DNA here is from genome assembly GCA_025465355.1 of Blastococcus sp. Lineage (GTDB taxonomy): Bacteria > Actinomycetota > Actinomycetes > Mycobacteriales > Geodermatophilaceae > Blastococcus_B. The sequence goes on along the minus strand of JAODNN010000187.1, from coordinate 19,472 downwards.
GCGGCATCTTGCGCAGGATGAAGTACTGCTGGCCGAACGTCCACGCGTTGTTCGTGACCCAGTAGATGAGCACGCCGATGGGGAAGAAGAAGCCGGACACCAAGAGGCTCAGCGGCATCCCGTAGAGCATCAGCTTCTGGACGGTCGCGGCCTGACCCTCGACGGGGCCCGACCGCTTGGCGATCTGCTTCTGGGTGAAGAACGTGGTGACGCACATGATGGCGATCAGCACGAGCGCGACGGTTCGGATACTGGTGTAGCCGCCGGTGAGGGCGAGGATCGCCGCCTGCTTGGACCCGACCATGTTGAACGACGAGGAGATCGGCGCCCCGAACAGCTTCGCGACCGCTGCATCGTGGGTGAGGCTGTCGGACCAGCCGTAGAGCCCCTTGGAGCTGGGCTCCAGGCGGCGCAGCACGTGGAAGAGCGAGATGAAGATCGGGATCTGCGGCAGGATCGGCAGGCAGCCGGCCAGCGGGTTGACCCCGCGCTCCTTCTGGAGAGCCATCATCGCCTGGCTCATGCCCTGGCGGTCACTGCCGTACTGCTTCTTCAGCTTGGCGATCTCCGGCTGGAGCTCCTGCATCGCCCGCTGCGACTTGACCTGCTTGACGAACAGCGGGAAGAGGATCAACCGGATGGTCACGACCAGGAACACGATCGCCAGCGCCCACGCGAGGCCCGCCAGGCCGCTCTCGGGCGACGGATTGCCGAAAATGCCGGCCCAGAGGGCATGCCAGGCCTGCATCACGAACGAAATGGCGGTGTAGAGCCAGTCAAGCAACGGAGGACTCCTCCTGCGGGGCCCTGAGCGGGGCCGGCGGGTTGGCTCGGTCAGTGGTTCCCGGGGCCGGCTTCTCGCGCATACCTGGAACCGGGCCCGTTCCGGGAACGAGGTCGACGCCGCCGGGGTGCCAGGGCGCGCATTTCACCAGCCGGCGAACAGCCAGCCAGCCACCACGGGCGGCGCCGTGGCGGCCGATCGCCTCGGCGGCGTAGGCGCTGCATGTCGGGTAGAAGCGGCAGCGCGCCGGCAGGGCGGGGCTGACCGCCCGCGAGTAGAAACCGACGATCCCCAGCAGGACCCGGGCGGGCAGGGAGCGACGTCGGGGCGCGATCGCGACGGTGCTCATGCCGAACGCACGCGCTCGGAGAGCAGCCGGTCCATCCCGGCCAGCAGATCGCGGTGCAGCGTCGCCGAGTCCGCATCGGCGGCCTCGGGCCGCGCGCGGACGACGAGATCAGCCGTCGGGGGGAGCCGGTGCAGCTCGCGGCGCAGAAGCTCACGCAGCCGACGGGTCACCCGGTGGCGGACCACGGAGTTACCCACCGCCTTGCCGACGACGAAACCGGCCCGCGGGCCGGCCGGAGGCATCGCGCCCACGGGATCAGGCACAGCGCCACCGCCCGATTGCGCGGGCCGTTCGGAGAGATAGTGGAGCACCATGGTCGGCCGTCCGGCACGCCGGCCAGACCGGACGACCGCGGTGAACTCCGGACGCCGGCGCAGGCGTGCCTGCGCGGGCAACACGTCAGGCGGAGAGCTTCTCGCGACCCTTGCGCCGACGGCCGGCAAGGATCGCCCGACCCGCGCGGGTGCGCATCCGCAGCCGGAAACCGTGGGTCTTCGACCGTCGGCGGTTGTTCGGCTGGAACGTGCGCTTGCTCACGAGGTACTCCCACTACATGACATCGGCGGTGCGCACCCACCGGTGGGTGGGCGCACGCGGGGCGGCCGGTGCGCACGGACAGCCGTGCCCCGGATCCCGAGACTCCGGCAAGCATAACCGAGGAACGAGCACTGCCGGAGGCCGGGAGGACCCCGACCGCCCATGGTCCCCCCGGAAGCAGGGGGACCGGTCGCGGCACGCCGGAGGACCGAGCGGCTGCGCCGGGCCACCGACGCGCCCGGCCGGCCCGACGCATCGTTGCCGGGCTGTGGACAGGGCTGTTAGCGTCGCCGTCGCTCCGCGTTGGACGTCAGGGTCACAGCGCGCGAGCCGACCCGGTCGGTCAACCGACCGCCGTATCGCCTGTTTCGCCGCCCGAACTGCCTCCGACCAGCAGTGATGCAGATCGGGGTCAGCCCGGGTGCGGTCCCGGCATTGCTCGTCGCCGGTCGTGCACACCCTGTGGACACCGGTGTGGAACAAGCATGCGTGAGCATCCACAGCGGGGCATTTTTCCGGTGGAGTTCCAGGGCGGGACGGCGGCTTCGGGCGCCGCGGGGGTCGACTGCTTCTGGGAGGACGAACAGGATGGCCGATGCCACGCTGGACCTGGCGACGGTCTGGGACCAGATCCGCGAGCGGCTGGCCACGAGCCTGTCCCCACAGCAGAACGCGATGCTGAACCTCACCCGGCCCCTGGGCCTGGTCGAGGACACCGCGGTGCTGGCGGCACCCAACGAGTTCACCCAGACCGTGCTCGAGTCGCGCATGCGCCGGGTGCTCGCCGAGGCGCTGTCCGAGCAGTTCGGCCGTGACATCCGGGTCGCCGTCCAACTGGAGGACGCCCCGGAGGAACCGCCCGTCGAGCAGCGCGAGGAGGAACCCACCCGCCGGGCATGGTCCACGGCTGAGGCTCAGCGGGCCGAGGAGGACCGGGCCAGTCGCGACCGCGCCGACGACGGGCGCAGCGCGTTCGGGGTGCGGAGCGACGCCGTGCGCACCCCGCCCTGGGACCGCGAGACGGGCAGCACCCCGTCCGGCCGGCCGGCCTCCGACGTCCGCGAGCTGCGACCGCCGGACGGGCCGCCCGCGTTCCCACCCGTCGACCGTGGCGCGCCCGAGGACTGGAGCACCCCCACCTGGGGCGCCGGACCGGCGGACCAGGCCGGCGACCGCGACTGGGGCGGCGGCCGGGACCGGACCGCCGATGTCCTGCCCTTCGACCTCGAGCACACCAGCGACCAGCGGGGGAGCAGGGTCGGCGGCGGGAACGGTCGCGGACGGCGCCCCGAGAGCGGCCGGCCGGCGGGGCTGGACCCGGGTATGAACCCCAAGTACGTCTTCGACAGTTTCGTCATCGGCAACAGCAACCGGTTCGCCCATGCCGCGGCCGTCGCCGTCGCCGAGTCGCCGGCCCGCGCCTACAACCCGCTGTTCATCTACGGGGAGTCCGGGCTGGGCAAGACCCACCTTCTCCACGCGATCGGGCACTACGCGGCGCGGATGTTCCCCAACGTCCGGGTGCGGTACGTGAGCACGGAGGAGTTCACAAACGAGTTCATCAACCTGGTGCACTCCGGCCGGGCCGAGGACTTCCGCCGCCGGTACCGGGACATCGACTTCCTCCTGATCGACGACATCCAGTTCCTCGAGCGGGCCGAGCGGACGCAGGAGGAGTTCTTCCACACCTTCAACACGCTGCACAACGCCAGCAAGCAGATAGTGATCACCTCGGACCGCGCGCCGAAGAAGCTCACCACCCTCGAGGATCGGCTCCGGACGCGGTTCGAGTGGGGCCTGATCACCGACGTGCAGGCGCCCGACCTGGAGACGCGCATCGCGATCCTCCGGAAGAAGGCCTGGGGCGAGCGGCTCCAGGTGCCCGACCCGGTGCTCGAGTTCATCGCCAGCAAGGTGCAGACGAACATCCGTGAGCTCGAGGGGGCGCTCATCCGCGTCACCGCGTTTGCCAGCCTCAACAAGCAGCAGGTCGACCTGCCGCTGGCCGAGCTGGTGCTGAAAGACCTGATCAGCGACGAGCAGGGCCCCCAGATCACCGCGGCGATCATCATGGCCGCGACCGCGGAGTACTTCTCCGTGACGATGGAGGAGTTGCAGGGCGCCAATCGCAGCCGCACGCTGGTCAACGCGCGCCAGATCGCCATGTACCTCTGCCGCGAGCTGACCGAGCTCTCCCTGCCGCGGATCGGCCAGTCCTTCGGCGGCAAGGACCACACCACGGTCATGCACGCGGTGAAGAAGATCACCAACCTGATGAGCGAGCGCCGGGCCACTTACACCCAGGTCACCGAGCTCACCGCCCGCATCAAGAGCCGTGCTCGTCAGTAGGGCTCGTCAGTAGGGCTCGTCAGTAGGGCTCGTCAGTAGGGCTCGTCAGCAGGGCTCGTCAGCAGGCGCCAGCAGGGACGCCGAGGGCATCTGTCCACAACCGATTGCGCAGGCACTCCGGGCAGCCCCGTCCGCGTGATGACGCGTGATGGGGCGCTTTCGAACGGTGACCACGGTCGACAGGTCGAGAAGTTGTCCCCAGGAATGTGCACAGCCTGGGGAGATCTCACATGCGTGGTGACCCGAGATCACCTGAGGCGGCTCCGTTCCGTTCCGCCGGCCGACGGCGCCGGGTCCGCCGGAGAGCGTGAACACCCGTCTGACCTGCGCACTTCCCCCGAACCACGGTCCCGATGCTCAGCCGGGCCACGGCCCTGGGCCCGACCTGGGGACGGGACGGGGGTAGCCAGGGGAGAAGAGGTGGACAGCGCGGCGACCCGGTGCACAACCGTCGAGATGTCCACGTGTCGACAACAGGACACCGCTGACCACCCACAGTCGGCCAACAGCCCCACTTGGCGCTGACCTGCACGGACGGGCCCGGTCCCCAGCTTCCACACCTGTGATGACGAGGATGAGGGAGTTATCTCGAGAATTCCTTGAACCACACTCTGGGTGGGGGCGCTGCGCTCCAAGGGGCGGAAGGAGCTCATCAGGGGACGGGGTTTCCCCCGGAGGGACCGCAGCAGGCACGATGAGCAACGCACCGAGGTCCTGTCATCGGACGAACCGTCAGACGACACCGCATCGGGGCGCACAGAGGAGATCGAGCTCCGCACTCGCGGGCGCCACCACGAGGTGGTGTCGAGCCGGGCAGCGGGCAGAGCTGGGGTGGGTCGAAAGATGAAGTTCCGGGTGACACGTGAGGTGCTCGCCGACGCCGTCGCGTGGACGGCGCGCAGCCTGCCGCCCCGGCCGTCGGTACCTGTCCTGGCCGGGATCCTGCTCGAGGTGGAAGGCAACCAGCTCTCCGTCTCCGGCTTCGACTACGAGGTATCGGCCCGCGCCGAGGTCGACGTCCAGGCCACCGAGGGCGGCCGCGTCCTGGTACCGGGCCGGTTGCTGGCCGAGATCACCCGGGCCCTGCCACCGCATCCGGTGGACCTCACCGCCGAGGGCCCGCGGCTGTCCATCGCCTGCGGCAACGCGCGCTTCAGCCTGCCGACCCTGCCGGTCGAGGACTATCCGTCGCTGCCGGTGATGCCCTCGTCCGCCGGCTTGGTCGACAGCGACGTCTTCGCCGAGGCGGTCGGGCAGGTGGCCGTGGCCGCCGGGCGCGACGACACCCTGCCAATGCTCACCGGCGTCCGCCTGGAGATCGAGAACGACCTGATCACCCTCGCCGCGACCGACCGCTACCGGCTGGCCGTCCGTGAGTTCGCCTGGCGGCCGGAGACCCCAGGGGTGTCCGCCGCGGTGCTCGTGCCGGCCCGCACCCTGGCCGACGCGGCGAAGACCCTGACCAGTGGCCCGGAGATCGTCCTGTCACTGTCCTCGGGCGGCTCCGGCGAGGGCATCCTCGGCCTGTCCGGCAAGGACCGGCAGACGACGACGCGGCTGCTCGACGCCGAGTTCGTGAAGTACCGCGCGATCATGCCGAGCGAGTCGAACGCACACGCGACGCTCCCTGTCGGGCTGTTCACCGACGCGGCCAAGCGCGTGGCGCTGGTCGCCGAGCGCGGCACCCCGCTGCGCTGCGAGTTCACGCCGGGTCAGGTCACGCTGCGCGCCGGCGGCACCGACGACGAGGGCCAGGCCGAGGAGCGCTGCGACGTCGAGTTCGAGGGCGAGCCGCTGACCATCGGCTTCAACCCGACGTTCCTGCTCGACGGCCTCGCCGCCGTCCACACCGAGCGCGCGCGGATGGACTTCACCAGCCCGCTCAAGCCCGCGGTGCTCTCCCGCGTGACGGAGCCGGCCGGCGACGACGAGCAGTCCGGTCCGGCCGAGCGCCCCGGGACGTACCGCTACCTGATCATGCCGGTCCGCCTTCCGGGCTGACCGGCCGACAGACAACCACCGGGCGTCCACGGCGCAGGGCGGGCACGATGACGTCCGTCGGGTCTGCTGACCGCCGAACGTCCACGCAGAGAGGAACGGATCGTGCAGCTTGGGCTGATCGGACTGGGCAAGATGGGCGGCAACATGGCCGAGCGGCTGCGCCGCGCCGGCCACGAGGTGGTGGGGTACGACCGAGCGCCGGGTGCGCGCACCGTCGACACCCTTCCCGCCCTGGTCGAGGCACTGGCCGCCCCGCGGGTCGTCTGGGTGATGGTCCCCTCCGGGGAGGCGACCCGGGCGACCGTGCGCGTGCTCGGTGAGCTGCTCAGCCCCGGGGACGTCGTCGTCGACGGTGGCAACTCGAAGTACACCGACGACCAGGTGCACGCGCAGATGCTCGGCGAGAAGGGCATCGGTTACGTCGACGCCGGGGTCTCCGGTGGGGTCTGGGGCCTGGAGAACGGCTACGCCCTGATGGTGGGCGGGTCGAAGGAGGACGTCGCGAAGGTCCAGCCGATCTTCGATGCCCTCAAGCCGCCGGCACCGAAGGACGAGTCGGGCCAGGAAATGCCGGGCGCGGGCTTTGTGCACGCGGGCCGGGTGGGCGCCGGGCACTTCAGCAAGATGGTCCACAACGGCATCGAGTACGCGATGATGCAGGCCTACGGGGAGGGCTACGAGCTGCTCGCCGCCGCCCCCCTGATCGACGACGTTCCCGGTGTCATCGCCTCATGGACCCAGGGCACCGTCATCCGCTCGTGGCTGCTCGACCTGCTGGTGCGGGCCCTGCAGCAGGACCCGGACCTCGAGCAGATCACCGGCTACGCGGAGGACTCCGGCGAGGGCCGATGGACCGTCGAGGCGGCGATCGAGCACGCCGTCCCGCTGCCCGCCATCGCGGCGTCGCTGTTCGCCCGGTTCTCGTCCCGTCAGGACGACTCGCCGACGATGAGGGCGGTCTCGGCCCTGCGCAACCAGTTCGGCGGGCACGCGGTGCACGTCGTCCGGGCGCAGGAGGCCGAGCGGCCCGCATGAAAAAGCACCCCGTCCTCCCCACCCTTCGCAAGCTCAGGGCGGGCCCCGGGACGGGGCGGCCCCTGCAGGGGGGCCGTTCCTGACGTGTACGTCCGGCACCTGCAGCTCGGTTCCTTCCGCAGCTGGGAGCGGGTCGATCTCGCCCTCGATCCCGGCCCGACCGTGCTGGTCGGCCGCAACGGGGAGGGCAAGACCAACCTGGTCGAGGGAATCGGTTACCTCGCCACGATGGGCAGCCACCGGGTGTCCTCCGACGCCCCGCTCGTCCGGCACGGTGACGCCCAGGCCGTCGTCCGGGCGGCGCTGCGCCGTGGCGACCGGGAGCTGCTCGTCGAGATCGAGATCAACCCCGGCCGGGCCAACCGGGTGCGGGTGAACCGTGCGCCGCTGGCCCGGCCGCGCGAACTGCTCGGCCTGGTGCGCACCGTGCTCTTCGCCCCCGAGGACCTCGCGCTCGTGCGTGGCGACCCGACGGAGCGCCGGCGCTTCCTCGACGAGCTGCTGGTCAGCCGGACACCGCGGCTGGCCGGCGTGCGCGCGGACTACGACCGGGTGCTCAAGCAGCGCAACGCCCTGCTCAAGACGGCTCGGCTGGCCCGCGGGAAGGCGATCGAGACCCTCGATGTGTGGGACGGGCACCTCACCGACCTGGGTGGGCAGCTGCTCGCGGCACGGCTGGGACTGATCACCGATCTCGCACCGCACATGGCCGAGGCCTACGCGGGCGTGGCGGGCGAGGGGGCGACGGTCGCCGGCCTCGGCTACTCGTCCACCGTGCCCCTGGCCGGGGACGGCACTGCCGTCCGGCCGGGAGGGGCTCTTCCCACCGCCGCGGAGCTGACCGCCGCGATGCGTGCGCGGGTTGCCGAACGGCGGGGCGACGAGCTCGACCGGGGTATGACCCTGGTCGGCCCGCACCGTGACGACCTCGTCATCCACCTCGGCCCCGCACCGGCCAAGGGCTTCGCCAGCCACGGCGAATCATGGTCACTGGCACTCGCGCTCAAGCTCGCGACGTTCGCACTCTTGAGAGCTGACGGTGAGGACCCCATCCTGATCCTGGACGACGTCTTCGCGACCCTGGACGCCGAGCGGCGGGCCGCGCTGGCGGCGGTGGCCCGCTCGGCGGAGCAGACGCTCATCACCGCGGCGGTCCTCGAGGACGTCCCGCCCGAGCTGCGCGGTGCGCGGGTGCAGGTCGGCGGCGGCGCGGTGACGGTGCTCGACGGTGATGCTGAGGGGACGGGAGCGCGATGACCGAGGACCGGCCGGCCCGGCCCAGTGACATCGCCCGGGCGGCGCTCGACGCCGCCCGCGCCGCATCGGCGGCCCGGCCGCAGCCCACGCGCCGCCGGATAGCCGGGCCGCGGCGTGCCTGGACCGGTCCCCGGCCGGGTGCCGACGACCCGCAGCCGCTCGGCCGGCTGGTCGACTCCCTGGTCACCGACCAGGACTGGACGACGCGCACCCGCGTGGGCGCGGTCTTCGGCCGCTGGTCGGCGCTGGTGGGCCCGGAGATCGCCGCGCATTGCCGGCCGCAGACCCTCACCGAGGGGGAGCTGCTCGTCGTCGCCGAGTCGACCGCCTGGGCGACCCAGCTGCGGCTGCTCGCCCCCTCGATCCTCGGCAAGCTGCACGCTCAGGTGGGCGGGGACGTCGTGACCCGGTTGCGCGTTGTCGGACCGACAGCCCCCAGCTGGAAGAAGGGTCCACGCTCGGTGCGCGGCCGTGGACCCCGCGACACGTACGGGTGAGGCCGGCCCCACTGGGGACACGACGCATGGGAAGCAGGCACAGATGAGCACCCCGCGGGACCGCGACTCCTTCGACGACCGCCCCGACGACGCCCGCGCCTGGCAGGAGCCCGCCCACCTCGGCGGCGAGCCCGCGGGCACCGGGGGCGACGACGCGTACAGCGGGCCGCCCGCCGATCCCCGGGCCGCCGACGACCCGCCGCCGTCCCCTCCCGCCCCGATGCAACCGTCGTACCCGTCGTCCCGGCGGGGGTCCCTCGGGACGGGCGGCCTGTTCCGGTCGCGCGGCGACGCCGCCAAGGTCTTCGCCTACCAGGGCGACCTCGTCGGTGCCCAGGGCTGGGCCCTGGCGCACGGCTGGACGATCACCGACGGCAGCGGGCCGGAGGACGCCGGCCTGCGCGACCTCGTCGCCTCGGCGCCGGTACGCCCGACCAAGGAGCACCGGCCGGCGGGTGTCCTGCGCGGCCGAGCCGGTTCGCTCGAGCTCGTCGCCTTCGACGTCGTCTACCCACTGCGGAATTCGTGGGTGCCGGAGTACGCCATCACCGCCGCGCCGCTGCTGGCTCCGGTCCCGGGCTTCCGGTTGTCACCCGCGCGGTTCTGGCGGCACCGGACCGCGGGCCTGATCCCGGTGACCAGCGGCACGGAGGCCTTCGACGCCCGCTGGCTGCTGCTCGCCACCGAGGACACCCCGCAGCTGCGCGGCCTCATCCAGGACCCCGTGGTCCAGGGGCTGCTGCTCGGCAGTGACGACGGTGACGAGTTCTGGGCGGCGGCGGGCCACGTCGCCGCGATCCGGCCGGACGGGCACCGCCCCGAGCTGATCGAGCACCACTCCCGCCTGCTGGCCGCGGTCGTCCGGGCCCTGACCGCCGGCCTCCCGGACTCCTGACCCGGCCGCCGCCGGTCAGCCGGCGTCCGCCGCCCGGGTGAGGCCGCGGATCATCCCGCCGAAGACGATGCCGTGGAAGGCCGCGATCGCCCACCAGTACAGGTGGCCGGCCAGGCCGCGCGGGGCGAACGTGGCCCGCTGACGCAGGACGGTGGTCGCCGGCCTGGCGCCGTCCGGCCCGTGTTCCACGTGGAACTCCAGCCAGGCCAGCCCGGGGAGCCGCATCTCGGCCCGCAGCCGCAGCAGCCGGCCCCTCTCCAGTGCCTCGACCCGCCAGAAGTCGAGCGCGTCGCCGACGAACAGCCGGTGCGGGTCGCGCCGGCCGCGTCGGAGGCCGACCCCGCCGACGAGCCGGTCGAGCCATCCTCGTACCTGCCAGGCCAGCGGGAACGAGTACCAGCCGTTGTCGCCACCGATCCCCTCGACCGCACGCCACACCGCTTCGGGCGGGGCGGTCGTGCCGCGGGTGCGCTCGTCGACGTAGAGGGTGCCGCCGGCCCAACCGGGATCGGTGGGCAGCGGGTCCGACGGGACGCCCGGTACCGACGCCGAGGCCCACCGAGTCGCGACGGCGGAGTCCTTGACGCGCTGGATGGCCAGCCGCACCGCCTCGTCGAACCCCAGCAGGCCGCCCGGCGGATCGGGCAGGTAGCGGGCGATGTCGTGCTCGCGGCAGATCACCGTGTTGCGCAGCGATTCCACGAGGGGCCGCGCTATCCCCGCCGGGACCGGCGTGATCAGGCCGACCCAGTGGCTGGAGAGGGACGGCGAGAACAGCGGCACGGGCAGGATCCGACGCCTGGGCAGACCGGCCACCGTGGCGTAGCGCTGCATCATCTCGGCGTAGCTCATCCGGTCGGGGCCACCGACGTCGAAGGCGCGGTGCACCGACGACGGCAGCGTCGCGCAGCCGACGAGGTAGCGCAGCACGTCGCGGACAGCGATGGGCTGGACCTGGCTCTGCACCCACCGCGGCGTCACCATCACCGGCAGTCGTTCGGTCAGGTAGCGCAGCATCTCGAAGGACGCCGAGCCCGAACCGAGCACGACTGCGGCCCGCAGGACCGCGGTCGGGACGCCGGACGCGAGCAGGATCGACGCGACCTCGGTCCGCGACCGAAGGTGGGGTGAGAGCTGCTCGGCTTCCGGCTCGAGAGCGCCCAGGTAGACCAGCCGGCCGACGCCGGCCGCGCGTACAGCGCGGGCCATGACCTCTGCCGTGCGACGGTCGGTCGCCTCGAACTCGGGGCCGGAGCCCAGCGCGTGGATCAGGTAGTAGACGACGTCGGTCCCCGCGCAGGCCGCGGCGACCGCTTCACCGTCCGCCGCGTCCGCGGGCACGATCTCCACCTGATCCGCCCAGGGGTGGTCGCGCACGCGCTCGCGCGACCGGGTCATCACCCGCACGCGGTGTCCGGCCGCGAGCAGTTCGGGCACCAGCCGTCCGCCGATGTAACCGGTGGCACCGGTCACGAGGCACGTCCTGGAGGTGGCCGGCGCTGCTGTTGGCATGCCGCGAGTGTCCGGCCGATCCCCTCATCTCGCCCGGGACGCCGTGAGGAGCCACCGCGGAAGGGAATCGTTCCCCGCGGTGTTGTCCAACATGGAACCGGATGAGGGGTGGGCCACCCGCCCGACCCCGTCACCGCGTCCGGGACGGCGTGTCGAGAGCCCGGCCAACACCTGTGGTGGCGCGAGTGCCGCCAGAGGCTCAGACACGGCGTGAGGGCGTGGACGGCGGCATTCCTGTCGCACCACCCGGTATCCTGGACATCAGAACCCGTCAGCAACCGGCTCAGCGCCGTTCTGCGCCGTTCCGCCCTCCTTGCCTTCAGGCGGGGGTGCGCGGAAAACAGGGTGCCGGTTGCGCAAGAGGAAGGCCACACGTGGTCGCTCGACCCGATACCGAGAACGCCTACTCCGGTAGCTCCATCACCGTCCTCGAGGGCCTCGAGGCGGTCCGTAAGCGCCCCGGTATGTACATCGGTTCCACCGGCGAGCGCGGCCTTCACCACATGGTGTGGGAGGTCGTCGACAACTCCGTCGACGAGGCGCTGGCCGGCTACTGCGACACCATCAAGGTCACGCTCCTGGCCGACGGCGGAGTCCGCGTCGAGGACAACGGCCGCGGCATCCCGGTCGACATGCACCCGGTCGAGAAGCGGCCCACCGTCGAGGTGGTCCTGACCGTCCTGCACGCGGGCGGCAAGTTCGACGGCAAGAGCTACGCGGTCTCCGGCGGTCTGCACGGCGTCGGCGTCACCGTCGTCAACGCGCTGTCCTCCGAGCTCGACGTCCGCGTCTGGACGCACGGCAACGAGTGGCACCAGCACTACGACCTGGCCAAGCCGGGTCCGCTGGAGAAGATCGGGCCGACGAAGAAGCGCGGTACGCAGATCACCTTCTGGGCCGACTCGACGATCTTCGAGACGACGACCTACTCGTTCGAGACGATCAGCCGCCGGCTGCAGGAGATGGCCTTCCTGAACAAGGGCCTGACCATCGTGCTGCGCGACGAGCGCCCGGGTCAGGGCAAGGCCGAGACCGGCGTGGCCGACGAGATCTCGCTCGCCGAGGCGGCACCGGAACCCGGCGCCGAGCCGGAGGCGTTCGAGGCCGTCGAGATCCGATACCACTACGAGGGCGGTATCGAGGACTACGTCAAGCACATCAACGCCAAGAAGACCCCGATCCACAAGTCGGTCATCTACTTCTCGGCTGACGGCACCGGCAAGAACGACATGGCGATGAGCCTCGACGTCGCGATGCAGTGGTCCGACGCGTACTCGGAGTCGGTGTACACGTTCGCCAACAACATCAACACGCACGAGGGCGGCACCCACGAGGAGGGCTTCCGCGCCGCGTTGACCTCGATCGTCAACCGCTACGCCGTGGAGAAGAAGCTCCTCAAGGAGAAGGACGAGAAGCTCACCGGCGAGGACATCCGCGAGGGCCTGGCGGCGATCGTCTCGATCAAGCTCGGCGACCCCCAGTTCGAGGGGCAGACGAAGACCAAGCTGGGCAACACCGAGGTCAAGGGCTTCGTGCAGCGGGTCTGCAACGAGCAGATCAGCCACTGGTTCGAGGCCAACCCCAGCGAGGCCAAGACGATCATCACCAAGGCGTCCTCGGCCGCCCGGGCCCGGCGCGCGGCGCAGGACGCCCGCAAGTTGGCCCGCAAGAGCCTGCTCAGCAACAACTCGCTGCCGGGCAAGCTCGCCGACTGCCGCTCGACCGACCCACGCAACTCCGAGGTCTACATCGTCGAGGGCGACTCGGCGGGCGGCTCGGCGAAGTCCGGTCGCGACTCGATGTTCCAGGCGATCCTGCCGATCCGCGGCAAGATCATCAACGTCGAGAAGGCGCGCATCGACCGGGTCCTCAAGAACAACGAGGTCCAGTCGATGATCACCGCCTTCGGCACCGGCATCCACGACGAGTTCGACCTGTCCAAGCTGCGGTACCACAAGATCATCCTGATGGCCGACGCCGACGTCGACGGCCAGCACATCACCACCCTGCTGCTCACGCTGCTGTTCCGGTTCATGCGGCCGCTGGTCGAGGCCGGGCACGTCTACCTCGCCCAGCCCCCGCTGTACAAGATCAAGTGGGGCGGCAAGGTCGGCATCGAGTACGCGTACTCCGACAAGGAGCGTGACGCGCTGATCAAGGCCGGTGCCGATGCGGGGCGCAAGATCCCCAAGGACGAGGGCATCCAGCGCTTCAAGGGCCTCGGTGAGATGGACGCCAAGGAGCTGTGGGAGACCACGATGGACCCGGAGACCCGGATCCTGCGCCAGGTGACGTTGGACGACGCCGCGACGGCTGACGAGCTGTTCAGCGTGCTCATGGGTGAGGACGTCGAGGCCCGCCGCAGCTTCATCACCCGCAACGCCAAGGACGTCCGCTTCCTCGACGTGTAATACCGCGTCCGACCAGCGATTTCGTCCACCGACTGTGCACTGACTTGTGGAGACCTGAACCGTGACAGAGACCCCTTCGCGCGACCGCATCGAGCCGGTCGACCTCCAGCAGGAGATGCAGCGCAGCTACATCGACTACGCGATGTCGGTCATCGTCGGCCGCGCGCTGCCGGAGGTCCGCGACGGCCTGAAGCCCGTCCACCGCCGCGTGCTGTACGCCATGTACGACCAGGGCTTCCGCCCCGACCGGCCCACCGTCAAGTGCGCCCGCGTCGTCGGTGAGGTGATGGGTAACTACCACCCGCACGGTGACTCGGCGATCTACGACGCCCTCGTGCGGCTGGCCCAGCCCTGGTCGATGCGTTATCCCCTGATCGACGGCCAGGGCAACTTCGGTTCCCCGGGCAACGACCCGGCGGCGGCCATGCGGTACACCGAGGCTCGCCTCACGCCGCTGGCCATGGAGATGTTGCGGGACATCGACGAGGAGACCGTCGACTTCCAGCCGAACTACGACGGCACCAAGGTCGAGCCGCTGGTGCTGCCCGGTCGCATCCCCAACCTGCTGATCAACGGCTCCGCCGGCATCGCGGTCGGCATGGCCACCAACATGCCGCCGCACAACCTGCGAGAGGTCGCTGCGGCCGTCTTCTGGATGCTCGAGCACCCGGACGCAGAGCCGGAGGAAGCCCTCACCGCGTGCATGGAGCGGATCAAGGGCCCGGACTTCCCGACCCACGGGCTGATCGTCGGTCGCGAAGGCATCGAGGACGCCTACCGGACCGGGCGCGGGTCGGTGCGCATGCGCGCCGTCGTCACCGTCGAGGAGGACTCCCGCGGCCGCGTCCAGCTCGTCGTCACCGAGCTGCCCTACCAGGTCAACCCGGACAACCTGGCCGAGGCGATCGCCGAGGCGGTCAAGGAAGGCCGGTTGCAGGGCATCAGCGAGATCGCCGACGAGTCCAGTGATCGCGTCGGCCGCCGGCTGGTCATCACGCTGCGCCGCGACGCCGTGGCGAAGGTGGTGCTGAACAACCTCTACAAGCACACCCAGCTGCAGACGACCTTCGGCTGCAACATGCTCTCGATCGTCGACGGCGTCCCGCGGACGCTGCGGCTCGACGAGCTCGTCCGGTTCTACGTGAACCACCAGATCGAGGTCATCCAGCGGCGGACCCGCTACCGGCTGCGCAAGGCCGAGGAGCGCGCGCACATCCTGCGCGGGTACGCCAAGGCCCTCGACCAACTCGACGCGGTCATCGCGCTGATCCGCAACAGCGAGTCGGCCGACGCCGCCCGCGGCGGGCTCATGGAGCTGCTGGACATCGACGAGATCCAGGCGACCGCGATCCTGGACATGCAGCTGCGCCGGCTGGCCGCCCTGGAGCGCCAGCGGATCCTCGACCAGCTGGCCGAGATCGAGCGCGAGATCGCCGAGCTGGAGGCGATCCTCGCCTCGCCCGAGCGGCAGCGGCAGATCATCCACGACGAGTTGGCCGAGATCGTCGAGAAGTACGGCGACGACCGGCGCACGCAGTTCGTGGCCAACGACGGCGACGTGTCGATGGAGGACCTCATCGCGGAGGAGGAGGTCGTCGTCACCATCACGCGTACCGGGTACGCGAAGCGCACGAAGAGCGACCTCTACCGCTCACAGCGCCGCGGCGGCAAGGGCGTGATGGGTGCCCAGCTGAAGCAGGACGACATCGTCGACCACTTCTTCGTGGGCTCCACCCACGACTGGATCCTCTTCTTCACGAACAAGGGCCGGGTCTACCGGGCCAAGGCCTACGAGCTGCCCGAGGCCAACCGCACGGCCCGCGGCCAGCACGTGGCGAACATCCTCGCGTTCCAGCCGGACGAGAAGATCGCCCAGGTCATGCAGATCAAGGACTACTCGGTCGCCCCGTACCTGGCGCTGGCCACGGCGCGCGGGCAGGTGAAAAAGACCCGGCTGACCGACTTCGACTCCCCCCGCCAGGGTGGCGTCATCGCGATCAACCTGCGCGAGGGCGACGAGCTGGTCGGGGCGGCGCTGATCGACCCCGAGCAGGACCTGCTCCTGGTTACCAGCAGGGCGATGTCGATCCGGTTCACCGCCGACGACACCGCGCTGCGGCCGATGGGCCGGGCCACCGAGGGTGTCCGTGGCATCTCGCTCGCCGACGACGACCGGCTGCTGTCGATGATGGTCGTGCAGGAAGGCGTGGACGTCCTCGTCGCCACCGAGCGCGGCTTCGCCAAGCGGACCGGCATCGAGAACTACCCGGCGCAGGGTCGCGGCGGCAAGGGCGTGCTCACGGCCGACCCCAAGGCCCGCAAGGGCGTGCTGGTCGGGGCGCTCGCCGTCACGCTCGGGGACGAGCTCTACGCCATCACCTCCAGCGGCGGCGTGATCCGCACCCCGGTCAACGGGGTGCGGCACAACAAGGACCGCGCCACGATGGGTGTCAAGCTCATGAACTTGCCCGAAGACGTGAGCATCGTGGCCATCGCCCGTACGACGGACAATGACGAGCCCGCAGCCTAGGGTGACCTGCAACAGCTGACCGGTATCCGGCGGCCCCGACCGGGGTCGCCGGAGGTCCGGTCCCGACGGGAGCGGCCTGCGCCGCTGGGGAACGGGAGACTGGCATGAGCGACCGGACGCAGAGTTCGGTGCGCACCGGGGCCCGGTCTGGGGACGCCGCGCCGACCGGCGGCACCGCCGATGAGCCGTCGGTGTCGACGACGCAGTCGATCCCCACGACGGGCGCCCAGCGGGCGCAGGCCCCGGCGGCCGGCGCTCCCCCGGTACCCCCGCCGTCCGGGACCCCCACGGGCGCTGCCCCGGCGAACGCTGCCCCGGCGAACGCTGCCCCCGCCGGGGCCGACCTCGGTGCGCTCACCGGCACGACGGCCGCCGCGACGGAGACGGTCGGATCGCGCACCGGTCGGGGCCGCGGGCCGGCGAGGGGCGGTGGCAGGGGGCCGCGCCGCGCCCGCCTGCAGTTGCGGCACGTCGACACCTGGTCGGCGCTGAAGATCTCGCTGGTCCTGTCGATCGCGCTGTTCTTCATCTGGATGGTCGCGGTCGGCATCCTCTACATGGTGCTCAACGGGTTGGGTGTCTTCGACACCTTGAACGACCTGTTCGGCCAGGTGGGCAGCGTCTCGGGCTCCAAGGCAGCCGCGAGCAAGGTCATCACGCCGGGCGTCGTCTTCGGCGGTGCTGCTGTCATCGGCGCGATCAACATCGTGCTGATGACCGCGCTGTGCACCGTCGGGACGTTCATCTACAACCTGTGCTCGGACCTGGTCGGCGGCCTCGAGATCACGCTCTCCGAGCGGGACTAGCGAAAGGACCCTGCTGCCCCCACGCCTCGCAAGCTCGGCGCGGGACCCTGCAGCAGGGCCAGGCTTGCACCCAGGTAAGCTTTCCGAGGTTCACGGGCCTGTAGCTCAGACGGTTAGAGCGCATCCCTGATAAGGATGAGGCCGGAGGTTCAAGTCCTCCCAGGCCCACCCGTGTGCCAGCTTGTGGGGTTCACGCCTCCGGCGACGCGCACCACAGAGGGCGCCGCCCCGGCGGTGCACCGAGCGCTCGAGGAGGCACGTCGCATGCTGAAGAAGCTGGCGCTGGTCGCCGTCGCGGCCGGAGTCCTGGCCGCTGTCCGGAAGCGCACCAGCGGTTCCACCGAAGCGGATCTCTGGCACGAGGCCACCCGGGGTCCGGGCGCGGTCAGCACGCCGACCGTTCGCTGACCCCACCGGGAGCCCGCACCACCCCGGACAGCTCCACAAGGGGACAGCTCCACAAGGGGACGTAGCTCAATTGGCAGAGCACCGCCTTTGCAAGGCGGGGGTTAGGGGTTCGATTCCCCTCGTCTCCACTCCCTCTACACCGGTTCTGACCTGCGATTTCGCCCCGGTCGACGGTTCGCCGGAGCGGCGCTGGAGCGCCTCAGTCCGCAAAAAGTCCGCAACTTTTCCGCAGGACGCGGCCCGCAGGGCGTCCAGCCGATCGGCCACGTCGTCCAGGTCGTCGTCGAACAGGTCGGCGTAGCGGTCCAGGGTCATGGCCGCGGACGCGTGCCCGAGCATCCGCTGCACCGCCTTGACGTTGGCGCCGGCCTTGATCGCCAGCGAGGCCGCGGTGTGGCGCAGCTCGTGCGGGGTGAGACCCGGCTCCCCGACGGCCCGGGCGGCGGCGTCGAACCAGGCGGCGCGGGCGTTGCGGTTGCGCAGCACCGCCCCCTGCGGCGACGGGAAGGCCAGCTCGTCCGGCGGACGGTTGACCACCGTGCGGGCGAGCTCGTCGGCGAGGAACCGCGGCAGTGGAACCGACCGGCGGCCGTGGGTCTTGGGGGTTCCCCACACCAGGCGCGTGCCGTCGACCTCGGTGACGGCCTCCTCGACGAGGACCCGCCGGCGCAGCAGGTCGAAGTGCCGCACCCTCAGCGCCGCCAGCTCCGACCAGCGCAGCCCGCAGTAGCCGAGCGTCAGGACCGCGACCCGGCCGGGACCGGCGGCGTCGGCGAGCGCCTCGAGCTGCTCTGCAGCGAGGTACCGCCGGCGCTTCTCCTGCATCGGCGGGAGGGCCACGCCCAACGCCGGATTGACTGCCAGGCGCTTGTCGCGCACCGCGAGCCCGAGGATGCCGGACAGGACGCCCTGGGCCTTGCGCACCGAGGCTCCGGACAGACCGCGGGCGGAGAGCGTAGACAGCCAGCCCTGCACATCGCCGTGCGTCACCCGGATCAGCGCGACGTCACCCCACCGCGGCAGGACATGAGTCCGCAGGACGTCGGCATAGCGGGCGTGGGTGGTGGGCTTGACGTTGATCTTCCCGGCCAGCCACAGGGGCGCCAGCTCGCCCACGGTCAGCCTGGCCCGTTTCGGGTCGACGTAGGTGCCGGTCTGCACGGCCGCGGTGACCTCGTCGAGCCACCGCTGCGCGTCGACCTTGCGCTTGAAGTGACGGGCGTGCTCCCTGCCCTGTTCGTCGCGGTACCGCGGCCGGTAGGTGCCGTCAGGCCTCCTCGCGATCGATGCCATCACCGACCACCCTCCATCTCTGCGAACGTGGGCCGCGGCCGGCGCCGGCGAGTCCATCCCGGGCGGCGGTCACCACAGGATGAGCCTGCCGTCGTCGTACGTCGCCCCGTCGTGTTGCACCAAATCTGTGGATGACTGTCCGCCGTGGAATCGAGCAGCTCACCGACGAGCACCCGGTTCCGGGGCAGCCTGGCTGGGCTGGGCGTCGATCCAGCTGCGGAGGTCGTCGGAGCGGTAGAGGACGCGGCGGCCGAGGCGGAAGCTGCGCGGGCCGCTGCCGAGGTGGCGCCAGTACCGGAGGGTGGCCACCGGGGCGCGGAGGAGTTCGGCGGCTTCGGTGATGGTGAGCAGTTCGTGCTCGCGGCGGGCGGGATCGTCAGACATGGCTGGCTCCAATGGTCTCGGGTGGGCTGTGCTCCGTCACGGGAGAAGGCGCCATGTGGGCGCGATTGGTGACAGCCGACCACCGACAACTTCCGAAATTCTCCAGTTCTCCTCCTGATGCTGACGTCCGGGCCAGCGCCCGGCCGGTGGAGGCGGCCCTGCTCATCGACCGATGCCCGGCGCGGCGGCGCCATGGGCGAGGGATGGTCCCCGCCGCTCCGCCTCGGGCCGGGGGACGCTCGGCATCGGCGCGACCCGCCGCAGGGGAGCGGCCGCCGTCCGGCCGCGCGACCGGTCCTGGCGGTTGCGGGTGGCCTCTCGAGCGGCGAGCTCGGCCGCGTGCCCGGGGCCGAGGTCGGCCCGGTCGCGGCCGAAGACGGCGATCCACTGTGCCCGGGCCTCGGCCGCGTCGGCCGCGACGAGG
>JAODNN010000085.1 GCA_025465355.1 Blastococcus sp. | reverse complement strand
CGGGAAAGATCCACGGTGCCTGTCTACCGGGGCGGGGGCTAGCCTCGCCGTCCGTGATCTCCGACGGGACCCGGCTGCACGACCTGACCGCCCTCGAGCAGGCCGCGGCCGTCCGGGCCCGAGAGGTGAGTCCGACCGAGCTGGTCAAGCACGCGCTGGCCCGGATCGACGCGCGCGACGCCGGGCTCGGCGCGTTCCTCACCGTCACTCCCGAACGCGCCCTCGCCGCGGCTGCCCGCGCGGAGGAGTCGGTGCTGCAGGGGGAGGACCTGCCACCGCTGCTCGGCGTCCCCACCGCGATCAAGGACCTCAACAACACGGCCGGCGTCCGGACCACGTTCGGCTCCCGCGTGATGGCCGACTTCGTCCCCACCGTGGACGACGCCGTGGTCACCAAGCTGGCGGCCGCCGGGACGATCAGCCTCGGCAAGACCAACACTCCCGAATTCGGCTTCCCCTGCTACACCGACAACGATCTGGCCGGTCCGGCGCGCTCTCCGTGGGACCCCACGCGGCTGGCCGGCGGGTCCAGCGGCGGGGCCGCGGTCGCCGTCGCCTCCGGGATGGTGGCGTTCGCCCAGGGCAGCGACGGCGGCGGCTCGATCCGGATCCCGGCCGGCATCAACGGCCTGTTCGGCATCAAGCCCACCCGTGGCCGGGTCAGCAACGCCCCCTACGGCGGGGACGTGACCGGCCTGGGCACGAACGGCCCGATCGCCCGGACCGTGCGGGATGCCGCCGCCATGCTCGACGCGATGTCCGGGCCGGTCGTCGGGGACCCGGCGTGGGCGCCACCGTTACCGCCGGGGGAGTCCTTCCTCGGGTACGCCGACCGGCCGCCGGGCCGGCTGCGGATCGGCCGCTACCTCGAGACCGCGATGCCCGGCACCGAGCTGGAACCAGAGGTGGCCGCCGCGTTCGAGGACGCGTCCCGTCTGCTCGAGAGCCTCGGCCACGAGGTGGACGACGTGCGGCCGGGGCTGCTCGGACCCGAGGTCCTCCCGTCCTTCGAGCGGGTGTGGGCGCTGTCGGGTGCCACTCTGCCGGTGCCGCCCGAGCGGGCAGGGGAGCTCCGCCCGTTGACCCGGGAGCTGCGGGCCCGCGGACTGGCGCTGTCGGCCCAGGAGGCGATGGAGGGCATGCTCGCGCTCCGGCTGTTCTCCCGGGGCTTCCTCCAGGCGACCGCCCGCTACGACGTCCTGCTGGCCCCGGTCTGCACGATGACGCCGCGGCCGCTGGGCTGGTTCGACTTCGACGGCGACGGCGCCGCCGACTTCGAGCGGCAGAAGCGCTATGCGGCCTTCACCGCGCTCTACAACGTCACCGGACAGCCGGCGGTGAGCGTTCCGCTGTACTGGACGGCGGACGGCCTGCCCATCGGGACCATGCTCGTCGGCCGTCCCGCGGACGAGGCGACGCTCATCGCATTGTCGGCGCAGGTCGAGCAGGCGCGGCCGTGGCTGAATCGTCACCCGCCGGGGTGGGAGGACGGCGAATGACCCGCGGGGCTGCCCGGTAGGTTGTCGCCCGTGACCGTCGCCGAGACCCTCCTCGTCTTCGTCGGCGCCCCGCTGGCCGTCGTCGTCCTGCTGGCGCTGCTGATCCTCCTGCCCGGCGGGCGCAAGCGTCCCCGCTACCGGCCGGGCCAGCCGTGGGAGCACGCACCCGTCTGGTACGAGCCGCATCCCGACGCGACCGGGCACAGTGCGCACGCGGCCCTCGGGTCGGGGACGCACGGCACGCACACGGAGACGCCGCTCGGCGGCGCCCGCGGTACCTGGTGACGGGAGCAGTCCCCCGATGAACGATCAGTCAGCCATCCCCACGTCCGCCCCCGGAGGCCGGCGATGACCCGCGCGCTGGAAGCCCAGCCCCACCACACGGCCACCGCCGAGACCGCCCCGAGCCGGCTCGACGAGGAGGCGAAGCTCGACGAGATCTTCTCCTGGCAGGAGCTGGCCCGGCTCGACGATGCGCTGACCATGTCCTCGCGCGAGACCGGACTGCGGTTCACCCTGTACATCGGCGACCTGGGGACGCCCACCCGCACCCAGGCCGAGGCGCTGCACGCCCGGTCCGGCGGGGATCCCTCCGAGTCGGTGCTGATCGCCCTCTCGCCCGGACAGCGGGTCGTCGAGGTGGTCACCGGAGCGGGGGCGGCCCGGCGTCTTCCCGACCGTGCCTGCGCGCTGGCCGTGCTCTCGATGACCGTCGCGTTCGCCGCCGGTGACCTGGTGGGCGGCATCATCAACGGGCTGCGCCAGCTCTCCGACCAGGCCGGCCACCCCGCCGCCCTGCGTCACCCGCACTGAGCCGTCCGCGCCGAGCCGTTCCTCGAGATCGAGCGGGCCACCCCCGGGATTCCTTCCCGGAGGCGGCCCGCTTCGTCGTTGGGGGGGTCAGCCGTTCTCGGCGGCGTCCCGCTCGCGGGCGCGCATCGCCCGCGCGACCCCGTCCCGCCCCTCGGCGATCAGCCGGCGCAGCGAGGACGGCTGATCGGGGTCGGCGAGCCAGGCGTCGGCCGCCGCGATCGTGCGCGGCTCAACGACCGGAGGGAACAGGTACTGGACGGCGTTCTTCGCGACCTCGCCGGGACGCCTGTCCCAGATCGGGCGGATCTCGTCGAAGTAGCGGTCGACGTACCCCGCAGTGAGCTCGCGCTGGGCGGGGTGCCAGAAGCCGAGCAGCATCGCCTCGTGCACGGCGTTGGGGATCTCGTCGTCGTGGAAGACCGCCTGCCAGGTCTCCTCCTTCGACTCCTTGGTGGGCCGCAGCGCCCGCGCGGTGGCGGCCCGCCGGACCCCGGTCGCGGTGGCGTCCCGCTCGGCCTCGGCATCGATCTCCGCGTCCCCGGCGCCGTCCATGGCCACCAGGCCGGAGAGCATCGCCCACCGGGCGTCGGCGTCGACGGCCAGCCCCTCGATCGTCCGTGACCCGTCGAGCAGCCCGCGCAGGACGGCGGCGTGCTCCTGAGTGCGGGCGGCGCTGGCCAGCGTGCGTGACCAGAGCAGCTGGACGTCGCTTCCGGGCGGCGCGGCCTCGAGCGCGGCGCGGGCGTGGTCGGCCAGCATCTTCCAGCCGGTGGGCGCCCAGGAGGGGTCGGCGAACGAGTTCAGCGCGGTCTGGACGCGGGCCAGCAGCGACTGCATGACGCTGATCTCGGTCTCGGTGTCGATGCCGGCGAGCACCAGCTGCACCCACTCGCGGGCGGGCAGTTCGGCGTCGCGGGTCATGTCCCAGGCGGCCGACCAGCACAGCGCCCGGGCGAGCGGGTCGGGGATGGCGCCGATGCGTTTCCGCAGGGTCGCCAGGGAGCGGGGATCGAGCCGCAGCTTGGCGTAGGTCAGGTCGTCGTCGTTGACCAGGACGAGGTCGGCCGCCGGGTGCCCGACCAGCTCGGTCACCTCCGTACGGGCCCCGGCGACGTCCAGTTCCACGCGGGAGCTGCGGGTCAGCCCGTCGGGGCCCTCGCTGTAGAGCCCGACCGCCAGCCGGTGGTTGCGGAGCACCGGGTGCTCCGGCACCGCGGTCTGCTCGATGGCGAAGCTCGCGTAGCGGCCGTCCTCGCTCAGCTCGTACACCGGCCGCAGGGTGTTCACCTGGCTGGTGCGCAGCCACTGGTCGGCCCACTCCGAGAGGTCGCGACCGGAGCTCTCGGACAGCGGGCCCAGCAGGTCGGCCAGCGTGGTGTTGCCGTACTCGTGCCGCCGGAAGTAGCGCTGGACGCCGGCGAGGAACTCCTCACGGCCGACGTAGGCGACCAGCTGCTTGAGCACCGACGCACCCTTGGCGTACGTGATGCCGTCGAAGTTGACCTCGACCGCGGCGACGTCGGGGATGTCGGCGGCGATCGGGTGGGTCGAGGGCAGCTGGTCCTGCGCGTAGGCCCAGGACTTCTCCGTGTTGGCGAACGTCGTCCAGGCGGTGTCGAACTCGGTCGCCTCGGCCTGGCAGAGCGTGCTGATGTAGGTCGCGAAGGACTCGTTGAGCCACAGGTCGTCCCACCAGCGCATGGTCACGAGGTCGCCGAACCACATGTGCGCGAGCTCGTGCAGCACCGTCTCGGCGCGCGTCTCGTAGCGGGCGCGGCTGACCTTGGACCGGAAGACGTAGTCCTCGAGGATCGTCACCGCGCCGGCGTTCTCCATGGCGCCGGCGTTGAACTCGGGGACGAAGAGCTGGTCGTACTTGTCGAACGGGTATGGGTAGTCGAACACCCGGTGGAAGAAGTCGAAGCCCTGCTTGGTGATCGTGAAGAGCTCGTCCGCGTCGAGGTACTGGGCCAGCGACGCCCGGCAGTAGAGCCCGAGCGGGATGCCCTCGTGCAGGTCGGTGACCTTGGCGTACGGGCCCGCGATCAGGGCCACGAGGTAGGTGGAGATCCGCTTGGTGGGCTGGAAGTGCACCAGCTGGGACCCGGCGGGGCCGGCCTCGATGGTGCGGCCACCGGTGTTGGAGACGACCTGCCAGTCGAACGGTGCGGTGACGTGCAGGGTGACGGCTGCCTTGAGATCCGGCTGGTCGAAGCAGGCGAACATCCGCTTGGCGTCGGCCGGCTCGAACTGCGTGTAGAGGTAGACCTGCTCGTCCTCCGGGTCCTGGAACCAGTGCAGGCCCTCGCCGCTGTTGGAGTAACGGAAGTCTCCGCTGATGACCAGGGTGTTCTGCTCCGCCAGGTCGGGGAGCGGCAGGCCGCCCTCCTCCGTGTAGCCGCTCAGGTCGAGCTCCGCGCCGTTCAGCGTGGCCGAGTGGACGGTCTCGGCGATCAGGTCGATGAAGGTGCTCGCGCCCGGCTCACGGCTGGTGAACTCCACCGTCGTCGTCGACGAGAAGGTGCGCTCACCGGCACGGCCGGCCCCGTCGGTGACGTCGAGCTGGATGTCGTAGCTGTGGACGGCGAGGAGTTCCGCGCGCGCGGCGGCGTCGGTGCGGGTCAGATTGGGTACGGGCACACCCAGGAGTTTCCCACGAGGGAACGATGATCCGGCTCGGCAGTTCTGCCGCCTGGGAAACCTCCTCCGCCGGGAACAAGCGGGCCGGCGTCCGCCTTGCCAGCGGACAGCGACGGTCCTGGAGCAACTCGAGCCTCCGAGCAACCCGACCGGGACCACGAACCGCCGAGGAGTACGAAGCCATGACTGAAGCAGTGCAGAGCGCCCCCACCACCGCACGGGTGGACTTCTGGTTCGACCCGCTGTGCCCCTGGGCGTGGCTGACCAGCCGCTGGATTCTCGAAGCCGCCAAGGTCCGCGACATCGACCTGCACTGGCATGTGATGTCGCTGTCGGTCCTCAACCGCGGGCGCGACCTGCCCGAGGACTACCAGGCGATGATGGACAAGGCCATCGGCCCGGTGCGCGTCGCGATCGCGGCCGCCGAGCAGCACGGCGACGGTGTGCTGGGTGACCTCTACACCGCCATGGGCACGCTGCGGCACCACGAGGGGGTCGAGATCGAGGAGATCATCGTGCCGGCGCTCGAGCGCGTGGGTCTGCCCGTCGAGCTGGCGGCGGCGGCGACGTCCACCGAGTACGACGCGGCGCTTGAGAAGAGCCACCACGAGGGCATGGACCCGGTCGGCGACGACGTCGGCACCCCGGTCATGCACGTCGACGGCGTGGCCTTCTTCGGCCCGGTCATCAGCAAGGTGCCGACCGGCGAGGACGCCGGCAGGGCCTTCGACGGGGCCGTCCTGCTCGCCAACCTGCCCGACTTCTGGGAGCTCAAGCGCACCCGGACGCAGGGCCCGGACATGGACTCGGTCCCGGCCGAGACCCTGGAGCTCACCGGCACCCGCTGAGCGGCGGGGCCGCTTCGACGGGGTGCGGCATGCTGGCGTGGTGCCGCACCCCGTTCGACAGCGCATCTTCATCTCCGGCGCCAGCGCCGGTCTCGGCGAGGGCATGGCCCGCCGGTTCGCCGCGATGGGCCGTGACCTCGCCCTCGCCGCCCGCCGTGCCGACCGGCTGGAAGCGCTCCAGAAGGAGCTGCTCGCCACCCACCCCGGCATCCGCGTGGAGACGGCGGAGCTCGACGTGGACGACCCCGAGGCGGTCGCGAGAGTCGTGCCCGAACTGGCCGACCGCCTCGGTGGACTCGACCGCGTGATCGTGAACGCGGGCATCGGCAAGGGCGCCTCGGTCGGCACCGGGAAGGCCTGGGCCAACCGCGCCACGCTGTTCACCAACGTCCTCGGCTCGCACGCCCAGTGCGAGGCGGCGATGGAGCTCTTCCGCGCCCAGGGCGCCGGCCACCTGGTGCTCATCTCCTCGGTCGCGTCGATCCGCGGCATGCGCGGCACCCGGACGGCCTACGGCGCGAGCAAGGCGGCGCTCAATGCCCTCGCCGAGGGAATCCGCTCCGACGTCCTCGGCAGCGGCATCCATGTGACGACGGTTCTGCCGGGCTTCATCGAGACCGACATCAACGTCGGCCGCCGGGGGCTTTTCACCGTCGGGCTGGACAAGGGTGTCCGCGCCCTGACCGCCGCGGTCGAGCGCGAGCCGGTCCGCGCGTACGTACCGGAACTGCCGTGGCGCCCGGTCGCCGGCCTGCTCCGCGTCCTCCCGCTGTCGGCGGTCCGCCGCTTCACCTGAGGGCCGCCCGGGCCCTGCGTACACAAGGCCGGGGTCCTACCAGCAGATCCGCATGGGGCGTCCGCGCGCGTCGGTTCCCTCGCCGACGCACTCGCCCCGCCCGTTGGTGATCCGTCGTGCCGACCACGCCGCCGCGCAGGCGTCGAGGGCATCGACCGCGGGAATGCCGCGCGGCGCGGCGGCCAGTGCCTCCTCCACGTCCATCACCGACCGCAGTGCGCGCAACCGCTGGACGGTTCCGCGCGCGCTGCCCTTCCGGTCGCGCACGCCTGGATCGAGGGCGCGGAACGCCAGTTCGGGGTGCACCTCGACGACCCGGTCCCCGGGCGCGTCCCCGAGCGCCTCGTCGAGCTCGCGGATGGCGCCGACCAGCTGGAAGGCCTGCGCGGACGGCGCCCGTGGGGGCGTGGTCACCGCCCGCGACAGGGCGCGGGCCTCGGCGTAGTCGTCGGTCGCGAGGACCGCCCGGACCGGCGTCGCGAAGACGGAGCCTCCGGCGCCCAGCCCCCGCAGTCGCTGCGCAGCCGCGACGTCGCAGACCCGGACCCCGTTGTCCGAGAGGCCGATCGGCATGTCGATCGCGATCAGCTCGACGTCCGGCACCGCGAGCACCGAAGCCACGTCGGGCAGGTCCAGCAGGGTTACCGTGCGGCCCTCCAGCAGGGCGCCCACCCACGCTCTGCGCCAGCCGTCCACGCCCAGAACTGCCACCGGGCGAGCCTGTCAGACTCCCGGCATGCGCGTTTTCATCGGGACTGACCACGCCGGCCTCGAATTCAAGGAGCACCTGAAGGGGGTGCTCGCCGACGCCGGTCACGAGCCGGTCGACTGCGGGGCGTTCGAGTACGACCCGCAGGACGACTACCCGCCGTTCTGCTTCGCGGTGGGGGAGCGGACGGTCGCCGAACCGGGCTCGCTCGGCGTGGTCATCGGCGGCTCGGGCAACGGTGAGCAGATCGCCGCGAACAAGGTGCCCGGCGTCCGCGCGGCGCTGGTCTGGAACACCTCGACCGCCCAGCTCGCCCGCCAGCACAACGACGCCAACGTCGTCTCGATCGGCGCCCGGCAGCACTCCGACGACGAGGCCACCGCGCTCGTCCTGGAGTTCCTGAAGACTCCGTTCAGTGGGGAGGAGCGGCACGTCCGCCGGATCGCGCTGGTCAGCGAGTACGAGCGCGAACGGCACCGGCCCGCCGGCGGGCTGCCGACGGAGACCCCGCACCCCTGACTGCGCCGTCCTCCTGCCGGCCGAGCGGGGAATTCCTAGAACTCGTCCGGGCACCAGGGCGTGACCGGCCAGCCGAAGGCGGTGCTCGCCAGGGTGACGGCCCCCGGGCTGATCTCGGTGACCCGCCCGGCGCCCTGCAGCGCCGCCAGGGAGACCCCACCCAGATAGACGGCGGAGAGTTCCTCGATGCCGACGACGAGGTCGGGATCGCGGTCGGTCCGGGCGCAGTGGCCACCCGCGGGATGGCCGGTCAGCCGCCAGCGCCCGGCGTTCCACGGGCAGAAGTCGTCCCGCACCTCCAGCACCAGGTCGATCGGCGCCGGGTAGCGGCGGGCGGCCAGAGCCCGGTCGACGTCCACGAGGCGGACCCAGAGTGCGTCCACCGGACTGCTGTGCAAGGCCCGGCCGTCGGCGAGCAGGTGACGCAGCGGATCGTCGGGCGAGGCCATGGGGGCCCGCACGGTCCGGACGAGGTCCACCGACAGGATGAACTGCCACAGCGCCGCGTACGCCGCGGGCGTGAGGGCGCGCACCTCGGGGACGCCGATCGTCCCGTCCGGCTCGCCGTTGTCGGTCCAGGAGGACTTGACGCGGAAGAAGGCGTAGCCGGTCACCGTGCCATCGGTCTCGGTGTGCAGCAGGTACCGGCGGGCCGTCCACCCCTTGCGCTCCTCCGGGTCGTCCCGGAGCACCCGGTCCCACCAGCGGTCGTCGCGGGCCAGGTTGCCGGGAACGTACCGGCGCACGATGTCGTGCACCTTGGTCGCGGCGGCTCGGTAGGTCTCGACGGGCACCTCGTCGACGCGGCCGGTGCCGAGGTCGACATCGGGCCGTAGCCGCATCCTCGGGATGTTCCCGCTGAACCCGGCTCGGAAGGTCGCCGGCGCGTAACCGAACCGGCCGTAGATCGGGTACTCGGCGGCCCAGAGAGCGGCCACCGGCTCGCGCTGCTGCTCGTGCAGCGCGGTCAGCTGCCGGCGCATGATCGCGGTGAGGACACCACGCCGCCGATGGGTCGTCGCGACCGTGATCCAGGTGACGCCCGCGCAGGGCACTACCGCGCCGGGCACGGTGAGCGACAGGCTGTAGATGCCGCCGGTCGCGACGGCGCGGTCGCCGTCCCACAGCGACAGCGACCGGTCCAGCTCCGCGATCGGCGACGGGGTGTCGCGGAAGGGGCCGGACGGCACCTCGCCGAACGCGTCGTCCATGGCGCGGACCAGCGCCGGCCACTCCTCGACGGTGGCGGGGCGGAGCTGGGAAGCGAGATCTTCGGTCACAGGACGTGTCTACCGGGCGGGTGGGACACGGCGCCAACGACTTCCCGCGGGCTGGAGAATGGGCCGGCGAACGTGTCACCGGCGGAGGGGGATCTCGTGCGCGTCGGTGCCCTGGCGGTTCTCCTGGCCGCTGTGCTTGTGACCAGTGGCTGCTCACTCTTCTCCGATACCGGGCACGGGGTGGCGCCTTCGCGTGCGGCCGCCACCGTGGTCACCTCGGCTCCGGACACCCGCCTCACCGTGATCGCCGACGAGGACCCGGTCGCGTCCGCGGTCAGCGTCAGCCGGGCGTTGTTCGACAAGGCCGCCGCCGTCGTCGTGGCCCGGGATGGGGACAGGCCGGGCACGCTGCTCGGATCCTCGGCGGCTGTCGCCCTGGGCGTACCGCTGCTGATCGAGCCGCGGGCGGGGACGGCCACGACGACCGTAGCGGCCGAACTGCGCCGGCTGGGGGCCGCGGAAGTGCTCGCCGTCGGCTCGGCCGCCGGGGACACGGCGAACAGCCCCGCCGCCGGCCGGCACGATGTGGTCCGCGTGCCCGCCGACCTCGGGGCGGTCGAGGCGGTGACCGGTGTGCGCCTCCGCCAGGCGGCCCCGGTGCCGGCGGACGGCGACGCGGCTGCCGTGGCGGCGCTCGATCCTGCCGCGCCGGCGGCTCTGCGACCAGAGGGACCGACGCCGACCACGTCCTCCGAGCGTGCCCACCCGAAGCTGCCGAGGGTCACGCGCGCTGATCCCCTCGCGAGCACCGTCGTTCTCGCCGCCGGGAGTTCGGAGTCCCTCGCCGGCATCGCCACGGCCCGAGCCGCGGGCGCCCGCGTGCAGGTGACCGGCGGGGGCACCGATCCGCGGGCCTCCGAGAGCGTGGTCCGTGCCGTGTCCTCGCCGGGTGTACGGGCGGTGGTGACCCTGGGCGCCGGCTTCGGCCACGACGACGGCCTGGGCTGGAAGCTGACGACGGCGGAGACGGGCACCCAGTTGCCCGGCGGAGGCCAGCTGCTCTTTCCGGGACGGCTGCTCGTGGCGCTCTACGGCCATCCCGGCGTGCCGTCCCTCGGCGTCCTCGGGGAGCAGGGCCTGGACGCGAGCATCGAGCGAGCCCGGAAGCACGCGGTGAGCTACGAGCGACTGGTGCGCGGGCCCGTGGTGCCCGCATTCGAGATCATCGCGACCGTGGCCTCGGGGAGCGCGGGTCCGGACGGGAACTACTCGAACGAGTCCGAGCCCGCTGCGCTGCGGCCCTGGGTCGAGGCCGCCGGGAGGGCCGGCCTGTACGTCCTCCTCGATCTGCAGCCCGGACGCACCGACCTCCTGACCCAGGCGCGGCGCTACGAATCGCTGTTGACGCTGCCGTACGTCGGTCTGGCGCTGGATCCGGAATGGCGGCTGGGCCCGGGCCAGCTCCCTCTCCAGCAGATCGGCTCAGTGGGCATCGACGAGGTGAACCGGGTGATCGGCTGGCTAGCGGACCTCACTCGCGCCCGCGCGCTGCCGCAGAAGCTGCTGGTGCTGCACCAGTTCCAGTTGCGGATGATCACCGGCCGCGAGCGGCTGGACCTCTCCCGGGACGAGTTGGCCGTCACGCTGCACGCCGACGGGCAGGGCACGCAGGGGGACAAGCAGGCCACCTGGCGGGCGCTGCACGAGAACGCGCCGCGCGGGCTGCACTGGGGTTGGAAGAACTTCTACGACGAGGATCACCCGATGCTCACCGGGCCCCAGACCATGGCCTCGGTCCGGCCCACCCCGAACCTGATCAGCTACCAGTAGCCGCCGCCCCCTCCCGAACTGTCGGGCTCCTGTGGTGTGCTGGCCCCCACATCGACGGGAGGAGTGGTTGCGCGTGACCAGCGTGGCGATCGGCCCTGTCGGCCAGCTCGATCCACGGCTGCTCGAGCACCGCCGCGAACTGACCGGCTTCTGCTACCGCATGCTCGGCTCGGCCTTCGACGCCGAGGACGCCGTCCAGGAGACGCTGGTGCGCGCGTGGCGGGGGCTGGGCGACTTCGAAGGTCGTTCGGCGCTGCGTTCGTGGCTCTACCGGATCGCCACCAACGTCTGCCTCGACCAGCTCTCCGGGCGGCAACGGCGAGCCCTCCCGATGGACCTCTCGGGAACGGCCTGGCAGCCGGTCGAGTCCTCGCTCGCGGCCCGCCGCCCGGGGTCGGCCTGGGTCGAGCCGATCCTCGACCGGCAGGTCGTCCCGGACGACGTCGACCCGGCCGAGCAGACCGTCCTCCGCGAGTCCATCCGGCTGGCGTTCGTCGCCGCCCTCCAGTACCTCCCGCCGCGCCAGCGGGCCGTCCTGCTCCTGCGGGACGTGCTGCGGTGGAAGGCCGACGAGGTGGCCCAGCTCCTCGACACCACCGTGGCCGCGGTCAACAGCGCGCTGCAGCGGGCCCACGCGACCCTCGCGGAGGCCGGGGGAGTGCCGGCCCGGACCCCGCTGGACGACGACGATCGCGACCTGCTGGCCCGGTACGTCGACGCGTTCGAGCGCTATGACATCGACGCGTTCGTCCGGCTCCTCCGTGACGACGCGACCCAGCACATGCCGCCCTTCGAGATGTGGCTGCGCGGCGCGGAGGACCTGGGTGCCTGGATGCTCGGCCCCGGGAAGGGGTGCCGGGGGTCGCGGCTGCTGCCCGTCGAGGCGAACGGGTCGCCGGCGTTCGCGCAGTACCGGGTGCGCGCGGGAGGTGGTCACGAGCCGTGGGCGCTGCACGTCCTGGAACTCGACGGCGGCCGCGTCGCGCACATCTCGAGCTTTCTCGAGACCGGCCTGTTCCCGCTGTTCGGGCTGCCCACGGCGCTGGACGAGACCGGGGCGCCGATGAGAACGGTGCCGCCGGAGGGTCTGCCCAGGCATTACTGACACGAGGAGGCGCTGGGTCTGCGCCTGTCCGACGCCGGCATGGGCGCGGTCGCCCGGCTGCAGCTGGGCGGCGGCACCACGGTGCTCGAGCAGTCGTGACGACCGGGTTGCTGCCCCGTCGGATCTCAGCCGGGGCCGCACCCGGGCAGGATCGTCAGCCGCCTTCCTGGACGGGCACGATCTCGTCCGCCACCAGCCCGTGCGCCTCACGGTGGACCGCGGCGGCGGTCTCGGCGTCGGGGGCCTCGACGAGACAGAAGACCCTGCCGGAGCCCTCGTCGTACCAGTACTGCCGGTACTCCACACCGTGCTTGCCCTGCACTTCGACGTCCCGCGCGTGTGCACCGGCGACGGCATCGGCGGTCAGGCCGTCGATCCTGTGGTGGACATCCATGAACAGCGCCATCGCTCGTCCTCCTGATGCCGGGCCGGCCTCCGGTCGTGCCGGTCGCTGACAGCCTGATCCTGGCGCAGGTCGGTGGTGCTGAGAACGTCGGAGCGCGCGCCGCGTGGCGCGGCCTTGTCAGCGGGTGTGCAGGGTGGTGAGCCGCTGGATCAGTTCTGGGCCACCGCCCAGAGAACGCAGATGATCAGCATCAGCGAGCTCGTGAGCATCGCCGCCGTCGTTGCGGGCAGAGTTCGCACGTCACACCATTCCGAACTGTTCGCTGTGGATGCGATCGCCCGGGATGTCGAGCGAGCGCAGTGCGTCGGCGACCGAGGTCACCATGTCCTCACGGGCGCAGATGAAGTACTGCAACAAGCGCCGCTCCCGCGGCAGTCGCCGGTCCAACAGGGCGGCATCGATGCGGCCCCGTTCACCCGCCCATTGCTCGGACGGGCGGCTGATGACGTGCACAACGGTGAGGTTGAGCCTTCCCTTGAGCCGTGCCAGCTGACGGACGCCGGTGACCTGGTCCTCGTGGCGGTTGCCGAGGACCAGCCAGCAGGGGCGTTGATCACCCTGGTCTGCCAGCGTGGACAGCATGCTGAGGAACGGGGTGACGCCCACTCCGGCCGCCAGGAAGACGAATCCCATGCCGGGATTGCGTTCCAGGGTGAAGGAGCCGTGCGGACCGTCGACATATACCGTGTCGCCGACCTTCAACCGCCGCACGGAGTTCGTGAAGCCGCCCACCTGCTTGATCGTGAACTCGACGCGGGAGCGCTCAGCGCTCGATGACATCGAGAACGGATGGAAGGTGGGCGTGAACGGGGTCCGGCCCGGAAGCAGCCACGCGAACTGCCCGGCCTGGAAGGAGAACGGCTGCCCGCCGTGGCGGTGCGCCGGCTCCAGACCGACCGTGACGCTCTGCCCCGGTTCCGGCCAGAGCTCGACGACCCGCCACGGCCGGCGCCACAGCCGGATCGGCTTGACCAGCCGGACCCAGACGGCAAGCCACAGGAAAGCGGCCCCGTACACGGCCCACACCAGCCGGACCAAGGGCTCGCTCAGGTAGTAGTCCACGAGGAACGCGTGCCCCAGAGCGGCCAGGACGATCAGCACGCCCAGAACCGAGTGCAGGACGTGCCACACCGGATAACTGAGCCGCAGCGCCTTGCGCCAGATCGAGGTCACCATGAGCAGGGTCAGGGCTGCGATGGACAGCCACGCCAGCTTGGCCCGCAGCGGGTCGGCGACGATGTCGAACAGGGCCCGGTACTTCGCTTCCGCCAGGAACAGCAACGCGGGATGACCGAAGGCTGCCACGACGGCGAGGAACGAGATCTGCCGGTGGTAGGTGAGGACGGCGTCGATTCCGAACGGCGCCGAGGTGCGGGAGAACCGGGCGGCCAGGGCGAACTGAAGGCCGAGCACGGACAGCGCCACGAAGCCCAGGGCGACCGACAGGTTGACGACGAAGCCGCGGCCCGGCATGACCTCGGTGAAACAGAGGGCCAAGGGGGCCACCCCCACCAGCAGATGCATGGCGAGCCACCCGATGGCGCGGCCGCCGGTGGTGGGTGCGGCACGCCGCGCGGTCGGAGTGCCGGGATGGACGAGCCGGTGGCCGGTCGGAAGCCTCTCCAGCCGGTGACCCGGGGTCGGCTCGGGGGCATTCGCCACGAGTGCCGCGAACTGTTCGGTGGCCGAGCGAGAGCCGGCGGACCCCCGGGGGCGCCGGCGCTGATCCGGGGCGGAACCCCAGGCGTTGCCGGGCTCCGCCGTCGGCGGCAGCAGCATGTGCAGTTCTCCAGAGAGTTCGTGCGTGCGCGCCCGGGCCCCCGCCCCTGGCCGACGCCGCGGTCGGACGACACCTCCGTGGCTCGGACGCCGGGCTGAGGGGACTGATGACCAGTGCTCGGCCGAGAAGCGCGCAAGGACGGACGGTGTTCGGTTCCGGACTGTAAGTCGCCGAAACCCGGGCCCGTCAAGGTCCGATGGTCGGCGGCTGGGAAGTTGCCTGCTCAGCAGCAGGTGTGATCTGTGTCACCCAAAGTACATGCGTGTGACATTCGAATTCGACGTGTCGCGGCGGTTGACGGTGACGGACTGTGCATGTCTAGTCTGAAATTTGTAACGGTTTGCCAGTTTCTTTCTTGGAGTGCCTCGCCCATGCATCACCGCCGTCCCCGCCCGTCGCCATCCGTCAAGGTCCGCGGCGCCCTCGCCGGACTGTCCACCCGGCTGTCGAAGAGGACGGGCCCGATGTTGGCCGTCACCGCCACCGTCGCGCTGACGGCGGGTGCGGCCCTCGTCGTCCCGGCCCACCTGACGGACTCCGTCGGTATGGCTCGGCTGGCACTGGCCGCCGTGGACACCACGGCGCGGCCGACGAGAGCGAGCCAGGCGACCGACGCGGCACCCGGCGAAACGACCGCGAGGGCGCAGTGGACCGCCGGACACGGAGCTGGGAGGCACATGTCCCGTTCGGCGTCGGCCACGCCGGACGGCGCCATCCCGGTGGACACGCAGAACGGGGCCGCGCCGGACGGGGCCAAGCCGGCGGCCACCGCCGGCCCGAACCGGGCGATCGACCGTCGTGGCGACCACCGGCGACAGCAGCCGGCTCAGGTCACGCCGCCCAACCCCGCCTGCACCCTGATCGTCCCGGCGGACCCGACCACTGCGGGTGGGCTGACCACGCCCTACGAGCTGACCGCCACACAGCGACGGGACGGTGCCTGCCACGAGAGCAACCCGGACCAGTCGGCGTTCGTCGAGGCCGCCGTCCTCGACCTGGACACCGGCGCCCTGGGCGTCTACCACCCCCTCGTCGTCGACCGCGGCACGACGCCGGCGGTGCCCCCGGCCCCGGTCAAGCTCCCGGCGCACGCAGTGGTCGGCGTGTGGTTCGGGTTCAACGGCAACACGCTGACACTGAAGGGCGACGGTGCGGCCGCCTGTGTGAACGGGCTCGGACGCTCGGTGTTCGGGCAGTTCGCCTACTGCAACGCTGCCCCGTTCTTCGCCGGGGCGAACGCC
Source organism: Blastococcus sp. (assembly GCA_025465355.1). Taxonomy (GTDB): domain Bacteria; phylum Actinomycetota; class Actinomycetes; order Mycobacteriales; family Geodermatophilaceae; genus Blastococcus_B. Next base: position 2,950 of record JAODNN010000085.1, on the reverse strand, counting down.
GCGATCGCGGCGCACCGGCTCGTGGTGCCACCGCTGGGCACCGGCACCGACGGGTTGCCCTGCCCGACGACCCGCGACTTCGCCGTCGTCGACCAGGACCAGTCGGACAACCTGGCGACGTCGTACCGGGTGATCGACGGGCAGATCGCACAGGACATCCCGGCCGCGAGCGGCGGGACGAAGCTGACGAACGGGTCTGACGAGGGCCTGCTCGCCAAGGCGATCTCCCCGGCCCTCGGCTGCAAGCCCTTCACGGCGCCCGACCTGACCAACGGCGGCGCGACGAACACCCCCGCACTGGCTCTCAACGAGCTCTCCGCGGCTGCCCATCAGGCCGGGGCCGCATTGGTGCCGACCAGTGACCCGATGGTGCAGGTGGACGGCGAGACCAGCCAGAGGAAGACCAACCTGTACCGGGCGGGCGTCGACATGCCGGCCCTGCCGGCCGGCCAGAGCCCGCGTGCCTACTGTGCCGCCCTCACGCAGATCGCGCCGGCACGTCTCCAGCGCGACCGCGAGCTGTTCCGGCTCGCCCCGTCGCCGGCTCTCGGCTCGCCCAACCTCTTCAGGTTCCTCCAGGACCGCTTCCAGGCGACGCTGCAGAACCTGAACTGCTCGACGGGGAGGTGACGCAGGCAGATCGCGCGCCTGGGGCGAACTCGAAAGTCCGGACGGCGATGTCGATAACCCCGGACCGGCTCCGTCTCTGTGGTGAGCGCGACCACGATGGGTCGCGCCACCACAGAGGAGAATCACGATGGCCAAGTACCTGCTGCTCAAGCACTACCGCGGCGCTCCGGCTGCGGTCAACGACGTGCCGATGGAGCAGTGGACGCAGGAGGAGATCTCGGCCCACGTGAAGTACATGAACGACTTCGCCGCCCGGCTGGAGGGGACCGGCGAGTTCGTCGACGGCCAGGCGCTCGCCCCCGAGGGCATGTTCGTCCGGTACGACGGCGAGGGGCGCCCGCCGGTCACCGACGGCCCGTTCGCCGAGACCAAGGACCTCATCGCCGGCTGGATGGTGATCGACGTCGACAGTCACGAGCGCGCCATCGAACTGGCCGGGGAGCTGTCGGCCGCCCCTGGGGCGGGCGGGAAGCCGATCCACGAGTGGCTCGAGGTGCGCCCGTTCCTCGGCGCGCACCCCACCATCACGGAGTGACCTCTGTGGTGGACGAGGTCCTGCTCCGGAGTCTCACGCCGAGCGTGCTGGCGGTCCTCGTCCGCCGCGGAGCCGACTTCGCGGCAGCCGAGGACGCCGTGCAGGAGGCGCTGGTCGATGCGGTCCGCGTCTGGCCGGCCGACCCGCCGCGGGACCCGAAGGGCTGGTTGGTCACGGTGGCCTGGCGCCGGTTCCTCGACGCGACCCGGGCGGACGCCGCCCGCCGTCGGCGCGAGGAACTCGTCGACGAGGAGCCGGCGCCCGGGCCCGCGCCGGCGGTGGACGACACGCTCCAGCTCTATTTCCTGTGCGCCCACCCGTCGCTGACGCCGTCGTCCGCGGTCGCGCTCACGCTGCGCGCCGTCGGCGGGCTGACCACCCGCCAGATCGCCGAGGCGTACCTGGTGCCCGAGGCGACCATGGCGCAGCGGATCAGCCGGGCCAAGCGCACCGTTTCCGGCGTGCGGTTCGACCGGCCCGGCGACGTCGCGACCGTGCTGCGCGTCCTCTACCTGGTCTTCAACGAGGGCTACTCCGGCGACGTCGACCTCGCCACCGAGGCCATCCGGCTCACCCGGCAGCTCGCGGTCGCGATCGACCATCCCGAGGTGGTGGGGTTGCTCGCCCTCATGCTTCTCCACCACGCCCGGCGCGCCGCCCGAACCGCGCCCGACGGCAGCCTGGTGCGGCTCGCCGAGCAGGACCGCAGCCGGTGGGACACCGGGTTGATCGCCGAAGGTGTCGAGATCCTGCAGGCGGCCCTCGCCCGCGACCGGCTGGGTGAGTTCCAGACCCAGGCCGCCATCGCGGCGCTGCACGCCGATGCGCCCACCGCCGAGGAGACCGACTGGGTGCAGATCGTCGAGTGGTACGACGAGCTCGCGCGCCTGACCGACAGCCCGGTCGTCCGGCTCAACCGTGCGGTGGCCGTCGGCGAGGCCGATGGACCCCGCGCCGGCCTGGCGGCGCTCGCGGCCCTGGACGACTCACTGCCCCGCCACGCCGCGGTGGCGGCGTACCTCCACGAGCGCGACGGCGACCTGGCGACGGCGGCACGGCTGTACGCCGAGGCGGCCCACAAGGCACCCAACCTCGCCGAACGCGACCACCTGACGCGCCAGGCCGCCCGGCTCAACGCCCGCCGGGGTCGCTGACGGGCCGCGCGTCCTCGCAGCACTTGGCGCGCCCCCGGCCCCCCGAAGAACGGCTCAGCCAGGCTTACCGAGCATGGCGTCGAGCGCGCGGGCGATGTCGGCGTCGCGGTTGTCGGCGGCGCGGCGGAAGGTCGAGTTCCAGTTGCTGCGGGCGAGGTAGCCGCCGGAACTGGTGGCGGACAGGAGGCGTCCGGGGAAGGGCCTACGTGCTTCTCTAGGCGCTGCCCAGTACCGACACGATGGCGGCGGAAGGGTCACGGTCCGGTGCCTGCGTCGGTCTTTGGTTCACCGACCGCCCACCGGCCGCCAACGCGCCGGACTGATCGCTCGATGCGCAGCCAGCCGCCAGCCAGGCCGTCGGATCGGCGAAGAGCCGTGGCCTCACCGATCCGGGCCGCCCGGAGGCTCCTCCAGAGGGCCTGACAGGCCGGTTGATCTGCGGAAATATGTGGAGCGGGTGACCGGGATCGAACCGGCATGGCCAGCTTGGAAGGCTTGAGACTCTAAGCCCCACCTCCGCCGGTCAGCGCCAAGTCACGCGGATGCCGTGCCCTCCGCGTGCCTCAGCGCCGCGCGCGCGATGGCGAAGAAGAGCGGCGTCCCCTCCTCTTCGGCGCGCTGGCGGCGGAGG
>JAODNN010000170.1 GCA_025465355.1 Blastococcus sp. | reverse complement strand
CCGGAACCGTGGTCAGCGGCGCGGTGGACTGGCTGGCCCGCCACGACACCGGAGGCCTCACCGCGGTCACCATCGCCCCGGACCTCGGTGAGCGATACCTCGACACCATCTACCAGCCCAACTGGGTGCTGGACCTCTACGGCGAGGACGCGCTCCGGCTCGACAAGGAGCCGAGGCCCCGCACCTCCGCTACCGGATCAAGGACTGCATGACATGGGACTTTCGGTCGAGGCACTGACTGCGGTGCTGCCGGTGGTCCCGGCCGTTCACGACGAGCCCGCTCCCACGATCCAGGACATCCAGGCCGTGATGGCCGGGATGCTGGCCGACGTCCTGCACGTCGAACGGGTACCGGTGGACGGGCATTTCTTCCAGGACCTGGGTGCCGACTCGATGGTGATGGCGCAGTTCTGTGCCCGCGTACGCAAGCGGGACGACCTGCCGCCGGTGTCGATGAAGGACGTCTACCAGCACCCCACCATCAGCAGCCTGGCCACGGCGCTCGCCCCGTCGACCAGTGGCCCGGTCGAGTCGCCTGTCGCGACGCCGACCCCGGCGCCGATCGAACCCGCCCCGGCGCCGAACGAGGGGGTGACACGAGCCGGCACGTGGCAGTACGTGGTGTGCGGAGCGCTGCAGTTGCTGAGCTTCGTCGGATACACCTTCCTCGCGGCGCTGGTTGCCGACCGCGGCTTCACGTGGGTCGCCGCCAGCTCGAGCCCCCTGCACATCTACCTGCGGGCGGTCGTGTTCGGTGCGGTGGCCTTCCTCGTCCTGTGCACCATCCCGATCGTGGCCAAGTGGGTGCTCATCGGTCGGTGGAAGCCTCGGCAGATCCAGATATGGAGCCTGGACTACGTCCGCTTCTGGCTGGTCAAGACGCTGGTCCGGTCGAATCCGCTGCTCATGCTGGTCGGTGGCCGGTCGCACACGAGTTCGAGCTCGCCGCTGTACGAGCTCTATCTGCGGGCGCTCGGCGCGAAGGTCGGGCGAGGCGTCGCCATCTTCTCCCGGAACCTGCCCGTGTGCACCGATCTGCTCACCATCGGCGACGGCACGGTCATCCGCAAGGACTCGTTCTTCAACTGCTATCGGGCCCACGACGGCCTGATCCAGACAGGCCCGGTCACCCTCGGGAAGGACGTGTTCATCGGCGAGGCGACGGTGATCGACATCGGCACCTCGATGGGTGACGGGGCGCAACTCGGTCATGCCTCGGCTCTGCACTGCGGGCAGGTCGTGCCCGCCGGCGAGCGGTGGCACGGATCGCCGGCGCAGCGGACCGAGGTTGACTACCGCGGCGTCGGCCCCGCCGACTGCGGCTCCGTCAGGAGGGCTGTCTACGCCGTTCTGCAGTTGGCGAACGTGCTGTTCCTGTACCTGCCGCTGCTGATCGGCGGCGCCGGCATCGTGCTCTCCGCTGTGCCGGTGATCCCCGAGCTCAACGGGTTCCTGAGCGCTGGGCCCGTTGAGCTCGAGACCTGGACGTTCTACCGCAATGCCCTCGGGATCTCCGCCGCGCTCTTCTTCGGCGTGGTGCTCGTCGGCCTCCTATTCGTGGTCACCGTCCCTCGCCTGCTCAACCTCGCCGTCAAGCCGGACAAGACCTACCGCTTGTACGGCTTCCACTACTCGCTCCACAGGGCGATCGCACGTTTCACGAATTTCAGGTTCTACCTGGCCGTCTTCGGCAACAGCTCGTACATCGTCCACTATCTGCGCTGGCTCGGGTACGACCTCCCCGAAGTCCAACAGACCGGGTGCAACTTCGGAATGGACGTCAAGCACGAGTCCCCGTACCTGGTCTCCATCGGAAGAGGGACGATGGTCGCCGACGGACTGTCGATCATCAACACCGACTTCTCGAGCACCTCCTTCCGCGCATCCCAGGCGTCGATCGGGCCACGCAACTTCCTGGGGAACCGCATCCCCTACCCATCACAAAGCAGGACGGGCGACAATTGCCTCCTCGCGACGAAGGTCCTCGTACCGATCGACGGGGAGGTCCGGCAGGGCGTCGGACTCCTCGGCTCGCCCAGCTTCGAGATTCCGCGATCGGTCGAGCGTGACAGCAAGTTCGACCATCTGAAGAGCGGGGACGAACTGCGCCGTCGCCTGAGCGCCAAGAACAGGTACAACATCCGCTCCATGGCCTGGCTCCTGCTGGTGCGGTGGATCTACTTCTTCGGCCTGACGCTGCTGGCCATCGCGGCGTCGGATTTCTGGCAGCGGTTCCGCGCGGAAGCCATCGCGGCGGAACTCCTCCTCGTCTTTCTGTTCACCCTGGCCTATTCCATGCTGCTCGAGCGCGCGGTCGCGGGCTTCCGGCCCCTGCAACCGCAACTCTGCTCGATGTACCACCCCTACTTCTGGTGGCACGAGCGCTACTGGAAGTTCGTCAGCCCGGTAATGGCGATGTTCAACGGCACACCGTTCAAGAACGTCGGGTCGCGGCTCCTCGGTGTCCGGGTCGGCAAGAGGGTCTTCGACGACGGCTGCAACATCCCGGAGAAGACCCTCGTCGCCATTGGCGATGAGTGCACGCTCAACCAGGAAACTGTGATCCAGTGCCACTCCCAGGAGGACGGCACCTTCAAGTCCGACCGCAGCACGATCGGTGCCCGGTGCACCCTCGGGGTCGGCGGGTTCGTTCACTACGGCGTGACGATGAGCGATGGCGCCGTGCTCGGCCCCGGATCCTTCCTCATGAAGGGCGAGGAAGTCCCCCCGCAGGCCCGGTGGTCGGGAAACCCGGCGACGGAGATCCCGGCCGACCGGCCGACCGTGCCGGTTCGTTCGGTCAGCAACGGCAACTCCGTCGCCACCCTTGCCGCCCGCTTCGTGCCGCCTCCGCATTCCGGCGGACGGCACCGCGCTGACGAGCGAGCGCCCGCTGCAGTCAGTGCCATGGCGTTCGTGGACGCCATCTCGTTCGTGGACGGAGCACTTCGATGACGACCGTGGACGCCGACCGGGAGTACTGGCACGAGGTGCTCGCCACCGGAGGGTTCAGTGCCATCCCTCGATGGACCCTCGATCCGGTGCCGGGCGTCGTCGAGCACGTGGCAGCGATCCGCGATGACCTGGTCGCGGGGGTGCGCCGGCTGACCGACGAGCTGGCGGTGCCGTTCAGCTCGGTGCTGCTGGCTGCCCACGCGAAGGTGCTCGCCGCCCTGACTGGCGAGCGCGAGGTCGTGACGGGTTACCTCGCCGCGGCCCGGAACCGACCACTGCCCTGCCGGCTGACGACCGGAGCGACGTCGTGGCGGGCACTCCTGGTGGACACCTGTCGAGCCGAGTCCGAACTGCTGTGGCACGAGGACTTCCCGGTCGATGACCTCCGGCGCGAACTGGGCCTGACCGAACCGCCGTTCGAGACCGTGTTCGACCCGACCGGCGAAGGCGCCGACCTGTCCCAGGACACGGTTCTGATGGTCGGAATCGCGCGGCACGACGGCCGGGCAGTGCTCCGGCTCCGGTACCGGAGCGACGTCCTCGACGCCGACTGCGCCGCGCGGATCGCCGGCTACCACCTCACCGCGCTGGGGCTGATAGCCGCCGATCCGGACGCCGAACACGAACGGCAGAGCTTGCTCTCCGCCGAGGAGCTTCGCATCCAGCTCGACGGGCTCGCCGGACCGCGACGGGAGCTGCCCGACCGCCGGTTCCACGAGCTGTTCGAGCAGCGAGTGGCAGCACACCCGGACGCCGTCGCGGCCGTGCACGGAGACCGGCAGTGGACCTACCGGGAGCTCAACGCGCGCGCGAACCGGCTCGGACGGGCCCTGCTGGCCCGCGGGCTGCGCCGCGAAGATGTCGTCGCGGTGGTCACCGAGCGGGACCTGGACTGGATGGCCGCCGTTCTCGCGGTCTTCAAGGCCGGCGGCGTGTACCTGCCCATCGAGCCGCATTTTCCCGCGGATCGCATCGCGACCACCCTCTCCCGTGCCGGGTGCGGGCTCGTCCTGACCGAGCCAGGAAGCACCGACACGCTCGATCGGGCACTGGAATCCCTGCCCGGCGTCCGGACGCTCGTGATCGACGCGGCCTGCGCGGAGGGGCACTCCGACGGGGACCTCGGCGTGCCCGTCACGGCGGATCAGCTTGCCTACATCTACTTCACCTCCGGTTCCACAGGGGCGCCCAAGGGCGCGATGTGCGAGCACGCGGGCATGCTCAACCACCTCTACGCGAAGATCGACGACCTGGCGATCGGTGAAGGCGACGTGGTCGCCCAGATCGCTCCGCAGTGCTTCGACATCTCGCTGTGGCAGCTGGTGTCCGCGCTCCTGGTCGGAGGGCGGACCCTGCTGGTCGAGCAGGAGGTGATCCTGGACGTCCCGCGGTTCGTCGAGAAGGTCACCGGGGCCCGGGTCGCGGTGATGCAAGTGGTGCCGTCGTACCTCGAGGCCGTCCTGACGTACCTCGAGCAGAACGCCCGCCGGCTGCCGGACCTGCGGTGCGTGTCGGTCACCGGTGAGGCACTGAAGAAGGAGCTCGCGCAGCGCTGGTTCGCCGCGCAGCCGGCGATCACACTGGTCAACGCCTACGGCCTGACCGAGACCTCGGACGACACCAACCACGAGGTCATGCATCGGGTGCCGGACCGGGAGCGGATCCCGCTCGGCCCCCCGGTCAACAACGTGAGCGTGTACGTCGTCGACGAGCACCTGAACCCCGTGCCGCTGGGCGCCCCGGGGCTCATCGTCTTCTCCGGGGTCTGTGTCGGACGCGGGTACGTCAACGATCCCGAGCGCACCCGCACGGCCTACCTGACCGATCCGCATCGCCCTGGCCGCCGGCTCTACCGCGGTGGCGACTACGGCCGGTGGCTGCCGGAGGGCAAGCTGGACTTCCTGGGCCGTCGCGACAACCAGGTCAAGGTCGCCGGTTTCCGCATCGAGTTGGGTGAGATCGACAACGCCCTCCTGCGGCTGCCGGGCGTCCGCGACGGTGCGGTGGTCGTCGCGGGACGGGCGGACCAGAGCAAGCGGCTGGTGGCCTTCTATTCCGGTCCGAAGCCGCTCGCCGTCGACGTCCTGCGGAACCGGCTGGCCGAGTCGCTGCCCGCGTACATGGTGCCGTCGGCGTTTCACTGGCGGGAAAACCTGCCCCTGACGGCCAACAGCAAGATCGACACGAAGGTGCTGACGGCGCTCGCCGGGGAACTCGTCGTCGAGGAGGGCCCGGACGCTCCGCCGAGCACGCCGACGGAGCGACGGCTGGCTGCCGCCTGGGCGACGGTGCTCGGCATCGCACAGGATCAGATCGGCCGGCGCGACTCCTTCTTCGACCGCGGCGGCACGTCGCTGTCGGCGGTCAAGCTGGCGGTCGCCCTGGACCGCGCGGTGTCCCTCAAGGACCTCGTCCGCCACCCCGTCCTCGCGGACCTGGCCGAGCTGGTCGACAGCAGGTCGGGTCCCTCCGACATCCGTCCCACCACAGCGGAGCTCGTGCCGGGCGCCGCACGGGCCGTTCGGTCCTCTCCGGTCGACTACTGAAAGGGCATCGGCATGTCTTTCTCATCCCCGGCCTCGCTGCTCGACGTGGAGCTGGAACCCGGCAGGCCACCGGTACTGCGGGTCGAGGGCGGTGATCCGCAGGCATGGGCGACCGAGCACCGGGACGGGCTGCGCGCCGTCGTCGCCGAACACGGTTCGGTGCTCGTCCGCGGCCTCGGCCTGGCCGACGCGGCTGAGTTCTCACTCGTCCTGCGGCGCCTGGTCACCGGTCTGATGACCGAGAAGGAATCCTTCGCGCCCCGGCAGCCCTACCCGGGCGGCATCTACTCCTCGACGAAGTGGCCGGCCAACCAGCCGATGTGCATGCACCATGAGCTGAGTTACGCGCTGGAGTTCCCCGGCCTGATGGCCTTCGCATGCATGAGCGCGCCCACGAGCGGGGGAGCGACCGCGGTGGCCGACGCGTCGACCGTGCTCGATGCCCTTCCCCGAGAGCTCGTCGAGCGGTTCGAGCGGGAGGGCTGGCTGCTCACCCGCACCTACAACGACGAGATCGGTGCGTCCTTCGCCGAGGCCTTCGGGACCGAGGACCGCAGCGCCGTCGAGAGCTACTGCCGCACCCACGCGATCGATTTCGAGTGGCAACCCGACGGGGGACTGCGTACCAGACAGCGCCGCAGCGCGGTGGTGCGGCACCCGGTCACCGGCCAGGCCTGCTGGTTCAACCAGATCGCTTTCCTCAACGAGTGGACCCTGGCGCCCGAGGTGCGCGAGTACCTGGTCGACGTCTACGGCGAGGACGGGCTGCCGTTCAACACCCGCTTCGGGGACGGCGCCCCCATCGGGGAGGACGTCGTCGCACTGCTCAACGATGTCTACGCGGCCAACACCGCACGCGAGCCGTGGCAGGGCGGCGACCTGATGCTCGTCGACAACATCCGGTGTGCGCACAGCCGAGAGCCCTATACCGGCCCGCGCGAGGTGCTCGTGGGCATGGCCGACCTGCGCCGGCTGGCCGACTGTGCCCCCACCGTGGACGTGACCCTCTGATGACCATCACCCAACCCACCGGAGCGGCCACCGCCGGGTCGGCTGCCGGGGAGCGCCCCGGCGTACCGCCGTTCGCCGTGATCTCCGGCGGGCAGGTACAGGCGGCTCTGGCCGGCCACGAGCGCGAGATCGTGGACCTGGTCGAGGCGGTCTACCGGCTGCACGGCGCCGGGGACTCGGTGAACCCCCCGTCCTACTTCCTGCGCTTCCCCGACCGCCCCACTGCCCGGATCATCGCGCTGCCGGCGTCGATCGGCGGCCCGATCCGGGTCGACGGGCTGAAATGGATCGCCAGCTTCCCCGACAACGTCGCCGTCGGCATCCCGAGAGCCTCGGCAGTGCTGATCCTCAACGACCACGACACCGGGTATCCCTTTGCCTGTCTGGAAGCGTCGATCATCAGCGCCAGCCGCACCGCAGCCTCCGCAGCGCTCGCCGCGGAGCGGCTCTCGCAGGGCCGGCCCCGCCCCACGCGCATCGGGTTCGTCGGGACGGGCCTGATCGCCCGCTACATCCACACCTACCTCGCCGGAACCGGCTGGTCCTTCGACCAGATCGGCGTCCACGACACCGCCGCCGACAGCGCGGCGGGCTTCCGCGGCTATCTCGAGCGGACCGGGACGAGCGCACCGATCACCGTGCACGACACCGCCGAGGGCCTCATCCGCGCCAGCGACCTGATCGTCTTCGCCACCATTGCCGGCGCCCCGCACATCCACCAGCGCTCCTGGTTCGATCACAACCCGCTGGTCCTGCACGTCTCGTTGCGCGACCTCGACCCCGACATCCTGCTCACGGCGGCCAACTTCGTCGACGACATCGACCACTGCCTCAAAGCAGACACCTCGCCGCACCTTGTGGAGCAGCGCACCGGCAGCCGTGACTTCCTCACCGGCACCCTCGACGACGTCCTCGCCGGCCGCGTCACCCCACCGACCGACCGGCCGGTCATCTTCTCCCCGTTCGGCCTGGGAGTCCTGGACCTCGCCGTCAGCAAGTACGTCTACGACCAGACCGCCGCCACCGGCCAACTGCACGGCGTCGACGACTTCTTCACCGACCTGCGCCGGTACGGCTGAGCGGTCATGCGCAGTGTGACGGGGTCGGCGGCCGACCAGGGCTCCGCGCCGACGCCGCGCGTGAGTGCGCCGGTCCCGCCGTTGGTCCCCGGCGTCTGCCAGGTGTGGTGGGCGCGGCGGGAGGACGCCGGGCCACAGCACGACGCCCTGCTGGGAGAAGCCGCCCTGCGGCGACGGGCCCGGCTGGTCCGGGCGGCCGACCAGCAGCGGTTCACCGCGGCGTGGGCGGTCGCCCGGCTGGTCCTCGGCGCGCACGCCGGAGTACCACCGGTCCGCCTGGAGATCGACCGGACGTGTCCGGACTGCGGTGCCCAGCACGGTAAGCCGTGGCTTCCGGCCGTCCCCGAGGTGGCGTTCAACGTCTCGCACTCCGGCAGCTGTGTGGCCGTCGCCGTCCTCCGGGACCACCCGGTCGGTGTGGACGTCGAGGAGGTGGGGCGGTTCGGCGCGGCCGAGCTGGACCAGCTCGCTGCCGCCACGCTCGCGGCGGAGGAGCGGGCGGAGCTGGCACGGCAGCCGGTCGAGGGCCGTGCGCTCGCGTTCACCACCTACTGGACCCGCAAGGAGGCGGTGCTGAAGGCCACCGGGGAAGGTGTGACCGCGCAGCTGGACCGGCTCGTCGTGTCTCCGCCCTCAGCGCGGCCCCTCGTGCTGCGCCGGGACGGTGCAACCGCCCTGGCCGCCCTGTCGGTCCAGCCGTTGCATCCCCCGCACGGTTACGTCGCCGCACTCGCTGCCGCCGGGGAGGGGCCGGCGGATGTGGTGGAGCACGACGCCACCCCGCTCCTGCGGCTGTGCACGTCCCCGTGAGGCCCAGGAGCCGGCCACGCGCCACACTGGACGGCGCACGGGGCCTTGACCGACGAGGGGGTTCCATGGTCCAGCCACCGGCCTTCCGCAGTCCGGTCCGGCGGCGGACCCTGATCGGGTTCGTGGCGGTGGCCCTGGCCGCGTTCGCCTGGGCGGCAACCCCGGCCGCGGCAACTGTCGCCCAGCCCACGCCCTCCGGCTGCTCGACGGTCAACGGCTGCGGGCCGCGAACAGCCGCTCCCGCTCGCCTCGCCTGGCCCCTCGCGCGGTCCTTCGGGCACCTGAGCACCGCCAACTGGGCGGGCTATGCGGGGCACGGCAGCGGCTTCACCTCCGTGCATGCCGTATGGCGCGTGCCCTCCCTCGCGTGCGCAAAGGTGAGCAGGCCCAGTTTCGTGGCCGAGTGGGCCGGCATCGACGGGCTGGACACCAACACCCTCATCCAGGCCGGAGTGGACGCCAGGTGCGACTCGCCAGGGGCCCGACCGTGGTACCGCCTCTTCTACGAGTTGCTTCCGGAGCCCGAGACCGCCGTGCCGAACGGTGCGGTGAAGGCCGGGGACGTGGTCGTCACCGACATCCGGCTGACTCCAGGCACGAACCGCTGGTCGGTGCGGCTGGTCGTGAACGGTGTCGTGCGGTTCGGCGCCGTACTGGAGTACTCCACGGGGCGCACCTCCGCCGAGTGCATCGTCGAGGCACCCGTGGGGCTCGGGGTCGGGGTGCGGCCGTTGGCCGACTACGGGACCGCCAGGTTCACCGACTGCAGCGCCGCCCGTGCCGGTGCCCCCACAGGCAGGGAGTTGGGGGCGGGGTCCGGAGCAGACTTCTCGGTGTACCGCATCGACGACGACCTTCGTGGCGTGAAGCAGACGACCGGAGCCCCGTCCGCGAGCGGCCGCACGTGGTCGACGACCTGGCGGGCGGCATGACCTCGCGGGGACGTCGCTCCGCACGTGACGGTGGCGTCCCGTGCTGCCCCGGGATTTCGGTCGGTGGGAGCGATGAGTTCGCACCGCGACGGGGGTCCATTCGATAGAACGACGGTCTCGACCCGGGAGGGAATTCATGTCCGTCCAGCTCAACCCGTACCTCAGCTTCCGCGACAACGCCCGGCAGGCCATGGAGTTCTACCGGGAGGTCTTCGGCGGCACCTTGGTGATCAACACGTTCAAGGAGTCGAACGCGTCGTCCGACCCGGCCCAGGACGACCTGGTCATGCATGCCCAGTTGGAGGGCGAGCACGGGATCGTCTTCATGGCCTCCGACACCCCGCAGGAGATCGAGTACCGGCCGGGGAACAACATCTCGATGTCGCTCAGCGGCGACGACGAGGCCCTGCTGACGACCTGGTACGGGCGGCTGTCCGAGGGCGGCACGGCGACCATGCCGTTGGCGAAGGCCCCCTGGGGCGACACCTTCGGCATGTGCGTCGACCGGTTCGGCATCAACTGGCTGGTCAACATCGCCGGCAGTGGGTCATGATGCCCGCCTGACCTCGGCGGTCGTCGAGAGGCTCGCGGCCACGCCCCCCAGCCCGGGGACTCGCGGCGTGGGGCTCCGCCGGTTGACCTGGCCGGGTCAGGCGGCGGGGTCCTGGACGGCGACGGGGCTACCCGCGGCCGGGACGGCGGGACGCGGGAAGGCCGGGCGCAGGAACAGCGGCGCCTTGAACGGCTTCCACTCGCCGGCCGGCTGGGCCAGCCGGTCGGCGATTGCCCAGATCGACGCGGGGTGGTGGCCCAGGCCCAGGTGGCTGGCCATGACGGCGATGTTCTCGCAGAACTCACCGGGGGTGTCCAGGCAGGTCTCCCAGTGCACGATGCCGTCGAACTGCGAGTAGATCGAGGTCGCCGGTACCGACAGCGGGGCGTCCGGCTCCAGCGGCAGGGTGCGGTGCTCGACGTGCAGGTGGGAGAACCGGTCGAACACCCTGCTCGCCCTGGTCTGGCTGAAGCGGGCCAGCCGGAACGGGCTGCCGAGGGTGATGACCTGGCGGACCGACTCGGGGGAGCGGCGGGCGAGGTCGCGGGCGAAGATGCCGCCCAGGCTCCAGCCGATCACCGAGACGGGCTGGTCGTGCTGCTCCGTGAGTTCGGCGAGCTTGTCGCGGATCCCGGTGACGCAGAGCGCCGTCGGGCCGATGTTGCGGCCCAGGCCCCAGCCGTGGACGTCGTAGCCGAGCTTCCGCAGGACGCCGCGGAGGGCGCAGGTGGAGTGGTCGTCGGCCAGCAGGCCGGGCAGGACGAGAACAGGGTGGCGGTCGCCACGGGGTAGCCGCGGCGCAAGCGGGCGGGCGGCCAGATACAGGCCGAAGTCCGCCAGCGCACGGCCCGGCTCGCTCAGGTAGAGCGGCAGAGCCGGCCCGTCCTGGCCTAGCGTCACTTCGTCCTCCTGTGTGCCGACCGACATTGGTACGGACCTGTACCAAGATGAGGTCTGGCTCACACATCGGCGAACGTACGCGCGGTCATAAGTTGCCGAATCGTTTCCTGTCGGCAGTGTCATCTTTACGGGTGAGGTGTAAAGGCTGAGGTCGCGACGGCGCGGCGGCGCCGGGCGTGGCACCGTACGAGGCGATGAAAACAATGGAAAAGGGGGCCACGAACGTGGGTGGCGCGACGCCGCAGGAGCAGACGACGCCGGGGGAGAGCCGGACGATCGACCTCGACGGGGCGGTGCATTACGTCGATTTCGGCGGTCCGGACGATGGCCCGACGATCGTCCTCGTGCATGGCCTGGGCGGCTCGCACCTCAACTGGGACCTCCTGGCCCCGCTGCTGGCACCGCACGCCCGCGTCCTGGCGCTGGACCTGCCCGGCTTCGGCCGCAGCGAGCCCGGCACCCGCGCAGCGAGCGTGCCCGCCAACGTGGCGGTCCTCGACCGGTTCCTCGCCGAGGTCGTCGGGACGCCGGCCGTCCTCATCGGCAACTCGATGGGCGGCATGATCTCGATCCTGGAGGCGGGGGAGCGACCGGAAGCGGTCAGCGGCCTGATCCTTCTCGACCCCGCGGTGCCCGGCCCACGTCGCGCACTCGACCCGCTGGTGGCCGCGATGTTCGCGATCTACGCGATCCCCTTCGTCGGTGAGCGGTTCCTCCGGAAGCGGCGCACGCGTCAGTCCGATCGCGCCCGGGTCGTAGAGATGCTGAAGCTCGTGGGCGTCAGCCCCGACGCCGTCCCGTCCTCGGTGATCGACCGGTCGGTGACCCTTCTCCAGGAGCGGGAGGACGTCGAGGGGATGGACCGGGCGTTCCTCGCGGCGGCCAGGTCCTTGGTCTGGATGCTGGTCGACCCGCGTCGCTACCGGAAGACGATGCGCTCGGTCTCGGTGCCGGTCCTGCTCGTCCACGGCGACAGGGACCGGCTGGTCCCGGTCGCGGCGGCGCGCGACATCGGCCGCCGGCACCCCTCCTGGCGTTACCTCGAGCTGGCCGGTGTCGGGCACGTGCCCCAGTTGCAGGTCCCCGAGCGGCTGGCCGAGGAGGTCCTCAGCTGGCTGAAGGACACCGCCCCGAGCCGGCAGAGCCGCTAGGACCGGAGACGGGTCCGGCGCGTGGCGGGTCAGAGAGCAGCGCGGAGCTCGGCCTTCACGACCTTGCCGCTGGCCCCCTTGGGCAGGTCGCTGCGCACGATGACCTCCCGCGGGTACTTGTAGGCGGCCAGGCGTGCCTTGGCGAACTCGACCACCTCGCCCGGTGTGGCCGAGGCGCCGTTCCTGAGGCTGATGAAGGCCACGACCTCTTCGCCGAGGCGGGTGTGCGGCCGGCCGACCACCGCTGCCTCGAGCACGGCCGGGTGCTGATGGAGCACCTCCTCGATCTCGCGGGGGTAGACGTTGAAGCCGCCCCGGATGATGAGGTCCTTGGACCGGTCGACGATGTAGAAGAAGTCGTCCTCGTCGCGGTAGCCGAGGTCGCCGGTATGGAACCAGCCTCCGCGCATCACCTCGCCGGTGGCCTCCGGCCGGCGGAAGTAGCCCTTCATCACGTTGTGCCCGCGCAGCACGATCTCGCCGACATGGTCGGGTCCGGCGGGCAGCTCCACGTCCTGGTTGTCGACGATGCGGACCTCCACACCCCACATCCGCTTGCCGATGGAGCGCTCCCGGCGGTCCTCGGCGCTGGGATTGAACGTCGCCAGGGCGCAGGTCTCGGACAACCCGTAGCCCTCGAGGATGGGTGCCCCGGAGAATGCGGCCTCGAAGCCCTTGATCACCTCACCCGGGATGGGCGCGCCCCCGGAGACGCAGACCCGCAGTGAGGAGACGTCCCGCCCGGTGAGGTCGGCGTGCATGAGGGCCACGAACATCGTCGGCACGCCGACGAAGACGGTCACCCGGTGCTGCTCCATCGCATCGAGCACCGCACCCACTTCGAACCGCGGCACGAGCACGACCGTGGCCCCGAAGCGGACGGCGCAGTTCAGCACGCCGGAGAGCCCGAACACGTGGAAGAGCGGGAGGACGCCCATGGTCACGTCATCGGGGTGGAAGCCGAACGTCTGCCCGGCGACGGTGCAGGCCATGTAGACCTGGAACACCGAGAGCTCGGCGCCCTTGGGCCGCCCGGTCGTGCCACTCGTGTAGATGATCACCGTGGTGTCGTCGGGGTTCAGCGGCTCGATGTCACCGGTCCCCGAGGGTGCGTAGAGATCGTCGAACGGCGCGGTCCCGTCCACGGGTGCGCCCAGCACGTACAGCCGTACGTCCCCGGCGTCCTCGACTCCGCGCGCAGCCTCGCCGGCGACGGCGTCGACGGTGATGAGCGCTCTGGCGCCGCTGTCGCGCAGATGAAAGGCCACCTCCGGCGCCTTCAGCAGCGGGTTGAGGGGCACGACGATCGCCCCGATCTTGAGCGCGCCGAAGTAGGTGAAGACGAACTCGGGCACGTTGGGCAACTGCACTGCGAGCACGTCCCCGCGGCCGAGACCGGCCGCCCGGAGACCGGCGGCCACGCGGCCGGACAGCTCGTCGACCTGCGCGTACGTGAACGTCCGTGGACCGAACAGCAGGAGAGGCTTGTCCGGCGCGGCGAGCGCGGACTCCCGCAGGATCGTGGCCAGGTTGAAGCTCATGCGCCGCCTCCTGGGACGTGCTCAGCTGCGCTGCGTTCCGCCGTCCAGTGTGGCCCGGAGAGCCTCCAGACCGGTGTACCGCGGGTGCCAGCCGAGCAGCTCACGGGCGCGGGTGGTGTCCATGATCGCGGGGCGGCTGAAGGCTTCGACCCATTCGGCTGCTGGCGGGAGGAACGGGAGCCGCGCCATCGCCCGGGCGGCGGCCTGGGCCGGGGCCGCCGGCACCCGGATCGGCAGCGCGCCGAACTCCCGGGCCACATCGGCCACGGTCAGGACGCCCTCGCCGGCGATGTTGTACGCCCCGGGGGGGCCGGCGGCCACGACGCACAACTGCAGCGCACGCCCGACGTCGTCCTCGTGGATGAACTGCATCGGGTGCTCGGGCGCGAGGAGCGGAACCGGCACCGGGAGCCGGCGAGGCCGGCCGAACAGCCGCCGTCCCAGGGGTGCGAGGGGTCCGGGCAGGACGTCCTTCGCGCCGACGGCGTCCGGGCCCAGGACGATCGGCGGCCGGAGCAGGTAGAGGGCCAGGTCGGGAGAGTCCTCGGCCTCCTCCCGAAGCAGGTGCTCGAGCTCTGCCTTCTCCTGCGCGTAGAACAGTCGCGAGGCCGGCCGCACCGGCCAGTCCTCGGTGATCCGCTCGGGGTTGTCGGCATGGAAGCCGTAGGCGGCGACCGACGAGGCGTAGACGAATCGGCGGGCACCCGCGTCCGCGGCCGCGCGGAAGGCGTTGAGGGTGCCGTCGACGTTGATCGCCCGGATCATCTCGCGGGACGTGCTGCCGGTGATCATGAATGCCAGATGCACGACGACGTCGGCACCGCGGAAGGCTTCCGCCAGCGCCTCCGGGTCGCGGACGTCGCCCTGCCGGTACTCCATCTTCGCCCAGCCACGCTCGGCCGGATCGAAGGGACGGCGCGCGATGCCGATGATGCGGTCGATCCGGTCGTCGTCCTGGAGGAGCGGGATCAAGCCGGAACCGAACGTGCCGGTCGGTCCGGTGACGGCCACGGTGAGGCCCTGCTCCGGAGCGGTGGAGTCCGGCCGGTCTTGATCGAGGCCGCGAGGACCCTCGCCGAGAGCGCCGGCGCCCCGCCGTCCCCTGCCGTTCCGCGCACCCGAGCTCATTGAGCTCCCGCTGCGGCCGGGGACTTCTTGCCGGCCGCGGCCTTGCCCCTCGTGCCGGCCAGCTCCAGGAGTTCCTCGAGGCCACGCCGGATCCCGTCGGAGAGCACGTCGACGTCGGGGAAGCTGTCGAAGTCGGCGTTGATGCCGAAGGTCATCGTGTTCAGGTAGGAGAAGATCCCGATCGAGACCCGCGTGCCGCCGGCGATCGGCACGTAGGCGTGCGCCGACACCATCCGCCGGCCGAGCACGTACAGCGGCACGCGTGGCCCCGGCACGTTGGTCGTCACGGCCTGGCACCACAACTGACCGGCCTGCATCGCGGCCCGGACGCCGAGGGACAGCAACGTCGGCGCCACGAAATCGCCCATGGAGATGATCGACGGCACGTCGACGGCGTTCATCGCCTTCTTGTACTCGTCCATCTGCCCGCGGATGGAGGCCAGCCGGGCGACGGGATCGGGCTCGCCGACCGGCAGGTCGACGAACACCGCCGACACCTGGTTGTCCAGCTGCCCCTTCTGGCCGGGCTTCCGGACCGACACCGGGACCATCGAGCGGACGACGAGCTTCTCGGACGAGAGCTGGTCGCGGCCGGCCAGCAGGTCGCGGAATCCGCCCGTGATCGCGGTGAGGACGACGTCGTTGACGGTGCCGCCGAACGCCGTCCGCACCGCCTTGAACTCCTCGAACTTGCCGTCCGTCCAGGCCCACCGCCGGTGCGGGCCGATCGGGCCGTTGAGCGACCGTGCCACCGGGGTGACGGCCTGCTTGGCGAGCGACGGCAATGTCTGGGCGAGCGTGCGGCTGGAGTCCGCGAGGCCCTTGGCCGCCTGGACGGCGTTGCTCACGCTGGGCAGCCACGGCAGCTGGCGCAGCGGGTGGGACATGGTCTCGCTGACCGTGTTCGCCAGCAGCTCGAACCCCGTCGGGTTGCGCTGCGGTGTCCACTCCTCCTGGGGCGGCTCGGGGGTGGCGTCCGGCTCGAGGTCGAACATGAGCTCCATCAGGTCGGTGCCGGCGATGCCGTCGACCATGCAGTGGTGGACCTTGGAGATGATCGCCCAGCGGTTGTCTGCCAGGCCCTCGACGAGCCACAGCTCCCACAGCGGCTTGGCCATGTCCAGGCGCTGGCCGAGCACGCGGCCGGCGAGGTTGCGCAGCTGCTCGTCACTGCCCGGTCCCGGAACGGCGGTGTGCCGTACGTGGTACAGGATGTTGAAGTGCGGGTCGTCGACCCATACCGGACGGCCGAGTTGCAGCGGCACCTCGCGGACCCGCTGCCGGTATCGGGGCACCATCGGCATCTTGCTCAGGAGCAGCCGCACCACGTCGCCGTAGGACGGCGCCGGGCCTTCGAACACCGCCACCGACCCGACGTGCATCGGGGTGTTCTCGCTCTCGGCGAAGTAGAACCCTGCGTCCAGGCCGCTCAGTCGGTCCACGTTCTGCTCCTCGCCGTGTCCGGTCGCGCTGCTCGAACCGGGTATCGGTCCCCCATGGGGGTGGTGGCCAAGTTAGGTGTGTCGCCGTGGTACACGCAATTTGATCTTTGTGGCGTCAACCACACTGGTCCATGCGCGGGCGTCGCGCACGTCAGCCGGCGATCTTGTGTTCGCCCTCGACGCGATCCAGCAGCTTCTTCAGGGCCTCGTCGACGATCCCGGTCCGGGTCAGATTGACGCTGTGCCCTGCCCCGGGGACGACGACGAGTTCCGCGCCGTCGCCGATGACCTCGGCGATGTGCCGGCCGTGGGCCACGGGGGTGAGCCGGTCATGGCTGGCGGCGACGACGGTCACCGGCACCCGCCGCAGCACCTCGAGTGCCGCGCTCTCGTCGTGGTCGAGGAAGGTCGCGTAGAACGCCATCGCGACCGGATAGGGCGTCTCCTCCAGCAGGTCCTGCACCAGGCGCACCCGCTGCGGGTCGGCGTCGTCCGCCCCGAAGAGCAACCGGCGGGTGAGTCGCCGGCCCAGCGCCGTCCGGCGCCGCCGGAACCGCTCGAGCGCGGGGGCCGCCACCTGCAGGGCCCGGAGGTACAGCGGGAGCAGCCCGAGCCGCCGGACGATCCTGATCAGCCGGCCGAGCAGGCCGGTCTCGACGAGCCCTCCGGCTGAGGTGGCGAGCAGGAACACGCCGACGATGCGGCTGCCGAACAGTTCCGGGCGCTGCCTGGCCAGCGCCATCACGCTCATGCCGCCCATCGAGTGCCCGGCGAGCACCACCGGCCCCGTCGGGGTGGTGGCGTCGAGCACGTCACCCAGGTCCCGGCCGGTCCGGTCGATGGTGGCCGAGGCCAGGGGGGTCCAGCCCGAACGCCCATGGCCACGCTGGTCCCAGAGCACGAGACGGGCCCGGTCCCGGACGGCGGCACGCTGCAGGTCCCACTCGGCCAGGCGGGCGGTGAATCCGTGCGAGAAGACGACGGTCAGCGGGGCCGCTCCGACCCCGCCGTCGGGGCCATCCACCTCGACGTGCAGCGGGACGCCGTCGTCGGTGGTGACGGTGCAGGAACCCGGCGGGGGAGGGCCGAGGGGTGCGGGCAGTGACGGGACGCTGTCATCGGGCACGGTCGGCACCCCGCTCATCCCAGGGGCCCACCGGTGACCGCGCAACTCGCGGCGCGGGCGAGAGCCGTCAGTCCTCGGGGGTCGTGTCCGAGGTACCGAGACCGTCGCGTCGTCCCGGGGCGTTCTCCCGCACGAGTCGTCGGGCGGCGTCGACCTCGCGGGCCACGGGCGCCAGGACGCCGTCGGCCAGGATCTCCGCGTCGTCCGGGACGTCGTGGGTCCGCGCGTCGTCCTCCAGGCGGCGGATCGCCCGCCGCAGGACCGCCACCTGTGCCAGATCGGGTGCGGGCTCGCCGGACCGGGTCGCGATCACCGCTTCGGTGACGGCGTCCGACGTCCGCTCCAGCTGCACGATGACCGGCCACCAGGCGGCTGCGCGGGTGCTGATCGGCGGCGGCTCGGCCAGCCGCCGCTGCAGCTGGGTCTGGAGCTCGGTGAGCGCCCGGTAGTTGCGCCGGCGGGCACGTCGGCGTTCAGCGTGATCGCCGGTGAACGCGGCATCGACGAAGGCGTCCAGGGCGAGCGCGGAGGCCCGCAGCGCCTCGTCCAGCGGCGCCCGCCAGGTCTGCGGCCACAGCAGGTAGCCGAAGACGAGCACGATCGCGCAGCCGATGAGGGTGTCGATCAGCCGGGCGCCGACGAGGGCCGGTCCACCCGGCAGGGACAGGTCGAGCAGCAGGATGATCATCGGCGTCTGGAACACCGAGAACAGGCCGAAGTTGGCGCCACGTGCCCACGGCAGGATCGCGGCGAACACCGCCATGGCGACCAGCAGCCAGGAGTTGCGCGGGAGGAACGCCAGGATCGCCGAGCCCAGCAGAACGCCCAGCAGCGTGCCCGCTCCGCGCTGCACGGCGCGGGTGAAGACCGAGCCGAAGTCGGGCTTGAGCACGATGGCGACGGTGAGCAGCACCCAGTAGGGACGCTGCGTCGGCAACACCTGGCGGGCCACCTCGGCGATGCTCATGCACAGCGCGAGGCGGACGGCGAACGAGCGGCTCTCGGCGCTGGCCAGCGTGCGGTCGGCGAGTTCACGCACCCGCGAACGCAGGCTCACCTCGGGACGGATCGCGGCGGCTCCCGCGCGTTCCTCCGGGTCGCCCACGACGTTCCAGACCAGACGTATTCCGTGCCGGACCGCCCTCCGCGCGGGATGGCCGTCCTGCAGCGGCGGCGGCCGCTCCGCGGTGACCTCGCGCGCGTCCCCCAGCGAGGTGCCGAGCGCCTGGACGGCGGCGACGTCCCCCGGGTCGGCCGGGACACCGGCCCGGGCCGCGGCCACCGCGCCCTCGACGAGGGGGGCGGCGGCGTTGAGCACCCCGGCCAGCTCCGAGAGCTCCCGGCTCCGGCCGGCGGAGTGGCTGCGGCTGCGGATCACGCGGTCGTATGCCGCGTTCAGGGCGGTGGTCAGCGCCCGGCGTGCCTCCTCGGCGAGTGGCGTGCCGCTGGCGGTGAGCAGCTCGGCGATGCGGGTGAAGACGGCGGCGACGGCGGTGCGGTCGGGGTCGGACGCCTGGGTCAGGGCCTGCACCAGGGTGATCAGGGTTGCCCAGACCGCGCCGGTGAGGAAGCAGGCCACCTCGGCGGGGGTGGACAGCGGGGTCACCAGTCCGGACGCCAGTGCGGTGTAGACCAGCAGGTTGAGGGCTCCGAGGGAGAGTGCCGAGTTCACCGAACTGATCAGCGCGGCGACCGCCGAGATCAGCGCGATCACGACGACCGGGACCCAGCCCCCTCCCGACGCGTAGCGGCCGATCACCAGCCCGACGACGCCGAAGCCGATCGCGGCCGTGACCCGCCGCACCTGATCGCGGAGCGGACCCGGCTGGGGCGCCAGCGTCGCCGCGAGCGCGCCCATCGTCGTGAGCACACCGGCGCCCAGCACCTTGCTCGGATGGATGCCGCCGCCCACGAAGACCGCGACCGCGAGCGGCGTGGGGATCGCGATGGCGAACCGGACGACGTCACGCCAGGGGATCGGCGGGGGCGTGGTGCGGACCAGCTCTTCGAGCCACGCCGGCGCCCGGAGGCTCCTCTCCCGCGCCACCGTCACGGGTCCGAGCTTGTCATTTCCCGCTGGGCGCCGGACCGAGGCGCCCTGAGGTGGCTCCTGTGAGCTTTCCCCGTGAGCCGGTCAGGTCGGGTGGGGCACCTTAGAGTTCGGGACCGTGGCAGTGCAGCTGGGCGACGTCGTCGCCGCTCTCGAGGCCCGGTACGACCCCGCGCTGGCCGAGAGCTGGGACGCCGTCGGCCTGGTCTGCGGTGATCCGGGGGAGACGGTGCGGCGGGTGCTGTTCGCCGTCGACCCGACAGCCGCCGTCGTGGACGAGGTGATCGAGACCGGGGCCGATCTCCTCGTCACCCACCATCCCTTGCTCCTGACCGCCGTGCACGGCGTGCCGGCCGACGACCCCAAGGGCCGGCTCGTGCACCGCTTGATCCGCGCCGGCGTGGGGCTGTTCACGGCTCACACCAACGCCGACCGCGCGCCCGCGGACGGCGTCAACGACGCGCTGGCCGCCGTCCTCGGGCTGATGGACGCCGTCCCGCTGGAGCCTGCCGCCACCGATCCACGCGCGGGGCTGGGTCGGGTCGGGCGGCTCGCCGCGCCGATGACCTTGCGGGAGTTCGCCGAGCACGCCGCCGCCGTCCTGCCCGCGACGGTCAGCGGGGTTCGCGTCGCGGGGGACGTGGAGGCGATCGTGCGGACCGTGGCGGTGTGCGGTGGCAGCGGCGGATCGCTGGTCGGCGCCGCTGGTCGGGCCGGAGCCGACGTGCTCCTGACGAGCGACCTGACGCACCATCGAGTGTCGGAATCCCTGGACTCAGGAGGCCCGGCGCTGTGTGACGTGGGACACTTCGCCTCCGAATGGCCGTGGCTGCCGGTCGCGGCCGAGGTGCTGCATCGCGACCTGACCGGCAGGGTGGAGGTGGCCGTCTCCGGACGGCGCACCGACCCGTGGACGTGGCGGGCCGGCCAGGACACACGGACGGCCGAGCACTCGGCAGGCTGAGGACCGGGGGGCCTTCCCTCCGGGGAGAGGGGCACCGGTGGCTACTGCATCGACACCACCCGCGGACACATCGACGGCGGGGGTGGCACCACACCGCAGCGACCGCAGTCCGTGGAACTGGCTGCTGCTGATTCCGATCGTCGTCCCGCTGCTGGTTCCGCTGTACAACGCCGTCGACCCGACCCTCGGCGCCTGGCCGCGCTTCTACTGGCTCCAGCTGGCGTTCGTCGCCCTCGGCGTCGGGACGACGTCCCTCGTCTACCGCATGACCCGCCGCAGCCCGGCGGAGCGCCGGGCGGCACGGGAGGCCATCGCGCGGGACGCCGGCAGCACGGACGGGGGGCGCTGAGCCATGCACGGGATCAACGTCGTCGAGCTGACGATCGTCATCGTCCTGTTCCTGCTGGTGACCGTCCTGGGCTTCGCAGCCGCCCGCTGGCGGCGGGCGGAGAGCCTCATGCACCTCGACGAGTGGGGGCTGGGTGGCCGGAGCTTCGGCTCGTGGATCACCTGGTTCCTGCTCGGCGGCGACCTTTACACCGCGTACACGTTCGTCGCGGTGCCGGCGCTGATGTTCGGTGCCGGGGCGTCCGGGTTCTTCGCCGTCCCGTACACCGTGCTCATCTATCCCATGGTCTTCCTGGTGGTCATCCGGCTGTGGTCGGTGAGCCACGTGCGGGGATTCGTGACGCCGGCCGACTTCGTCCGCTCGCGGTTCGACTCCCCGACGATGGCGCTCCTCGTCGCGATCACCGGGATCGTCGCGACGATGCCCTACATCGCACTGCAGCTGGTCGGCATATCGGCCGTGCTCAAGGCCATGGGGGTCGGCGGGGAGCTGCCGCTGATCGTGGCCTTCGTGATCCTGGCCCTCTACACGTACAACTCAGGCCTCCGCGCGCCGGCGCTGATCGCGGTCGTGAAGGACACGCTGATCTATCTCACGATCATCGTCGCCGTCATCGTGATCCCGGCGAAGATCGGCGGCTGGGGGGCGATCTTCGGGGCGGCCAGCCAGAAGTTCCCGAGTGGCGTGATCCTGCCGGCGTCCGGCCAGCTGGGGTACGCGACTCTCGCGCTGGGCTCCGCCCTGGCTCTCTTCCTCTACCCACACTCCATCACCGGCGTGCTGGCGGCCAGCAACCGTGACGTGCTCAAGCGCAACATGAGCGCGCTGCCGCTCTACAGCTTCGCGCTGGGCCTGATCGCGCTGCTGGGCTTCATGGCGATCAGGGCGGGCACCAAGCCGATCGGCACCGACGGCAACACGATCGTGCCGGTGCTCTTCCAGAGCATGTTCCCGAGCTGGTTCACGGGGGTCGCCTTCGCCGCCATCGGCATCGGGGCGCTCGTGCCGGCGGCGATCATGTCGATCGCGGCGGCCAACCTGTTCACCCGCAACGTCTACAAGGAGTACCTGAAGAAGGACGCGACGTCGCAGCAGGAGGCGAAGGTCGCCAAGATCGCCTCGCTGGTGGTCAAGCTGGGGGCGGTGGCGGCGATCCTCTTCCTCAACCCGCAGTTCTCCATCGACCTGCAGCTGATCGGCGGCGTGATCATCCTGCAGACGATGCCGTCGGTGGCGCTGGGCCTCTACACCCGCTGGCTGCACCGCGGCGGCCTGATCGCCGGCTGGGTCGCCGGTATGGCCGCGGGCCTGTGGATGGTCTATGAGATCCCCAAGCTCAATCCGGACGGCACCGTGGCCCGGGCGCACTTCGGCGGCTCGTCGTTCCCGCTCTCCAAGCTCGGCCTGGACAGCAAGGCGGCCGTCTACGCCGGTCTGCTGGCGCTGCTGGTCAACCTGGTCGTCGCCGTCGTCGTCACCGTGATCCTGCGGGCGATGAAGGTGCCCGAGGGTGTCGACGGGACCGCGGAGACCGACTACACCGCCGAGCGGGAGGATCCGACCGTCCGCGACCTGCCCGATCCACTGGCGTCGGCGCCGCCGGGGACGGCCGGCGCCCGGACGTAGGTGCCGGAGCGGGCAGTCGTGCTCCGCCTCGCCTGGATGCAGACCACGGCCTTCCGGACCGGGTTCGCCCCACGGGTAGGTTGAGCCGGTGAAGGCCGACCACTTCGACCAGCAGAAGCTGCTGGAGCTCGCTGCCGAGGACGTCGCGCTGAGCCAGCTGGCCCACCGGCGCCGGACGCTGCCCGAGGTCGCCGCGGTGGAGGCGGCCGCGGAATCGGAGCGCACGTTCGCCGCCGACGTCGTGCGCGCCGAGACCGAGGTGCGCGACCTCGGCCGCGAGGTCAAGCGGATGGAATCCGACGTCGAGACCGTCCGCCAGCGGGAGAGCAAGGACCAGCGCCTCCTGGACTCCGGAAGCGTCTCCGCGAAGGAGATGACCAACCTCCAGCACGAGCTCGAGTCGCTGAAGCGGCGACAGGCCGACCTGGAGGACCAGGAACTGGAGCTCATGGAGCGCCTCGAGGTGGCCGAGACGGCGCTGGCCACCGCCCGGACCGGCCAGGAGAAGGCGGCCGGTGATCGCGCACGCGCCGAGCAGCTGCGCGACGACGCGCTCGCCGACATCACCGACGACACGGCGCGCCACGAGGCCGCGCGTACCGAGATCGCCGGCGGGGTCCCCGAGCAGTTGCTGGCCCTCTATGAGCGGATCCGTACGCAGACCGGCAGCACCGGTGCGGCGATGCTCAGGGCCCGCCAGTGCCAGGGGTGCCGGCTCGAGCTGTACGGCAACGAGCTGTCGGCGGTCCGCAACGCCGACCCGCACGAGGTCGTGCGCTGTGAGAACTGCGGCCGGATCCTGGTGCGCACCGCCGAGTCCGGGCTGTGAGCCCGAGTACCCGCAGGCTCATCGTCGAGGCCGACGGCGGCTCGCGCGGCAACCCGGGGCCGGCCGGTTACGGGGCGCTCGTGCGGGACGCGGACACCGGCCGGGTGCTGGCCGAGCGCGCCGCGTCGGTGGGGCGGGCGACCAACAACGTCGCCGAGTACGGGGGGCTGGTCGCCGGCCTGCAGGCCGCCCTCGACCTCGACCCGACCGCCGACGTCGAGGTCCGGATGGACTCCAAGCTGGTCGTCGAGCAGATGTCGGGCCGCTGGCAGATCAAGCACGCCGACATGAAGAAGCTGGCCCTGCAGGCGCAGAAGATCGCCCGGCAGCTGGGTCGGGTCCGCTACACCTGGGTGCCGCGGGCGCAGAACGGCGCCGCCGACGCACTGGCCAACAGCGCCATGGACGGCCGTCCGGTGCACCGCGACGTCGCCGCCGAGCCGACGACGCTGGAGGACGACCTGCAGCCGACCGCTGAGCCGGCACCCGTGGTCACCACCGTGACCCACCTGCTGCGGCACGGGCAGACCGAGCACACCCCCGAGCGACGGTTCAGCGGCCGTAACGAACTGCCGCTGTCGCTGACCGGCCGGGCGGAGGCAGCGGCGGCCGCCGCGCGCGCGGGCGAGCTGGGCATCGAGGTGATCGTCGCCTCGCCGCTGCGCCGGACCCGCGAGACCGCCGAGGTGGTGGCGGCCGCGCTGGGGCTCACCGTGGAGTACGACGACGATCTGGTCGAGCTGGACTTCGGGGACCTCGAGGGACTGAGCCTCGACGAGGCTCGCGGAAAACACCCCCTGGCCACCCGGCGGTTCGGCACCGACGTGACAGTTGCTGCACCGGGCGGGGAATCGGTCGCCGACGTCAGCGCCAGAGTGGGTCGGGCACGGGCCCGGATCCTCTCCCGGCACGCGGGGCGCACGGTACTGGTCGTCAGTCACGTGACGCCGATCAAGCTGATGCTGGCCGCGGGGCTGAACACCGGAGACGACGTCGTCCATCGGGTCTTCCTCGAGGCGGCGTCCCTGAGCACCGTGACGTGGTCCTCGGACGGCCGCTCCTCGGTCCGGCTGGTCAACGACACCTCACACCTGCGCTGACCTCCCCCTTTCCAAGTTGATCATCGGCGGATGGTCATCCTTTGCGGCGTGTCGGACAGCCATATGCCGATGATCAACGCCGGATTGATCAGGAGATGGTTCCGGTCCTTGACGGTTCCGCCTGTTCTCGGGAGAGTGCACCCAGCCGGCGGTCGCCGGACACCCCGTGACAGGAGTACCGATGGATTCCGCACGCCCCGGCGTCGACACCCGCGAGATGATCGCCGTCCACTCGGCTTTCCGGCGGGAGTTCGGGCAGGCGCCGGCGCTGGTCCGCGGAGTCGCCCCCGGGAACGTGACGCGGGCCCAGGTGGTGGCCGACCACCTGGAGCTGCTCGGCAGCTTTCTCCATCACCACCACACCGGCGAGGACAAGCTGCTCTGGCCGAAGCTGCTCGAGCGGGTGCCCGCGGAGCTGGCGCCGACCGTCGAGCTCATGGAGCGGCAGCACGAGGGCGTGCACGTGGTCATGGAGGAGATGACGGCGGCGCTGGCCCGCTGGCGTGCCGGGGCGGCCCAGACCGACCGCGACGAACTGGCGGGCGCGCTCGACCGGCTGCACGGGCTGCTGCTGGAGCACCTCGCCGCCGAGGAGGAGCACATCCTGCCGCTGGCGTCCCGGTCCCTGACCGAGGAGGAGTGGGGCGAGCTCGGTGAGGACGGCATGGCGTCCCAGCCGAAGAACAAGCTCCCGATGATCTTCGGGATGATCATGAAGGACGGCGACCCCGAGGTCATCCGCGGCATGCTCGCGAACGCTCCGCTACTACCGCGGCTGCTCCTCCCCTTCGTCGGTCCGCGCGCTTACACGCGCTACGCCCGCCGCGTCTACGGGCCGGCAGTGGCTGCGGCCTGAGCTCAGATCTGCAGCGCCAGCCAGAGCGCGGCGGTCGACCCCAGCAGGATCAGCGGCACGGTCGCGAGGCCGACGGCACTGAACCGCGTCCCCGAGGGGGCGTCGTCCCGGCCGATCACCCGCCGCCAGAGCAGGTTGGCGAGCGATCCGACGTAGGTCAGGTTGGGGCCGACGTTCACGCCGATCAGGACGGCGAGGACCGGTGCCGGTCCGCCGACCGCCGCGACCGGCAGCAGCGCGAGCGTCGCGGGCAGGTTGTTCAGCAGGTTGGCCAGGACCGCGGCGATCCCGGCGACCGCCAGGAGCGGGAGGAGCCCGGTGCCGTCCGGGAGGACGGTGGTCAGCAGCTGCTCGAGCCCGTTCCGCAGCACCGCGAGCACGACGACGGCGAGGCCCAGGACGAACAGCGCGAACGGCAGGTCCGCGGCCTGCACCAGGTCGGTGAGCCGGCTGGTGCGTCGGACCAGTCCACGGACAGCGAGGACGACGACCCCGGCAACCGCGGGCCACACCGGTGAGAGGCCGAGGCCCGATGCCACCGCGAACCCGACCACCACCAGCCCGACGACGGTGACCGCCAGGGCCGGGACGGGCGGCACCTCGACCACCGGATCGCCGACCGGAACGGCGAGATCGGCGCGGAACAGCCGCCGGAGGACGACGTATTCCACGGCGACGGCCACCAGCCACGGCCCGAGCATCAGTCCGGTGAAGTGCAGGAACGACAGGCCGGTGGCGGCGAAGGCGAGCAGGTTCGTCAGGTTGGACACCGGCAGCAGCAGCGATGCCGAGTTCGCCAGGTGCCCGGTCGCATAGGCGTGCGGCCGGACCGGCACCCGCATGTGCCTGGCGACGGCGAGGACGACGGGGGTCAGCAGCACGACGGTCGCGTCCAGGCTCAGCACCGCCGTCACCACGGCAGCGAGGACGACGACGCGAGCGAGCAACCGCCGCGGGGAGCTGCCGGACCGGCTGGCCGTGAGCGCCGCCGCCCAGCGGAAGAGGCCCTCGCGGTCGGCCAGGTGGGCCAGCAGGAGCACGACGACGAGGAAGGCGACCGTGGGCGCGATCTGCCACATGGCGGTCTCGGCCTCGGGCTCGCCGACCGCGCCCACCAGGACCAGCAGGGCCGCACCCGGCACGGCCACGAGCGCCGGTGGCACCCGGGAATGCCCGACCGCCGCCGCGATCAGCGTGGCAATCAGGACCGTCACGGACACGGTGAGAGCGAGGAGGTCCACGGTGTCCCGGCCGGCTCAGATGCGCAGGAAGAGGTAGACCGACACGGCCACGCCGAAGGCGACGATCAGGATCCGCAGCGGTGCAGCCGGGATGCGGGTGGCGATGCGGGCGCCGAGGAAGCCACCGATCAGGCTGGCCGGAGCGGCCACCGCGACGACGAGCCAGGAAACCGGCCCGAACAGGGCGAAGATCACCAGGGAGATCGAGGCCGTGACGGCCGAGAGCGCGGACTTCAGCGCGTTGGCGAGCTTCAGCCGCTGCAGTGCCAAGCCCAGCACGCCGACGAGGATCACCCCGAGCGCGCCGCCGAAGTAGCCGCCGTAGACCGCGGCGAGGAAGAGGGCGACGTACAGCCAGAGCGGGTCGCGGTGCGCACTCCTGTCCTCCTCCCGCCGCACCCGTGAGGTCAGCAGCGGCTGGACGGCGAGCAGCAGGCTGGCCAGCAGCACCAACACGGGGACGACGACGTCGAACGCCGACGACGGGGTCGTCAGCAGCAGCACGCTGCCCACCGTCCCGCCCAGCGCGGCGACGACGCCGAAGCTCACGAGCCGGCCGCGCTGGCCGGCGTACTCCTCACGGAAGCCGACGATTCCGCCCAGGTAGCCGGGCCACTGGACGACGGAGTTCGTCACGTTCGCGGGCACCGTGCCGAGCCCGAGCGCGACCAGGGTGGGGAAGAGGATCAGTGAGCCGCCACCGGCGACGGAGTTGATCCCGCCCGCCAGCAGGGCCACCCCTGCCGCGATCAGCAGGTCGACGGCGGACACGACCGCCGAGCCTACGGGCAGCGACCGGGGACTGCCGGGCGGTGGCATGCGTGGCCGTGCGCCCGACCTTCAGCGGCCCTCCGACAGACCGACGCGGTATCGCCGTGTCGTCATGTCGACATGAGGACAGGTCGACAGGGGGACAGGCGGCGGGCTGGTCATGACCAAGATCTCGCCGTCTCCACCGTTCCGACGCTGGTCAGAAGGGCATCATCGATCGGTGCGCAAATGGTTACCGCTGGTCGCGATCTGCACCGGCACCTTCATGCTCCTCGTCGACGTCACGATTGTGAACGTCGCGTTGCCCGACATGGCGACCGACCTGGGGACGACGTTCAGCCAGCTCCAGTGGGTGGTCGACGTCTACGCCCTGGCGCTTGCCGCGCTCGTCCTCGGTGCCGGGTCGCTCGCCGATCTGTACGGCCGGCGGCGGCTGTACCTGATCGGGCTGGTGCTGTTCGCGATCGCCTCCCTGGCATCCGGGCTGGCGCCGAGCGCGGCGTTCCTCATCGCCGCCCGGGGCATCCAGGGGATCGGCGGGGCGATCATGTTCGCCACCACCATCGCGCTGATCAACACGAGCTACGAGGGCCGCGACCGCGGTACCGCTTTCGGGGTCTGGGGGGCCACTGTCGGGGCATCGGCGGCCCTGGGCCCGATCCTCGGGGGGGCGCTGACCGAGCTGTCCTGGCGGTGGATCTTCTTCGTCAACCTGCCGGTGTGTGTGCTGGCGGTGGCGCTGACCCTCACCGCCGTCCGGGAGGCGCGGCAGGCCGGCGCCCCACGTCCGGACCTCCCGGGCATCGCGCTGTTCACGCTCGGCGCCGGTTCCGTCGTCTTCGGGCTCGTCCGTGCGGCTTCGGACGGCTGGTCGAAGGCCGCCGCCTGGGGCCCGATCGCCGTCGGCCTGGTCCTGCTCGGCGTCTGGGTGGCGGTGGAACTCCGTCGGGCCGCCCCGATGCTCGACGTCCGCCTGTTCCGGTCACGCTCGTTCACCGGGATCATGCTCGGCGCGCTGGTGCTCAACGGCGCAGCGTTCGCGGCGCTGATCTACATCTCGCTGTGGCTGCAGTCGATCGGCGGACTGTCGCCGCTGCAGGCGGGCTGCGTGTTCATCCCGCTGTCGGCGCTGAGCTTCGGCGTCGCCGCGTTCGCCGGACGAGTTCTGCAGACCAAGCCCCCGCGGTTCGTGCTGGGCGCCGGCCTGCTGCTGATCGGCGCGGGCGGTCTGCTCATGACCGTCGTCGACGCGGACTCGACCTGGCGGGTGCTGGTTCCGGGGCTCGTCGTCCTCGGCGCGGGTGTGGGCATGGCGAACCCGACGCTGGCCTCCGCCGCGCTGGCCGCGGTGCCGCGGGAGCGCAGCGGCATGGCCTCCGGGGCGGTGAACACGGCTCGACAGCTGGGTTTCGCGTTCGGCGTCGCGGCGCTCGGGACGGTGTTCACGACCGCGGCGACGTCCGCGCTGCGCAGCGCACGGGCGTCCAGCCCGTCGGATCTGGCGTCGGCCCTGTCCGCGGGCCAGGCTCCGAAGATCCTCGCCGGGGCCGACCCTCACGCACGGGCCGACCTGGCCGACATGCTCGGGACGGCGTACGTCGACGGCCTGCGCGAGGTCTTCCTCGCCTGCGGTGTCGCAGGGATCGTCGGCGGCCTGCTGGTGCTGTTCCTGGTCCGGGCGCAGCCACCCGGCGGCGGCCATTCGCCGCAGCGCGTGGATCGCGCCGGGGAACCCGCGGGCGCGCGCTGAGCGTCCTCGCTGGACGCTGTCCGTACACTCACCGGCACGACGGACGAGTCGGCTGGGCGGTCGCGTCGGCGGGGGAGACCCCGCCGCCGAGGAACGTCCGGGCTCCACAGGGCAGGGTGGTCGCCAACAGCGACCCGGGGTGACCCGCGGGAAAGTGCCACAGAGAACAGACCGCCAGTGCTCGCACTGGTAAGGGTGAAACGGCGGTGTAAGAGACCACCGCACACCGGGTGACCGGTGTGGCTCGGTAAACCCCACCCGGAGCAAGGTCAAGAAGGGACGGCGGTCCGCCGCCGTCCTGCGCAGGCGTTCGAGGGCTGCCCGCCCGATGCCTGCGGGTAGACCGCTCGAGCCTGCCGGCAACGGCAGGCCTAGATGGATGACCGCCCATCGGGAGGCCGCAAGGCACCCGTGGACAGAACCCGGCGTACAGGCCGACTCGTCCGTCG
>JAODNN010000168.1 GCA_025465355.1 Blastococcus sp. | reverse complement strand
CGCCGGATCTTGGATCCCAGGAAGGTCAGCGGATCGAACTTGCGGTCGGCCACCCGCTCCTTCAGCGGGATGATCCCGTTGTCGGTGAGGTGGATGCCCTCGGGGCACACCTCACTGCAGCACTTGGTGATGTTGCAGTAGCCGAGACCGAACTCCGACTGCGCCGCGTCCCGCCGGTCGGTCACGTCGAGCGGGTGCATGTCCAGTTCGGCCAGCCGGATCAGGAAGCGCGGCCCGGCGAAGAGCGCCTTGTTCTCCTCGTGGTCACGGATGACGTGACAGGTGTCCTGGCACAGGAAGCACTCGATGCACTTGCGGAACTCCTGGGAGCGCTCGACGTCGACCTGCTGCATCCGGTGGTTGCCGTCCGCATCCCGCGGCCGCGGGGTGAACGCCGGGATCTGCGCCGCCTTGTCGTAGTTGTAGGAGACGTCGGTGACCAGGTCGCGGATGACCGGGAACGCCCGCAGCGGGGTGACCGTCACCGTCTCGTCCTCGGCGAACGTGCTCATCCGCGTCAGGCACATCAGCCGTGGGCGGCCATTGATCTCGGCGCTGCAGGAGCCACACTTGCCGGCCTTGCAGTTCCACCGGACGGCGAGGTCGCCGGCCTGGGTCGCCTGCAGCCGGTGGATGATGTCGAGAACCACCTCGCCCTCGTTCACCGCCACGGTGAAGGTCTGCAGGTCGCCGCCGGCGGCATCACCCCGCCAGACCCGGAAGGTCGCGTCGTAGCTCACGCCGAGACCTCCTCGAAGATCTCGGCGAGCTCCGGGGGCATCTGGGGCAGCGGCTGACGGGCGACCGCCACGTCGCCGTCCGGTCCGCGCGAGCAGACGAGGTTGGTCTTCCCCCACTCGGGATCCGGGCCTGGGAAGTCGTCCCGCGTGTGCCCGCCCCGGCTCTCCTCCCGCTCGAGCGCCGCGCGGGCGACGCACTCGCTGACCAGCAGCATGTGCGGCAGGTCGAGGGCCAGGTGCCAGCCGGGGTTGTACTGCCGGTGGCCTTCGACGGAGAGGGCGGCCACCCGCTGCTTGAGCGCGGCGATGCGTTGGAGCGCCTGCTCCATCTCCGGGGCCGTGCGGATGATGCCCACGAGGTCGTGCATCGTCTGCTGCAGGTCGTGCTGCACGGTGTAGGGGTTCTCGCCGCCCTCGTCGTCGAACGGGGCGAGTGCCGCACGCGCGGCGTCGGCCAGGGCGTCGTCCGAGGGCACCGCACGTCCGGCGGTCCGGCGGGCGTGCTCGGTTGCGGCCAGCCCGGCTCGCCGGCCGAAGACCAGCAGGTCCGACAGCGAGTTGCCGCCGAGGCGGTTCGAGCCATGCATGCCTCCGGCGACCTCCCCCGCGGCGAACAGGCCGGGCACGCGCGCGGCGGCCGTCTCGGGATCGACCTCGACCCCGCCCATCACGTAGTGGCAGGTGGGCCCGACCTCCATCGCCTCGGTCGTGATGTCGACGTCGGCCAGCTCCTTGAACTGGTGGTACATCGACGGCAGCCGCTTGCGGATGTACTCGGGGGAGCGGCGGGAGGCGATATCGAGATAGACCCCGCCGTGCGGCGTCCCGCGCCCGGCCTTGACCTCGCTGTTGATCGCCCGGGCGACCTCGTCGCGGGGCAGCAGTTCGGGGGGCCGCCGGTTGTTCTTCTTGTCCTCGTACCAGCGGTCGGCCTCCGCTTCGGTCTCCGCCGTCTCCTTGCGGAAGAAGTCGGGGATGTAGTCGAACATGAAGCGGTTGCCGGCCGAGTTCTTGAGGATGCCGCCGTCGCCGCGGACGCTCTCGGTCACCAGGATCCCGCGGACGGACGGCGGCCAGACCATCCCGGTCGGGTGGAACTGGATGAACTCCATGTTCACCAGCGTCGCGCCGGCCTGGAGCGCGAGGGAGTGGCCGTCGCCGGTGTACTCCCACGAGTTCGAGGTGACCTTGTAGGACTTGCCGATCCCGCCGGTGGCGAGCACGACCGACGGCGCCTGCCACACGACGAACCGCCCCGACTCCCGTCGGTACCCGAACGCGCCGGTGATGCCCCCGTCGCCGCCCGCCCCACCGCCCTGCGTGAGCAGCCGGGTGACGGTGCACTCCATGTAGACGTCGATGCCGAGCGCGACGGTGCGCTGTTGCAGAGTGCGGATCAGCTCGAGACCCGTGCGGTCACCGACGTGCGCCAGGCGCGCGAACCGGTGGCCGCCGAAGTCACGCTGGCTGATGAGCCCGTCCGCAGTGCGGTCGAACAACGCGCCCCAGTCCTCGAGCTCGCGGACCCGGTCCGGCGCCTCCTGGGCGTGCAGCTGGGCCATCCGCCAGTGGTTGAGCATCTTGCCCCCGCGCATCGTGTCGCGGAAATGCACCCGCCAGTTGTCCTCGGGATAGAGGTTCCCCATCGCCGCGGCGATGCCGCCCTCGGCCATGACCGTGTGCGCCTTGCCGAGCAGTGATTTGCACACCACCGCCGTCCGCGCCCCGCTCTCGTGGGCTTCGATCGCGGCCCGGAGGCCCGCACCCCCCGCCCCGACGACGACGACGTCGTACTCGTGCTTCTCGAGCTCCATCAGACGTGCTCCGTATCAGAAGAAGCGGGGGTCGGACATGGTGCCGCTCGCGACGAGGAAGACATAGAAGTCGGCGAACGCGACGCTGAACAGCGACGCCCACGCGAACTTCATGTGGTTGGCGTTCAACCGCGAGACCACCGTCCAGAACCGGTAGCGCAGCGGATGCCGGGAGAAGGAATTGAGCCGCCCCCCGACGATGTGCCGGCAGGAGTGGCAGGACAGCGAGTACAGCCACAGCAGCGCCGCGTTGCCGAGGAGCACGAGCGTGCCCAGCCCCATGTGCCCCCACGCGCCGTGCGGGTCGCGGAAGGCCAGGACGGCGTCGTAGGTGAGGATCAGGTTGAAGAGCAGCCCCGCGTAGAAGAAGTAGCGGTGCAGGTTCTGGCCGAGCAGGGGCAGGCGCGCCTCGCCGGTGTAGCGCCGGTGCGGCTCGGCGACCGCGCACGCCGGTGGTGCCAGCCAGAACGACCGGTAGTAGGCCTTGCGGTAGTAGTAGCAGGTCAACCGGAAGCCGAGCGGGAAGACCAGGATGTAGATGGCCGGTGAGATCCAGCTCGGCCCGGTGAACAGCTTGGGGAAGGTGTCGCCCTGGCAGCCCGTGGTGAGGCACGGGGAGTAGAACGGCGAGATGTAGGGCTCGGCGAAGTAGTACGCGTTCTGGAAGGCGCGGAACGTCGAGTAGGCGATGAACAGCACCAGCGCCAGGACGGTCAGCAGCGGCTGGAGCCACCACCGGTCGGTGCGCAGCGTCCGCGCCCCGATCTCCGCGCGGCGGGGTGCCGGCATCCCGAATCCGCTGCCAGGGGTGACCGCCCCCGTCCTGCGCGGAGCGGTCGCGGTCACGCCTGCTCCAACGACATCTCTGCCTCCAGGATGCTGCTGCCGACGCCGCCCCGGCGATGGAGCGCAGTCGATCACGCTTCCTCGTTGCGCGCTAGCTTTTCCGCATGTCGACCGGCCGGCTGGAAGCGTTCAGCGACGGTGTCATCGCCATCCTGATCACGGTCATGGTGCTGGAGCTGCCGAAACCGCACGGCACCACCTGGGAGGCGCTGCACGGCACGCTCCCCGTGCTGCTGGCCTACGTGCTGAGCTTCATCTACCTGGGCATCTACTGGAGCAACCACCACCACATGCTGCAGGCGACCAGCCGGGTCAACGGGGCGATCCTCTGGGCGAACCTGCACCTGCTGTTCTGGCTGTCGCTGGTCCCCTTCACCACGTCGTGGCTGGGCGAGAACCACCTCGCCACCGCTCCGGCGGCCGCCTACGGGATCAACCTGCTCGCGGCCGCGGTGGCCTACTACGTGCTCCAGCAGGTGATCATCCGGGACGAGGGGCCCGGATCCGTCCTCGCCACCGCGATCGGCCGGGACATCAAGGGCCGCTCGTCGCCGGTGCTCTACGCCGCCGCGATCGCGCTGGCCTTCGTCAACCCCTGGCTGTCCGTCGCGATCTACGTGCTCGTCGCGCTCGTCTGGTTGGTCCCGGACCGGCGGCTCGAGCGGACGATCATCGACGGCTGACCGACCCGGTCAGGCGACGAGTTCGAGCGCCTGCGTCGTGTACGCGCGCACCTGCCCGAGCAGGACCGGCTCGTCGGCGAGGGACCGACCGTAGGAGGGGATCGCCTCCTCGAGAGCCGGCCGCCAGGCCGGTATCCGGTCGGGAAAGGCCCGCTCCAGCAGGTCCAGCATCGCCGAGACCGCCGTCGAGGCGCCCGGGGAGGCGCCGAGGAGGCCGGCGATCGAGCCGTCTCCACCGACGACGAGCTCGGTCCCGAACTGCAGGACGCCGCGGCCGGTGGCCGGGTCCCGCTTGATGACCTGCACCCGGTGGCCGGCGGTGATCAGGTCCCAGTCGTGCTCCTCGGCGGTGGGCACGAAGTGGGTCAGTGTCCGGTGCCGGGCCGACCGGGACTGGAGCAGCTCGCGCACGAGGTAGTTCGTGAGCGGGATGTTGGCGGCCCCGGCGCCCAGCATGGTGCCGACGTTGCCGGGGCGCACGCTGCCGGGCAGGTCCCAGAGCGAGCCCGCCTTGAGGAAGCGCGGCGAGAAGCCGGCGTAGGGGCCGAAGAGCAGGGAGTGGTCACCGTCGATGAGCCGCAGATCCAGGTGCGGCACCGACATCGGGGGCGCACCGATGGCGGCCTGGCCGTAGACCTTGGCCTGGTGCATGCCCACGAGTTCCGGCGAGCGGGTGCGCAGGAACTTGCCGCTGACCGGGAAGCCACCGAATCCGCGGATCTCGGGAATCCCGGCGCGCTGCAGCAGCGGCAGGGCGCCGCCGCCGGCGCCCACGAAGACGAAGCGCGCGCGGACCGTGCGCCGTTCCCCGGTGACCATGTCCCGCACCGTGACGACCCAGCGACCATCGGTGTCACGCCGGAGGTCCCGGACTCGCTGGTTGCAGTGGACGGCAACCCCGCGGTCGGCGGCGTCGGCGAACAGCAGGCGGGTGAGGGCGCCGAAGTTCACGTCGGTGCCGGCCTCGGAGCGGGTCGCGGCGACGACCTGGCGTGGATCGCGGCCGGCCATCATCAGCGGGATCCACTGGGCGAGCTCCCCGGTGTCCTCGGTGTACTGCAACCCGGCGAACAGGGGCTGCGCGGCCAGGGCCTCGTGCCGGGCGCGCATGTAGGCGCGGCCGTCCTCGCCGGTGACGAAGCTGACGTGGGGGAGGGGCGTGATGAATTCCTTGGGCGAGCCCGTCAGGCCGGCGCGGACCAGGTGCGACCAGAACTGGCGCGAGACCTGGAACTGCTCGTTGACGGTGAGCGCCTTGGCGGGATCGACCCGGCCGTCGGTCACGGCCGGCGTGTAGTTGAGCTCGCAGAGCGCCGCGTGCCCGGTGCCGGCGTTGTTCCACGCGTCCGAGCTCTCACCGGCGACCTCCGCCGCGGACTCGAAGACGGTGACGCTCCACTGCGGCGCGACCACGCCCAGGAGCGCGGTGAGCGTCGCGCTCATGATGCCGCCCCCGATGAGTACTACGTCAGGGTTCGCGCTGTCAGGTACTACGCCCGCGGAAGTCACGTTCTGCCTTTCTCGGATCCACCGATGCGCCGAAGGCGCCGCTCCGCTTGATCGTCGGCCGAACGGACGCGATTCATGTGCTCCGAGCGGTGTGAGGAATCTCCGGTACGTGACTTTCGCCAAGTTCTCGGCTCCGAACCGACCGTAATTCGGGTCGGAGAGGCCCGACGCGGGCCGGA
>JAODNN010000147.1 GCA_025465355.1 Blastococcus sp. | reverse complement strand
CGCCTGTCGACCGCGGGTGCGCGACACTGTTCGATGCCGCCGGAGGCGAACCAGTACGCCGCGCGGACACGCCCGACGAAGAGTCGTCGCCGTCGGTGTCACCGCTCGTTCGCGGCCCGGTACTGCTCGTCGGTGACGGGTTCGAGCCAGGTGGTGGGGTCCTCGCCACCTGGGAGCCCTTCGAGCATGGCGAGGTGGCACATGAAGGTGTCGGCGGTGCCGCCGTGCCAGTGCTCCTCGCCCGGCGGGGTGTGGACGGTGTCGCCCGATCTCATGCGGATCACCGTGCCGTCGCGGGTCGCCACGAGCCCGATCCCGTCGGTGACGTGCAGGGTCTGGCCGACGGCGTGGGAGTGCCAGTTGGTCCGCGCGCCGGGGGTGAACCGAACCAGGGCGACCGTCATGCGGGACGGCTCCTGGCCCTGATGGATGGGCGTGACGTAGACGTCGCCGGTGAAGGCCTGCCCGGGGGCCTTGGCGGTGGGCTTGACGGGTTCGAGCTGCACAACTGCTCCTTCTCGGGTGTCTCGCTGCGAGTCGAGAGTGGTCAGGGGAGAAGCAGCGCCTTGACGGCGCGGC
Organism: Blastococcus sp.; assembly: GCA_025465355.1. Taxonomy (GTDB): domain Bacteria; phylum Actinomycetota; class Actinomycetes; order Mycobacteriales; family Geodermatophilaceae; genus Blastococcus_B. The sequence goes on along the minus strand of JAODNN010000147.1, from coordinate 3,550 downwards.
GCTCGTCCATCGCCCGGTAGCCCTCGGCCGCCTCGTCCAGCGGCAGCGTCAGGTCGAAGACCCTGCCCGGGTCGATCTCGCGCTTCCAGATCGCGTCGACCATCTCCGGCAGGAACCGGCGTACCGGGGCGGGGCCCCCGTGCAGGTGAACGTGGGAGTAGAACAGCTCTTCGCCGGGCAGATCGACCCCGTGGGGGACGCCCACATAGCCGACGTGGCCGCCGGGGCGGGTGGAACGGATGGCCTGCATCATCGACTCCTGGGTGCCCACGGCCTCGACCACCGAGTGCGCGCCCAGGCCGTCGGTGAGATCCCTGACCTTGGCCACGCCCTCGTCACCGCGCTCGGTCACGATGTCGGTGGCGCCGAACTCCTGCGCGAGCTTCTGGCGGGACTCGTGCCGGCTCATCGCGATGATCCGGTCCGCGCCGAGCTGTCTGGCCGCAAGGACCGCCAGCAGGCCGACCGCGCCGTCCCCGACGACCGCGACCGTCTTGCCCGGCCCCACCTCGGCGGCGACGGCGCCGAACCAGCCGGTGCCCAGAACGTCCGACGCGGCGAGCAGGCTCGGGATCAGGTCGTCGTCGGGGATGCCCGGTGTGGCCACCAGCGTGCCGTCGGCCAGCGGAACGCGCAGCGCCTGGGCCTGGGCGCCCCCCGCACCGACGAACTCGCGGTGCACGCACGAGCTCTGGTAGCCGGCCCGGCAGATCGGACAGCTGTTGTCCGAGGCGAAGAACGAGCCGATGACGAACTGCCCAGGGGTGATCGTGGTGACCTCGCTGCCGACCTCCTCGACGACGCCGCAGTACTCGTGCCCCATCGGGGTCGGTTCGGTCACCCGGTTGATGCCGCGGTAGTCCCACAGGTCGGACCCGCAGACGCAGGTGGCCGCGATCCGGATGACGGCGTCCGTCGGCGCGATGATCGCCGGATCGTTCCGCTGCTCGACGCGGACGTCCCTGGGGGCGTGGAGAACTGCTCCTCGCATGACTGCCCTTCCTCTCGAGGTCGGTTCTTGCTGAGTCGGTCGCCGCGGAGTCAGCCGCGGAAGACCTGCTTGGCGACGGCCATCGCGGACATGGCCTTCGGCCATCCGGCGTAGAACGCCAGGTGGGTGATCGCCTCGATGAGCTCTTCCTCGGTCGAGCCGTTCTGCGTGGCGAGACCGAGGTGGTAGACGAGCTGCTCGGTGTCGCCGCCCGCGGTCAGGGCCGCGACCGTGACCAGACTGCGCTCTTTCGGCGACAGCTGCGGGCGCTCCCATACCTCGCCGAAGAGGACGTCGTCGGTGACGTGCACCAGAGCGGGCGCGAAGTCGCCGAACATCCGCTGTGCGCCCGAGGGCTCCGTCCCGTCTGCCATGTTCGATTCAGCCATGTGCCTAGGGAACGCCGGTTGGCGGGAAGGAGGGAGTGTCTGTCCAGAGGGGTATCGGCAGGGCCCCCCAGGCGGGCCCGGGCGGCCCTGGATCGGCGCGAAGGCCGATTAGCGTGGACGCCGTGGACACGCGCATCGAGCTCGGCGAGTTCCTGGCCAGCCGACGGGCCAGGATCACCCCGGACCGGGCGGGCCTGCCGGCGTACGGCGGCAACCGGCGGGTGCCCGGGTTGCGCCGTGCGGAGGTGGCCCTGCTCGCCGGAGTCTCGGTCGAGTACTACACGCGCCTGGAGCGGGGCAAGGGCAGCGGCGTCTCCGACAGCGTCCTCGAGGCACTCGCCCGGGCATTGCAGCTCGACGAGGCGGAGAAGTCACACCTGTTCGACCTGGCCCGGGCCGCGCGGAGCAGCTCCCGGGAGCCCCGCCGCCGGGCCCAGCCCCAGGTGCGGCCCAGCGTCCAGCGCATTCTCGACTCGATGGCCACCACGCCGGCGTTCGTGCGTAACGGACGGCTGGACATCCTCGCGATCAACCCGCTCGGGCGGGCGCTCTACGCGCCGGTGTTCGACGACGCGACGTGGCCGCCGAACCTTGCCCGGTTCTGTTTCCTCGACCCGCGCGCCGGTGACCTGTACCCCGACTGGGACGACGCGGCGAACACCACCGTCGCCCTGCTGCGCACCGAGGCCGGCCGCGACCCCTACGACCGGGCGCTGACCGGGTTGGTCGGCGAGCTGGCCACCCGCAGCGACGACTTCCGCACCAGGTGGGCGGCACACGACGTGCGCCTGCACCGCACCGGGCTCAAACACTTCCACCACCCCGTCGTCGGCGACCTCAGCCTGGCCTTCGACGCGATGGAACTCCCGGCCGACACAGGGCTGACCTTGACTGCGTACAGCGCCGAGGCGGGCTCCCCGTCGGGGCAGGCGTTGACGTTCCTCGCCAGCTGGGTCACCTCGCCCGAGCAGCCGGCCGTTGCTCACCAGGAGGCCGGCGAGGATCGCCCCGTCTGAGCGAGGCGCGCCACCATGAGCGCAGTCAGGCCGGGCGCCCGAGTTCCCGCACGCCCTCGATCCGCCGTCCCAGGGTGGCGGTCACCCGCTCCTCCGCGGCCCGGCGGACCAGCTGTTCCTCGACCGGATGGCGGTAGAGGACCAGCGACGCGCCCGCCGTCAGGGGCGTGAGCAACCAGGCCACCGGCCCGGCATCCGTGGCCGTCCGCTCGTCGACCAGCACCCGGTCGCCGTCGGTCAGTCCGAGCCGTGTGCCGAGCGCCCGGGCCGCGTCGGTGAGACCGCCGAGCGTCAGTTCCAGGCCGCCCATCTGCAGGCCCGTGGAGCCGGCGTCCGGGAACTCGTAGGGGACGAAGACGTCGCCCTGCGCGCGCACCTCGAGGGCGAAGTCGCGCGCCGGACCGGCGTAGCCGGCCATGCCCAGGCCCAGAGGGTGCAGCGACAGACCCAGCAGGTCGGCGCTCTCCGGTACCTCGACGGCGTCCAGCCGGTCCTGAGCGGCGAGGACGACGTCGACGTCGGCGAGCCGGTCGGGGTCCTCCGTGGCCGTGTCGACGACGGCCGCGCCGCAGCTCCACACCGCGAGCAGGACAACCGCGGTCTGCCAGTGCACCGGCAGGGCGACGGCCACCGAACTCCCCGGGCCGACGTCGAACTCGTCCTGGAGCAGGTTCGCCGTCTTCGCCACCCAGTTGGCCAGGGTCGCCGTCGACAGCTCGATCCGCTCGCCGGTGGCGTCGTCGTACTGGGTGATCAGGGGAGCCGCGGGAGCGCGGTGGAGAGCACCCGCCAGCACGTCACCGGGCAGCGTGGGTCGAGGAGAGGACACGGCACCAGCCTGACATCGCGCTCAGCGGGGCCGCCCGCGGCCCCACCCGGTGCAGCCGCTCAGTTGATGCAGGTCGTGTCCGCCGCGGTGCGCGCGTCCTCGCCCTTCACCTCGGGCGCGGTGGACGACGCCGTCACCGGCTTGCCGATGCCGTTGAAGTTCGAGCCCAGGACCAGCTGCACGGTCCCCCTCGTCACGCCCTCGTCCTGACTCTGCGTCGCTCCGGGCACCTGCGCGGCGAGGGCGGCGGCCAGCGCCTGGTCACCGGCGGCGAAGCGGATCTCGGTCGCGGTGTAGCCGAGCTTGTCGGCGTTCCCGGTGCTCG
>JAODNN010000053.1 GCA_025465355.1 Blastococcus sp. | reverse complement strand
AGCTCGCCGCGATGGGCCACGGCGCCGAGATCGCGGTGGTGGACCGGAACTACCCGGCGTACTCCGCGGGACCGGAGGTGGTGGAGCTCGCCGGAGTCGACACGACCACCGCGATACGGGCGATCCTCGGGCTGCTCCCGTTGGACACGTTCGTCGACCACCCGATGCTCTTCATGGAGCCCGTCAGCGGTGAGCCCATCCTGCCCGTCCACCGGGAGATGACCGCCCTGGCCAGCGAGATCGAGGGGCGCTCCGTCGCGGCGAAAGGACTCTCGCGGGATGAGTTCTACGAGCGGGCACGTTCTGCGAGCGCGGTTGTTGCGACGTCCGAGAAACGGCCGTACGGATGCTTCTTGCTCGTCAAAGGTGTCATCGTCTGAGGGTCTTTGGCCTGGTGCAGAGCCGGTGTCGTCGACCGGACAGATCACCCGGCGATGGAGAAGACCGCCGTGGCCTCGACGGGTATCCCGAAGGGCAGGCTGGCGACGCCGACGGCGGCCCGGGCGGGCAGGGCCGCGCCGGGGAAGATCTCGGCGAAGAAGCTCGAACAACCGTCAGCCACACGGACGTGCTCGGTGAAGTCGGCGGTGGCGCGCACGTAGACCGTCAGGTTGAGGACCCCCGAGATCCGGTCGACCGATCCGAGTGTCTGCGCGGCTGCTGCGAGGAGGTTGATCGCGACCAACCGGGCGCCTGCGCGCGCGTCGTCGACACCGAGGTCAGCACCGACCGTGCCGGTGAGCACCACGGAGCCTGAGGCGTCGATGGGGCCCTGACCCGACACGGAGACGGTGCTCCCGGTCACCGACGCGAGGCCGTACTGACCCTTGGCGGCCAGGGCGGGGAGTTCGATCCCCAGGCGCCGCAACTGCTCGGACGGCGTCATGAAGGCCCCTCCTGTGAGAGTGGTATCCGGAGTTCCTGGGCGAAGTGGGCAGCGACGCTGTCCGAGAGTGAGGCGAGGATGTGTCGTCCCATCTCGGCGGTCGCCGCGCGGGGGTCACCCACGACGCCGTTGTTCGACAAGCTGGCAACACCGCGCGTGAAGAATCGGTCGAGCCAGTCCGGCTCCGCCGCGGTGTAACCGACGACGTCGGAGAAATCACCCACCCCGCCGGGACCGAGGATGTGCAGTGCGAGGCTCGTCTCGAGCAGGCCCGCGTGCGCGTCGCACGGAGGCCATTCGACACCTGCCTCGTCGGCCGCTGTCCGTCCTGCCTGGATCATTCCCTGCAGGTCGCTGTAGGCGGACAACCGCGTCTCGGGGTAGACCTCGAGCCTTCGCCGGCAGAAGTCGGCCAGGAATTCGAAGTTGCCGCCGTGTCCGCTCAACATGCCGATCCGGGAGATGCCGGCCCGCTCAGCCGTCGCGACGTAGGACTCGACGACCGAGGCCAGCGTCTCCGCGGAAACGGTGACCGTGCCGGGAAAGCCGACATGGTGCTGGGACAGCCCGAGAGGGAACGGCCCGAACAGAAGGACCGGCACATCCAGGCGGGCGGCCACCTGTCTCCCCACGGCGCCGGCGATCAGCGTGTCCATCTCGACGGGCAGATGAGGGCCGTGCTGCTCGGTCGCCCCGATGCAGATCAGTGCTGTCGCGTCCGGCGGGAGCGCATCGACATCCGGCCACGCCGCCCGCGGGTGCGACAGCAGAGTCATCACGTACTTCCGGAGCTGAGGGCACCGCGGTTCATGCCCGTACCCGGCGAACCAGGCGCCCCCGTCCCGCCGACGTCGTCATCGTGCCGTCACGCATCACGACGTCGCCGCGGGACAGCACAACGGCCGGCCACCCGCGTCCGGCGAAGCCCACGTAGGGGTCGTAGTCACTGCGCGACTGCATGTCTGCTTGTTCCAGCTCGACGTCCACGTCCGGATCGAGCACCACGATGTCCGCGTCGGCGCCCACGACCAGGGCACCCTTCGTCGGATAGAGACCGAAGATCTTGGCCGGGTTGGTCGAGGAGATCTCCACGAAGCGCTCGACCGAGAGCCTGCCCTTGCCGACGCCCTCGGCATACAACATGCCGTACCACGTCTGCACGCTCGCGAAGCCGGCAACCAGGTTCGTGAAGTCCCGCGCGGGGTCCTTCTTCTGCGCCGCCGTCCAGGACGTGTGGTCGCTGGCCACCGTCGAGACCAGCTCATCGTTGAGCGCCTTCCACAGGGCCTCCTGGTCGTCGACCTCGCGCAGCGGGGGCAGGCACACGAACTTGGTCCCCTCCCGCTCCGGCAGGCCGTACCTGCTGCCATCCAGGAACAAGTAGGCCGGCCTCGTCTCGCCATAGGCGTCGGTTCCACAACGCTTGACGAAGTCGAGCGCTTCGACCGCTTCGGCGCAGGAGAGATGCACGAAGTACACCGACGCGCCGAGCTGCCGTGCGTAGGCGCCGATCTGGGCAACCGCGGCCGATTCGGTCGTGGGCGGATGGCAGGCCTGGAAGTCCTCGGCAGCCCGTTCGGGGTCCAGCGGCCCCGCCTGCCGGCGCCGCTGGATCAGGAACTCGGTGAGCGCCTCGTCCTCGGGGTGCACGGCGACGAGGACGCCGGCGTCGGCCGCGGCAGCGAGCACCCGCAGGATCTCTGATTCGGTGAGCCGGAACTGCGAACCGTTGAACACCTTGACGCTCGGGAAGCCCGCCTCGGCGAGCAGCGGCAGGTCGGTCTCGACGTCCCCACCGAGTAACGGCGTGATGACCGGGTGGAAGCTGAAGTCGATGTGGGCCTGCGGTTCGGCGAGGAGCCGTTCCCGCTCGACGACGTCCAGCAGGGTGTCCCCGGGACCGGGGAAGGCGTAGTTGATGATCGTGGTGATCCCGCCTGCGGCGGCGGCGCGCGTGCCACTCTCGTAGTCGTCGGCGGTGCGCCCCAGGTCGCCGGCCTCGGTGTCGAAATGGGTGTGGCAGTCGATCCCTCCGGGGACGACCACGCGACCCGTCGCGTCGATCTCCGTGGCCGCCTCGCCGTCGAACTCGGGGCCGATCCAGGCGATCGTGCCGTCCTTGACGGCGATGTCTCCGATCGAAGTGCCATCGGGAGTGACCAGCAGGCCGTGACGGACAACGGTGTCGTACGCAGTCATGAGTGCCTTTCCGGAGGGGGGAGGGGGATCGACGCGGCGGGGATGAGCGTGCGATGTCCCGCAGTGGCTATTGGGCGGTGTCTTCGACGCGGGTCTCGCGCCGCCGGCTCAGCTGGGCGAACGTGACCGCGAGGACGAGTGCGCCGCCGTAGAACAGCTGCTGGACGTAGCTCGCCGCGCCGGCCAGTTGGAGCCCGGTGATCCCGGTCGCCAGGAAGTAGACGGCGATGAGCGAGCCCCACGCGTTGAACCGGCCGGGGATGACGCCGGTGGCGCCCAGGAACACGGCTGCGAACGCGGGCAGGAGGAACGACAGCGCGGAGGTGGGGTCCGCCGACCCGGTGATGCCGGCATAGACGATGCCGGCCACACCGGCCAGCAGCGCCGACATCATGAACGAGCCGAGCCGTAGCCGTGCGACGCGCAGACCGCTCAGCTTGGCCACCGTCCGGCCGCGTCCGACGAACAGCAGCCGCTTGCCCAGCGCGGTGTGCTGGAGCACGTACCAGAGGACGACGCAGATGATCAGCCCGTAGTAGAAGGACAGCGGGATACCCAGGAGCTTGGTGCCGATGACGGACTGGACCAGGCTGGGGGACAGCCCGCTGATGGTCGTCGAGCCGCTGATCCACAGCAGCACCCCTTGCAGCACGGTGCTGGTGCCCAGCGTGACGATCAGCGAGTCCACTTCGAAGAAGATCACGATCGATCCGTTGATCAGGCCGAGCACCGCCGCGACCACCAGGCCGGCGACGATGGCCGGGACGATCGCCCAGTGGTGGTTGACGTTGAGGATGGCCGTCGTCATGGCCGCCATGGCCGCGACCGAGGCGACCGAGAGGTCGTAGTCGCCGCAGGTCAGGGGTAGCACCAGGCTCAGCGTCAGGATGAACGGCACCGAGTAGCTGCCGAAGATGTTGGAGAAGTTCGCGAGCGTGAGGAAGGTGCTCGGCTTCAGGATCGAGAAGACCGCGATGACCAGCACCCAGGCCAGGGGCAGGGCCGCGATCTCCAGCCAGCCACCGAGCGAGCGCCGGGCCGGCCTCGGCGCGGTGTGGGACGCGGGGGAGGGCGCATCGGTGCCCAGGCGGGGGGAGTCCGTACTCACGCCCACCGGTCCACTGTTCGACATCGGGTCCTCCTCAGGACTGCTGTGCGACTGCGGCATCCGACCGGAAAAGAACCTCGGTCAGGCCGTGCTTGGTCAATGACCCGCCGGACACCTCGTCCGTGATGCGTCCCCGGCGGAAGACCAGGACGCGCGTACACACCTGCGCGAGCTGGTCGAGATCGGAACTGGCACACAGGACCCGGCAACCCTGCGCCGCGACGCCGCGGATCAGGCGGAAGATCTGCTCGCGCGCGCCGACGTCCACGCCCTGCGTCGGCTCGCTGATCAGGAGCAGCCGCGGGTTCGTCGCCAGCCATTTGGCCAGCAGCACCTTCTGCTGATTCCCGCCGCTGAGCGCGGCGTAGGGCAGCCGGGGATCCGAGGGGCGGACGTCGAGCTCCTGGGTGAGCGACGCGGCGTACTCCGTCAGCCTCGACTCCGAGATTCGCCCCCATTGCGAGATGCGGTCGATCGTGGGGAGGGCGACGTTCTCACCGATCGTGAGAGACGGTGCGCTGCCCTCGACGGCCCGGTCGTTGGGGATCAGCGCCAGCCCCGCATCCATGGCCCGGCGAGGAGTCATCGGAGCGATCGCGAACCGATCGGGCCCGATGCCGAGTTCGCCTGCTGTCGCGTGGCGCGCCCCGAACAGCATGTACGGGATCTGCTCGAACCCCGAGCCGATCAGGCCGGTGATGCCCAGGACCTCACCGTGCCGGATCTCGAAGGATGCCTCGCGCACCAGGGGTCCGCTCAGGCTCGATACACGGACGTCGGTATCGCCTGTGGGTCGAGCGCTCTCGGGCACGGTGGCGCGAGGGGCCAACGTGTGGCCGATGATCATGGAGATGAGGTCATTGGTCGTCGTCTGCTGGGTGGCGACGGTGCCGACCAGCTTGCCGTCTCGGATCACCGTCACCCGGTCCGTGATGTCGACGGTCTCCTCGAGATCGTGCGACACGAACAGCACACCGGCGCCGCGGTCGGTCACCGCGCGCATCAACCGGAAGAGATTGTCTGCCTCGTCGCGGGGCAGGAACGCCGTCGGCTCGTCGAGTACCAGCAGCCCCAGGCCGCCGTCGCCGTCATCGTCCGCGGTGCCGAGGTCGCGTACCGCCCGGGCGATGGCCAGCTGCGCGCGGGCCAGCCGGGAGATGTCCCGGACGAGGACGTTCGGGTCCAGGTCCAGGCCGTAGGTCGCGAACACCTCGCGTGCCGCCGCGCTCTCCCGGCGCCAGCGCAGCGGGGCCAGGCCGCGGCGCAGACCGAAGTCACCGCTGAGGAAGTTCTCGAGGACGGTGAGGGACGGGATGAGCGCCAGATCCTGGTGGACGAAGCGGATCCGGTGCTGCTTGAGCTGGCGCGCGGACAGGGGGAGGGACACCACGCGCCCGTTGAGCCGCAGCTCGCCGGCGTCGGGCGCGTGGTATCCCGCCAGGACCTTGATCAACGTGGACTTGCCCGAGCCGTTCTGCCCGAGCAGGCCGTGGATCTCGCCGGCGTCGATCCGTAGGTCGACGCCGTCCAGCGCCCAGTTGGCCCCGAACCGCTTGGACAGGCCCCTCAGTTCGACGAGGGCAGCGGCGTCATCGCGGACGGGCACGGGGAACTCCCACTGTGAGAGGCGAGATACACACGTCGGTTCAAGGTCGGAACGGACTCAGCTGAGGCCCCACAGTTTCAAGTAGTCGTCGAGGTAACCGTCGTTGAAGCCCTTGTCCTGCTGGGGCGGCGTGCCCGCATCGCCGACGTTGGACTTGTCGAAGGCCCGGATCACGTCCCGCGCCGTCTTCGAGGCGGGCATCTTGGCCATCAGCCGGTATGCCTGATCCATGTTCGCGTAGCCGATCTGGGCCAGGTTCTGGCCGATGTCCATCGCGACGACGTTGCCGGTCTGGATCAGCGTGAGGACCGACGGCGTGCCGTTGAAGCTGACGACCTTGGCCGACTTGCCCGACGAGGTGACCGCCGCAGCGGACTGTGCGGCCATGACGTCGTACAGCGGCAGCACGTAGTTGAGGTTCGGGTCGGAGACCAGGGCGGACTGCACGGTCGACTGCGTCCCGGTCGTCCACTGCGCGACGGGCACGTCGACGAACTTCACCGTGCAGTCAGGGCAGTTCGACGCGAACTCCTTCTTGACTGCCTCGGCCTGGCCCTTGCTGGGGCCGGCGTCGTTGGAGGTGACGACGAGGACGTTCGCTTTCGCGTTGGAGTCCTGGATGATCCAGTCGGCGTCGGCGACCGAGGCGTCCTGGTACGGCGCGGGGACCACGCCGTCGATGTCGGCGATGCAGTCAGCGCTCAGCGCGCCGCAGTCGTACTTCGCGGAGTTGTCGAAGAACTGGCTCACGACGACGGGGATGCCCGCGTCCCGGGCGGCCTTGATCTGCGGCTGCAGGACGCGCGGGTCGGTGCCGCCGCTGAGGACGATCGCACCGACGTGCTGCGCGATCGCCTGATTCATGCCGGCGACCCACTGGTTGGTCTGGCCCTGGTTGGTGTAGACGGTCACGTCCACACCGGCCTTCTTGCCGGCCTCCTCCATGGCGGAGTCGATCAGGTTGTTGTACTGGTTCGTGCTCTGCAGCGGGATGACGAAGACCGTCTTTCCCTTGAGGGTGGACACGGCCACGGCCGGTCCGGGGGACTCGAGCGCCGGTACGTCGAGCAGCTTCGTGAGCTTGGCCTTCACGGCGTCGGGCACGTTGCCCGAGGCGCCCGATCCGGCGGAACCCGTGCTGCTCGCACCGCCGCTCGACGTCGTGCACGCAGCGAGGGTCAGGACGAGGCCCAGCGTTGCCGCGACAGTCCCGACCATCGTCCTGGAGGGCAGGTTGCCCCTCTGACGGCCCCGGGCGACCGGATCGCCAGGAGCAGCGGCTCGGGGGCGGTTCGCACGTGACTGCATTGCTGGACCTCCGCAGGATGGCTGGCCGCGCATCGCCCGACCGGGCGGACGCGTGAGCTTGGGGCACGAAGCTAGGGCCCGGCGGAACCGTGCGTCACTGTGCGCACAGGCCCAGACCAGGGCTTTCGTGGTGCAGACTGCACATCGCCAGCGCCACCCGCACGATCTAGCGTCCGCTGCACCCAGCGAGGAGGTAGCTCATGAAGCTGACCGTGGTCAGTCCGCTGATCGGAGAGCCGTTCGCGGAGCACGTGCGCAAGGAGGTCGCGCAGTGGGCGCGACCGGATCTCGAGATCGACGTGGTCCGAGTGCAGCGTGGCGTGGCGTCGATCGAGTCCGAGTACGACGAGGCGCTGGCCGGTCCCGGCATCCTCGAGGCCGTGCAGCAGGCCGCGGCCGACGGTGCCGACGCGGTGTTCATCACGTGCTTCGGTGATCCCGCGGTCCACGCCGCCCGTGAGGTGGTGGACATCCCGGTCGTCGGCGGGTTCGAGCCGGCCATGCTGACCGCGCTCTCGCTCGGGGACCAGGTCGGGATCGTGACGGTGCTGCCCAACGTCGTGCCGATGATCCGTGGACTGGTCCGCCGCTACGGCCTGTCGGACCGGTGTACCGATGTGCGGGTCGTGGACCTTCCCGTCCTCGAGCTCGACGAGCCCGAGAAACTCCTCGATCTGCTGCACCGCGAGGCGAGCGCCGCCATCCAGAGCGGCACCGCGGACGTCATCGTGCTCGGCTGCACCGGCATGATCGGCGTTGCCCGTGAACTGCAGGCGCGCCTGGAGCGTGACGGCACGTTCGTCCCGGTCGTCGACCCGACCGGCGCCGCCCTGCTGTGGCTGGAGAAGCTGGTCAGGCTGGGCCTGCGGGCGAGCCGGGCGACGTACCTCCCGCCGCCGCCCAAGGAGCGCCGCGCCTGACGGCCGGCAACTGACGCCGGCTCCGGCGTCGGCCCGTGCGCGGGCCGGCGCCGGAGCGCCGCAGGTTGCGCCGCCGGTCAGGCGTTCTTCGGTGCCGGCGGCCCGAGCTTGGCAACCCGGCAGGCCAACTGGATGGCCAACCGCTCCTCGGGGTCGTCGAGGTCGGCGGTGAGCAGACCACGGATGCGTGAGATCCGGTGCAGCACCGTGTTGCGGTGTACCCCGAGCTGACTGGCCGCGAGCGTGGCCGAGGACTGGGCGTTCAGGAACGTCTCGAGGGTGTGGATGAGCTCAGCGCCACTGTCCAGCGTCAGTAGCGGAGCGAGCAGGGTGTGCGCGAAGTCCGAGAAGGCCTCGGACGCGTACCACCCGAGGAGGATCCGCCGGATCCCCATGTCGTCGATGTGCTGCACGCCGAACGGGCCGCCTGCGGCCTGGGCGATGGTGCCGGCCTCCTTGGCCTCGGCCAGGGAGGAGCGCAACCCGGGGAGGCCGAGGTAGGGGCGTCCGATCCCGGCGTGCAGCCGTAGCCCGAGCGCGCCCTCGGCGAACGCCTGACCGGCTGCTGCCACCTTGTCCACGGTGGTCTTGTAGCTCTTCAGCGGCGGTTCCGTGCGATCGACCAGCCACATCGTCCAGCCGTCCGGGCGCTCGATGAACGGCCCACGGAGACCGGCCGACGCCAGATGCCGGTGGATGTCCTCGGACAGGTTGAGGACCCGCAGCGGATCGACCGCCCCGGATGCCTGGAGGTGGATCGCGGTGCACCAGCCGTCCGCCGACCACCCCAGGACGCCCAGCTGCTCGAGCAGGACGGGTTCCGGGCGTTCCTGGCCGGCGATGATCGCGTTCAGGATGCCGAGACGGAACCGGGCATCCCGTTCCCTCGCCAGGCGGTCGGCCACCAGGGTGACCGAGACGTACCACGACGCGAAGGCCAGGACATCCGCGACCGTCTGCTGCCAGCTGTGGGCCGGGGACCGCAGCTTCGCGGCCAGCCAGAAGCTCGGCCGCTCACCTGGGCCGAGGCTGATCGGCTGCACGACGTGCACCACGTCAGCCAACGGTGACAGGATCGCGACGTCGAGCAGGTCGTTGGTTCCGGGCGGCGCCGCCGCGGGGTCGCCGGCCACGACCACGCCTTCGCCACCGACCAGCGCCAGCGGAGTGTGCAACGCCGATTCGATCGCATCCAGCGCCGCGGCCGGCCCGCGCTTGCCGGAGACCCGGCGCAGGGCTCGCATCGTGTCGAGCAGGGCGTCGCTGCGGACCAGGGACTGGGAGCGCACGCGCCGGTAGATGGCGTTGGACACGTCCAGCAGGTCCGTCGCCCAGAACGTGATCAGCGGTAGCCGCAGTTTGTTCGCCAGCCGGATCGTGGCCTGCGAGAGCTCTGGCTCAGTCGTACACAGGAGCACCGCGCTCGCCTCGACCCCCGCGGCGGCGCGCAGCGCGAGGTCGACCTGGTAGCCGTCGCGGCCCAGCGACGTCCCGTTGATGATGACGACGGACCGTGGGAGGCCGGCAGGCTCGGAACTGCGGGGCGTGCGGAGGTGCACGTGCTCGACCGGGTGATCCAGGCCGTCGTGCCCGCCACGGGTCGTGGCCCCCTGGAGGACGTCCAGCCCCAGCAGGTCGCGGACCCGCACGGGCCAGAGATCTGCGTCGATACCTGCTCCGGTCACCCGCGCATGGTGTCAGGAACTGCCCGCGGGGCTGACGCCGGAAGGAGCTCGACGAGGGTGTCGACGATCGTCCCTGCCATGACGGCACGGGCAGCCTCCTCGCCCAGCCGCTCGACGACAGCGGGACCGAGACGGGCGAGGTCGGCCGGTCGTACCAGCTCCGCCACCCACGGCAGCGTCGACAGATCCACGAGCGTGCCGCCGAGATTCGGATCCATCGTCTCGCACAGATCGAGCATGAAGTCCGGACCGAGCCCGACATGCTCCGCGCCCGCCACGGCGCAGGCATGCGCGATGTGCTCGACGAAGTCCGCCAGCGTCGGCTGCTCGGCGAGGAAGGGCCCGAAGGAGTTGATGCCGACGAAACCGCCGGCGTCCGCGATGGCCGTGATCTCGGCGTCCCGAAGGTTGCGGGGATGGTCCTGCAACGCCCGACAGGAGCTGTGGCTCGCCACGAACGGCCGCGTCGCGATCTCCCGGACGTGGTCGAAGCCGGCCTCCGAGAGGTGGCTGACGTCGACGACGAGCCCGAGCCGCTCCATCTCCTGGACGGCGTCGATCCCGAGTCGGGTGAGCCGTCCCCCGGTGGCGTTCTCCGCCGCGCCGTCGGCGAGCATGGTTCGGCGGTTCCACGCGAGCGACAGCATGCGCACGCCCAGCCGGAACAGCGTGTCGAGGATCGCCAGGTTGTTCCCGACCGGCTCGGCTCCCTCGATCGCGAGCACCAGTGCGATGCGTCCCGAAGCGAGAGCGGCACGGATGTCGTCGCCGGTCTCGCAGATGGCGACGTCCGCGGAGTGCATGCCGGCGATCCGGCGCGCCTCCTCCAGGAGGAGCAGCGTGCGCCGCAGCGCCGCCTCGCCGACGTACTGCTCCTCGGTGAAGATCGGAAGGACCTGGAGCACGAGCCCGCCCGCGCGCAGCTGCGGCAGCCAGAAGTCCCCGAACGGATCGTGCAGTCCCCGTTCCCGCTGGTGCAGGACACCGAGCAGCAGATCGTTGTGGCAGTCGGCCGTCGCCGTCGTCGGCAGGCCCGATGAAGCAGGAAGGCCGTCGCCGCCGGGTACGGCCGTCATCCGGTCGCCAGCGTTCCGGCCGCCTTGACCTGCACACGGCAGGTCTGCCCCGGCAGGTACGCCAACGGGACCTCGTTGATGGCGGTGATCCGGACGTGCCTCGGGTCGGCGCCGGCACGCACGGCCGCTTCGGTGGCCAGGCGTCGCGCCTCCTCGAGACAGGCCTCGCGTCCCTGGGTCTCGTAGCGGTAGACCCGGTCGACCGCACCCGAGACCTCCGCGATCGCCGCCCCGAACGCGTTGGCCACGGCGAAGTGCGCCGGCCGGATGACGTCCGAGACCCCGGAGAGCTCGTCCGGCACGAGATGCGATCCACCGCCGACGGCAATCAGTGGGAGCACCGAACGGCTCGCCTTCATGCGGTCGGTCATCACCTGGATCTGGTTGTCGGCCCACGCCAGGGCGGCGTTGATAACCGACTGGGGGATGTGGGCGGCCAGCGCCGGGCTGCCGAAGTCGTGCAACCGGCCACTGCGCACCGAGACGTCGGACAAGGTCAGAGTCGTGCCCCCGCGGACCAGGGCGTCGGTGACCACCCGGTAGCCGACCGACTGCGGCCCTACGACGACCTGGCCCGAGTCCGTCGACACGATGGTGCCGCCGCCCAGGCCGATCGAGATCAGGTCCGGCATGCGGAAGTTGGTGCGCACGCCGCCGATGTCCACCGCGGTCGAGGACTCCCGCGGGAATCCGTCGACCAGAACGCCGACGTCGGCCGACGTCCCGCCCACGTCGATCACCAGTGCGTCGGACACACCCGCAAGCGCACAGGCCCCGCGCATCGAGTTGGTGGGGCCGGAACCGACGGTCAGGATCGGCAGCCGGACCGCCTCCTCGGCGGTCATCAGCGTGCCGTCGTTCTGCGTCAGGTAGGTCTCCACCTCGATGCCGTGCTCCCGAAGAGCGGCATAGAAGCCCTCGACGACATTCCTCGCGACGCCGAACATGGACGCGTTGAGGATGGTGGCGTTCTCGCGCTCGAGCAGCCCCAGCGCTCCGACCTGGTGGGAGAGGGAGACCTGCACGTCCGACCCCAGTCGTTCCCGCAGGATCTCGGCGGCGCGGAGTTCGTGCTCGTTGTTGGCCGCCGCGAAGGCCGAGGTGACAGCGACCGCGGACACTGAACCGTCGAGCTCGTCGGCGAACCGCCGGATGGCCTCGACGTCGAGCGGTGCAATCTCCTCGCCGTTGTACTCGAAGCCGCCCCCGACGATGGCGGCGTGACCGATGACCCGTTTCATCAGGTCCTCGGGCCACGCCGCACCCGGACGGACCCCGTAGGACGAGGGGGCGGCGAGCCGCAGGATGCCGACGGTTCCGAGATCCTTGCGCTGGATGATGGCGTTCGCCGGATGGGTCGTCCCCAGCATGGCGTGGTGCACCAGGCCGGGATCGACCTCGGCGAGTACGCCACCGAGCGCGGCCTTGATGCCGTCGAACGGGTCAGGGGTGGTGGCCGACTTCGTGCTTGCCAGCACACGGTCCCTGTCGTCGACGACGACGGCGTCCGTGTTGGTCCCGCCGACGTCGATACCGATTCGGAGGGCGGTCATCGCACTGCCACCTCCATCGGCGTGTAATCGACGTCGTAGCCGAATGCCCGGGGCCCGACCAACGCCAGGGAGCCGTCGCGGTGCCATTCCGGAGCGCAGGGCAGACCCACGACGTCCAGTCGGTGTCCGTAACGGATCATCTCCGTCGTGATGGGCTGGGCGGTCTCGTGGTCCAGGAAGCAGATGAGGTCCGGGACCGTGATCACCGGAACCCCGTCCTCGAAAGCGATGAGGTTCTCGTTCTGGAACTCGACGCGCATGGTCCGGTCTGCGTCGTCGAGGTGTTCGAGCACGACCGTTCCCCGGGCGAAGCCGTCGGCGGTTCGCCGGTCGATGTCGACGACCTTTCCCGAGAAGAACGAGCGGCCGTCGGCGAATGTCAGGAACTCGTCGTACGCACCCGCTGTGCCGTTCTGGACCCGGGCGAGCAACCGGCCCAGCTCGGCGCAGTACGTCAGCGACCCCTGGATGGCGAAGTCCGCAATCTGGCGAACGGTGGCCGGGTAGCAGGAGATGGCGTCGGCGAGGCCGAGCTGGATCACCGCGGCCCGCGCGAGTTTCTCCGCAACCTGGTTCGTCACCGCCTCGAAGACGATCTGGTTGCCCTTCTCGTCCGCAATGCTCATCGGTGTGGCCGGGATGCCGGCCAGGGTGAGCACGGTCATCTCGATCTGGGGAAAGGCGCGACGCATCGGATCGGCGTCGATGATCGGCAGGCCCAGTTCGGCGGCGACCGTCAGCGGGATGATGGTGTTCATCCCCCCGACCTCGATGGGCATGATGGCGACCGGCTCGCGCCCGAGATACTTGGCCAGCGAGCGGACGGCGCCGATGAACTCGGTCCCCGCGGGGATCTTCTCGATCAGCACGGTCGGGGCGCCGATCATCGCTGTCGTGAGGACCAACCCGTCCGGGTCGAGCTCATCGGTGGTGACGACCCGCACGGGCCCGTAGCTCTCGATGGCTTGCTGCACCATCAGCTTGGCGATGTAGGGATCTCCACCTCCGCCCGTGCCCAGCAGGGTCGCTCCGAGCACCAGGTTGTCGATGTCGGCCAATGTGAGTTCTCGCATGTGAACCTCTCGGCTCGGCTGTGACCGCAACCAGATCGTTGATCTGCGGCCCGCCCAACCTAGGTGGGCGCATCGGACGCCTGAATGGTCAGACTGCCGCGTATCGCCCGTTTCCTTGTGCACTTCGCCCGATCGGCTTCGCGCACAGCAGTGCGCCTGTCGATGGGCACTCTGCCCATGTCCACGCACGAAACCTCGTGGTCGCATCGGCCGCATGACGGTGAAAGGCGGAGTCGGCCCCGCGGCGGACGAGGCCCATCGCCTCCAGCCGATCGAGCCGGTTCGTCATGGCGGCGCACGACAGCATGCATCGGCTGGCGAGCCGGAGGCCGGCACGCCTTCTTGCCACCTACCCGTCGCAGTGTGGCAAGCACGTCGGGTCGGCCATGATCTCCTGCACGTGGTCCTGCTCGGAGGGCTGCGGTTGGCAAATGGATCGAGGACCACCTCGACGGCAGTTTCGGCCAGGGCAGCAGTGGCCTGCCGGTCGGTGACGGCAGTGGCGGGTGGACCAGCTTCAGCACCGACGACGGGTTCGACGTGTCCGGCGGTCTCCGTCACTGACCACGCGCACTCGGGCGCGGTCGAGGCTGGTGGTTCCTAGCCGGCTGCGTCAGTGCGTCGGGGTCGCTGTGGGGGCGGTTCCGGCTGACGGGGTCGGCTGCGCCGGGGTGCTGCTGACCGAGGCGGAGGGTGACGCCGACTCCGTCGCGCTCGGTGTGGCCGACTCGGAGACCGGGTCGGGCGTCGACGAGGGCTCCCTGGACGGCGAACTCCCCGGGCTGGAGGTCGCTGGGGCGGTGCTGGGCGTGGACGGTCGGGACGGCGTGCTGGCGGACCCGTCGGTGAGCGCGCCGATCGTCGTCGTCCCCGACGTGTGCGAGGCGCCGACGAGCGCGGAGACCGGACGCTGCCCGATCAGTTCGATCCCGGTGACGATGCCCATCGCGAGAAGGAAGACGGCCGCCGTGCTGAGGGCCACCCGGGACAAGCGCGGCCGGCGGCGCTGCGTACGGGGCCGGCGCGGATCGAGGTCCCGGGGCAGCCGCGGGCCGGTGCTGGGCGGCGAAGGCC
>JAODNN010000039.1 GCA_025465355.1 Blastococcus sp. | reverse complement strand
GACGACATGGTCACCGGCGCGGCCATCGCCGACCAGCTGGGCATCCCGGGTGAGGCGGTCCTCGGCGAGGACTTCGCCGCCCTGCCGGAGGACGAGCGGCTGTTCCGGATCGAACGCATCGGCGTCGTCGGTCGCGTCGCGCCCGAGCACAAGGTGTTGCTCGTCGAGACGCTGAAGAAGAAGGGCGACGTCGTCGCGATGACCGGCGACGGTGTCAACGACGCCCCGGCGATCAAAGCCGCCGACATCGGGATCGCGATGGGCAGCGGGACCGACGTCGCCAAGAACGCCGGCCGGATGATCCTGTCCGACGACGACTTCGCCACGATCGTGTTCGCGGTGGAGCAGGGCCGCAAGATCTACGACAACCTGACGAAGTACATCCGCTTCGTCCTCGTCCTGCTCGTGGTCTTCGTCCTCACCTTCCTCGGCGCCAGCCTGTTCAACATCGCCGCCGGGGAGCCGTTCACGCCGGCGCGGGTGCTCTGGATCCACTTCTTCGTGAATGCCGCCTTCGGGCTGGCGCTCGGCTTCGACCGCGAGACGCCGGGCCTGATGGAAGCCCGTCCACGGCCGCGAGGAGAGACTCTGCTGACCCCGCGGCTGATCACGACCGTGGTGATCACCGGAACGGTGATCACCATCGGGCTGCTCCTGCTGATCTGGCTCGGGACGACGCAGTTCGGAGGGCTCGAGGTCGCCCGGTCGGTCGCGTTGACGTCGTTCGCGTTGTGCCTGATCGTGGCGGCCCTGGAGTGCCGGAGCGAGACGCAGACGGTGCTGACCACCGCGACGTTCGACAGCAAGCAGATGAACTGGGCGCTGCTGGGCGAGGTGGCCCTCGCGGTGCTGGTGACCCAGATGGACGTCTTCAACCGGCTGCTGGGCACGACGCCCATCACGCTGGCCGAGTTCGGGTGGGCGCTGGTGCCCGCCCTCGTGCTGCTGGTCGTCTGGGAGGTGGGCAAGCTGGCCGTCCGATGGGCCGAGGCGCGTCGCCTGCGACCGGCCGAGCAGTCCCCTGTGGCTCGGCAGCCCCGGTCGGCGTTCCCGGCGCCGCGGCAGCCCGTGTCCTCCCGCGATGTGTCCGTCCCGGGCCCGCGCGGGGCGCCGTGACGGCCCGACCGCGCGTCGGTCACCGGGATCGGACGGTGGTCCCGAGGGGTGCGCGGCCGGTCTGACATGCGTCAACCGAAGCAGTGACCTGCGGCACCGCAGTTGCTCCGTCGTGCGTTGACGCCCAGTCGGCCTTGAGTGCGGCAGCAAGATGAGCCGGTGAGTACCCATCAGGACCGCGCAGTCATTCGGACGGAGAGCGCGGCAGTGAGTGACGACCAATGGTGAACGTCATCGCGATGATCGTCCGCCGCTCCGGTGCGATGTGGTTGACGCCGTGCTGATCTATTCGATGAGCGTCTCGGTGGACGGCTTCATCGCCGACCGCGGGGGCGCGTTCGGGTGGTCGGCCCCTGGCGAGGAGCAGTTTCGTTTCCACCTCGAGCAGACACGTGAGCTCGGCGGCCATCTGTGCGGGCGCAGGCTCTACCAGACGATGCTGCCGTGGGAGACGGATCCGTCGCTGCGCGACAACGAGCTCGGGGCCGCGTTCGCCGACGTGTGGTGCGCGATCCCGAAGGTCGTCTTCAGCCGCACGCTCGCCAGCGTCCAGGGCAACGCCCGGCTCGCCGAGGGGTCGGTGGCCGAGGAGGCCGCTGCGGCGCTCGACGCGACCGACAAGGACGTCTCGATCGGCGGCGCCGGCCTGGCCGCGGCAGCGATCGAGCTCGGCCTCGTTGACGAGCTGCGCATGTTCCGCAATCCGGTCGTCGTCGGTGGCGGCACGCCCTTCCTGCCGCCGGTCACCGACGACGTCCGGCTGGACCTGGTCGAGACCAGGACATTCGGCTCGCGCGTGATCTACGAGCGCTACCGGCGCGCCCGCGATGGGTCGGACTGACACCGCCGTCCGAGTCATCACTGGGTGCCCGGTGTTCGAGCCGCTACGCGGCGACTACGGGTCGGATGGACGAACTCATCCATCCGAGGTGAGGCACGGCTGCCGGGCGATGGGGAGAGTCGCCACCTGACCGTCGCCGAGCTGGGGGTGTGTCATGGCGACCACCGAGAACCGGCCGGGCGCGGGGTGACCGGCGTCGGACTGGCCGTCGTCGGGCTGCTGCTCTGCTTCGTCGGTCTGCGCTCGATCCACCTGGCGCTGCTGGCGTGCGGCTTCGCGCTCGGTTGGCTCGTGGCGGAGGGACTCGGCGCATCGGTGGCGGTCGCGGCCATCGTCGCCGGCTGCGCCGCGGTGGTGGGCTGGGTTCTCGCGCGCGTGGTCTTCCGGGCGGCGCTGTTCGTCGTCGGGGGGCTCGCCGGCGGGGTGATCGGGGCGAAGCTGTTCGGCCTGCTGGAAGGGGACGACGGCAACGTCCTGCTCGCCGTCATCTTCGTGGTGGCGGTCGCCGTGCTCACCGGCCTGGCGGCGCAGCGGTACCACGAGACCGCCGCCCTCTGGGCCTGCGCGTTCGGAGGCGCCGGGCTCGCCCTCAGCGGTCTGGGCCGGATCTGGCCGAACACGCTGGGCTTCCTGCGCACGCCGGACACCACCGCCGAAGCGGTCCTCAGCGCCGCCGCATGGCTCGTGCTCGGCGCTCTCGGCTGGTCGGTCCAGCGGCGACTGCTGCAGCAGCCCAGCAAGGCCCCGGTCTAGGAGCCTGCTGAATAAGGGGGCAGGGCGCCTCGCGGCAGTCTCGCTGCAGTGAGGTCAGCACCCGAGGGTGCGACAGAGAGGTCGCCCTGCCCGTCATCCACGGTGGTCCGGGTGGGTGGTGC
>JAODNN010000069.1 GCA_025465355.1 Blastococcus sp. | reverse complement strand
CCCCCGCCCGACGGCAGGGCCTGCCGCCGCGCCGCGGAGAGCGCGGCCGACGACGCGGGCTCGGCCTCCGAGCGCCGGCGCGGTGGCCGCGCGCCGGAGCCGGTCGCCCGGGTGTCGGTCGCGGTGGCGCGCACGGTCTCGGCCTCGGGCCGGACGCGCTCGCCGAGCGGCTGCCCGCCGCCTCCGCTGCGCTCGGTCCACCAACGGCCCTGCCGGTCCTCGGGCTCGGCGCCGCGGACCCGATGCCAGACGCGGGACATGGGGCCGTCCCCGGCGCCGGGGACGATGCCGCCGAACTGGTCCCGGGTGAGGGACACCATCGAGACGAGACGCCGGAAGGGCCGCGCGACGGCCCAGAGGACGACGGTGACGACGCCGGTGACGAGCAGGGCGAGCCAGAGGTCGATGCCGGCGCCGGGCCGGAACAGGGACACGACGAGCAGGGCGTGCAGCCCCGCCAGCGCCCCCACGACGATGGTGTTGACGATCGCGGACCCGGCCACCCGCAGCAGCGCGGGGAGGATGTCCGGCTTCAGCACCGCGACGACGGCGATCGCCGGGGCGGTCATCACCATCAGCCGGAGCAGCAGCATCGCGACCAGCACGAGGACCTTGGAGAGCAGCTGGAACAGCGCGATGCACACGGCCTGGATCACCGAGAGCACCCCGACGCCGACGCGGCTGCCGGACTCACCCTGGAAGTAGCTGTAGCGGTCGCCCATCCGGCCGGCGAGGGCCGCGTAGTCGGCCTTCTTCTGCTCGGCCAGCTCGGGCGTCGCCCGGCCCTCGAGGACCTCGTCGATGGTGAACGCCTGCGCCCGCAGCAGGTCCCGGCCCAACTCCTGGGCCTGCGGGACGTCCGGCGCGCCGAAGTTGCCGCGCAACCAGTTCTGGTAGACGACCTGGTCGACGAGCACCGTCGGCAGCGTGTCCTGGTCGCCCAGCCCCACCTGCGACAGGAACCCCTGCTGCATCTGCGTGACGCCGTCCAGCAGCAGCGCGTCCCCGGCCTTCGCCCAGTCCACCGGCGCGAGATAGGCGACCCCGGCGATCACCAGCGCCCCGAGCGCGAACGCGGCGCGCTGGGTCTGCCGGGCGAGGTCGCCGCGCATCGCGAGGACCAGCAGGATCACCGCGAGGATCAGCAGCGCCACGCCGATCCACACCGTGAAGACGGACTCGTACATCGCCCTGGTGGCGTCGGTGATGACCTTGTCCAGCGGGTCGAGGAGGGCGCCGCCGTCCGCGATCAGGTAGTGCGCCCAGTTCACCCCGCCGACCGTGACCTTGGCGAGGTTGAACGTCTGGTTGCCGAGCCAGGTGTCCGTGCTGGTCGCGGGGTTGAGCGCGGAGCCCGCGCAGCCGAGGTCGTAGTTGTGCCAGACGAGGCCCGCGTAGCCGACCTCGCGGTACACGCTGCCGATCTCGCCGCCGTCCGCGCGCGGTCCGTCGATCGAGCCGACGAGGCCCGTCCCCGGCCGATCCGGCTCCGGGGACTCCTTGCAGTCGAAGGGCTGCGCCATCGCGGGCGTCCCCATGAGCACCGATCCGCCGACGAGCGCCACGACGACGAGCAGCGCCGCCCGGCGCCGGCCCTTCGGCCGCCCGGACGAGCCGTCGACAGGGACGGCCACAGTACGCGCGGCCTGCCGCCTCCTGCGCCACGCCAGCACCACAGCTCCCAGCAGCACCAGGAGCACCGGCCAGGCACCCGAGCCCGTGAGCGTGTCCTCCCCGGTCACCGCCGCCCGGCCTCGTCGGCGGCGCCCACGTGCGCCTCCGGATCGTGCTCGATCACGTGCCCGTCGCCGTCGGCCCGCTCGCCGCCGTGCGCCCCTGCCGCGATCCGCCCGGGCCCGGCCGGCCCGGGCTCGCCCTCCCGCCCGTTCGCGTCGACGACCTCGTGGTCGTCCGCGTCGTCCGCCCAGGGGTCGTCCAGGTCGTCGAACAGGTCGACGTCCTCGTCGTCGAGCAGCCGGGCCTCGCTCGGCGCGATCTGCACCGATCCCGCGCGCCCGCCGTACCGGCCGCCGACCAGCTCGTCGTCCCCGCCGGGGCCGACCCGCGTGGCCCGGCCGCTGCGGATGTCCGGCGCCGACAGGTCGAGACCCGACTCGTCGTCGTCCAGATCGATTCCGCCGGGTGGCACGGGCCCGGGCCGGGCGGCGAGCGCGGCGGGCTCGTCGGGCGCGCGGACGGCCGAGGAGGAGACGGGGACGCCGCGGACCGCGACCCGGTTCGCGTCCGGGTTCGTGTCCAGCGCCTCGCGGACGTGCTCGAGATGCGGCGCCTCGAGGTCGATCCGCACCTTCTCGACGCCGCCGTGCCCGTCCGCGAACACGAACTGGCGCGGGGTGTCGTCCGGGCGGTCGTCGTGGCGCGGGCGGGGGGACAACGTGCCGAGCATCTGCTCGTAGCCGACGCCGGTGGGCACGCGCAGCAGCCGCAGCGCCTCGGTCTGCGCCTCGTCGTCGTCCGTGCGGCCGACGAACACCGCGTTGACCAGCGACGCGAAGCCCGAGACCCGCAGCAGGTCGCCGGCCAGCTGGGAGGCGAACAGCGCGCGGACGTTGAACTTGCGGGAGTCCCGGGCGAGCCGGTCGATCAGGACCTTGCCGGTGGGCACCTGGGAGAGGAAGTGGGTCTCGTCCAGGGCGACGCCCTTGCGCGCGTTGCGGTCCGCGTCGTAGATCGTGCGCTGGGTGAGCCAGGACGCGAGGTTCAGCAGCTCGACGGCCAGGGACTCGCCGTCCGTCCACTCCTCGCGCGGGCTGCCCGGCCGCGGCAGGGTCATCCCCTGCATGGTCAGGACGGTCAGCCGGTAGTCCCGGTCCGCGGCCCACGGGTCGTCCCGGCTGGTGTCCGGGAAGAGCAGGGCGGCCTGGGGGAGCTCGCGGCGCTCCTCGAGGAAGTCCGCGACGACACCCGCGTGGTCCTCGCCGTCCCGCGCGTGCCGGCGCAGCGCGTCGATGACCAGGCCGGGATGACGGTCCGGGGCGCCGCCGACCTCGCGCACCGCCCGGAGCAGCACGATCCGGGTCTGCGGCAGGCGCGCGACGTCGAAGGGCAGCAGCCCGGTCAGCACGTCGAGCACGAGCCGGCGGCGGGTGGCGGCGGCCAGCGAGCGCTCCCGGCGCCAGGCGCGCTCCGGGTCCTCCTCGTCCGCGAAGTGCTCGGGCCGCGGCTCGGCGACGACCCGGTACGGGTTGAGGATGCCGGGATCCGCCCGCAGCAGGTTGATGTGCCGGGAGAACGGCGCCAGCTCGGGCAGCCTGGTCAGCTCGGCGAGCGGGCCGGACGGGTCCAGCACGGTCCACTGTGCACCCGCGCGGAGGGTCTTGTAGACGATCAGTCCGGTGAGGAACGACTTCCCGGAGCCCAGCCCCCCGACGACGGCGGTGAGGCCGGACGCCCGGCGGACCTCCTGGGCCAGCCACGGGTCCCACGCCACGGGCCGCCGGGTGGCCGTGCAGGTCTCGCCCAGCATGATCCCGCGCCGGTCCCCGACGCTCGCCGTCGCCGCGGGCACCGCGGCCGCGGCCCAGGTGACCGAGCCCCGCCGCCGGTACGCGGTCGACGCCAGCGCCTCGCCGGGGATGAACTCCCGAGCGTAGCGGTACTGCGCCTCCGGGTGCTCGATCTGCACCTTCGGCGCGTAGGTCTCGAGCACCTGCTGGGCGCGGGTGATGGCCTCGGCCTCGTCCTTGCCGGCGACGGCGATCCGCCACCACCCGTAGAGCCGGGTGTTGAGCTGGGTGAGGCCGGTGGTCAGCTCGTCCTCGACCTCGAGCACCCGGTCCGCCTGCCGCGCCAGCGACATCGGCGGTTCGAGATCGTGGTCGTGCGTGTAGTGCCGGATCTGGCTGCGCACCTTGCCCATCTGGCGCTGCAGCTCACCCGCCACCTCCTCGGGCCTGCGGATGTAGATCCGCGCGGACCACTCCACCGGGAACGGGAGCCGGTCCGAGTGCTGCATCCACGGGTCGTCGACCTCCGGGATGCGCAGGCCCTCCATCAGCCCGACGGAGAGCACGGCGACGTTGCGCTGCACGGTCTGGCTGCGCACCCGGCCGACGACCTTGACGGTGGGCGCGTACGGCTCCTGGTGCAGCTCGACGCCGTCGGTGAACGACGCCAGGTCCTCGCCCTCCCAACGGTGCACACCGGCCGGGACGGACGCGAGGCTGCGCGGCGCGGGCAGGCCGAGGGCGACGCTGCGGTGCATCAGCCAGGACATGTCCTCGGCCGTGGCCGGGACGGCGTCCAGCCCCGCGCCGGCGACCAGGACGTCCAGGTGGTTGACCTCGGACTCGAGCGCGGAGAGCTCGGCGCGCACCGCCGCGGGCGCGACCTTGCCGAGCACCGGTGCGGCCTTCTCCACCCAGCGGTCCAGCATGCTGCGCCCGGAGACCTCGACGCCGAGGAAGACCTCCTTGTCCGACATAGACAGGCCCATGAGGTGCCGCTGCTCGCCCTCGAGGAACGAGTCCCAGCCCAGGGCGCCCGGGACGTCCGGCATCCGACCCAGGGCGTTGTTGTCGAAGGACTCCGCCCACATGTGGACCGGGTACGGGCGCGTCGTGACGCGCAGGTGCAGCCAGCGGCCCTGCAGCTCACCGAGCTGCGCGGCGATCTGGCGGATCAGGATCTCGCGCTGGGAGTCGCTCCGGAAGCTCCAGGCCTGCGCGGCCAGGCGGTACCAGGCCATGACCTGCATGCCGGTCCGGGTGACGTGACCGTCGATGGAGCGCAGGGCGATCGTCGGCGTGAACCTGGGCAGCCCGGACTCGCCGGCGAGCGCTCGCCCGGGCGGGCGCCGCCCGTCGCGCAACGGGTCCTGCCCGCGGTCGTCACGGGCGGCCACGGGCACGGTCCTTCCCGGACGTCGCCCCGGCGGATCGGGGAGCCTTCTCCACCGAGCCGGACGACCGCGTGCCCGACGGCGGCGGCGCACCCTTCGCGGACCGGCCGGACCACTCGCGCGACGGGGCGGTCCGGTTGCGACCGAGGCCCCGCTCGACGGCCGAGCGGATCCGCACATGACCCGCGCGGACCGGCCCGCCCCGCGGCCCGGTCCGCGCCCGCGGACCCGTGACCTCGTGCGAGAACAGCGCGAAGACCTGTCCGAGCGGCCGCTCGTAGTCGATGCGCTTGCCGAGCAGTCGCGTCACCACCACCGTGATGATCAGCCCCCAGGCGACCGAGAAGAAGCTCAGCCCGATCCCGACCCGGCGCTGCAGGAACATCACGATGATCATGACGAGGAGGCCCACGCCGTAGCTCACGTAGCGGGCACGCCAGGGGAAGGTGGCGCGCGGCGGGCCGAGCCAGACGGAGTCGACGCGGTAGACCTCGTCATCGGTGCGGACGAGCACGACTCACCCCACGATGAGGTTGGCGAGGAACGCCCCGACGCGCGGACCGTTCCCGGACACCGCGATACCCAGCGCGATCAGCCCCACGAGGAGCCCGACGCTCCGGCGCGCGACGCCGGCGTTGTCCCCGCGGCCGCCTATCCACAGGAGGATCACCGCGATGGTGAGCAGGATCAACGGGACCACGTTGTCCTGGATCCAGCCCTGCAGGCCGTTGGTCGTCAGATTCTGGGCGTACCAGAGGGCTGTCGCCCCCGGTGCGTGCATGACGGCTCCTCCTGTTGACCCCGCGACGGAGCTTAGCGAGCGAACGTCCCTGGCTGGGCCCGAACGCGCGCGGTCACACGATGGGACCCGGCTCGACACCCAGCGTGACCAACGCTACGGGCCGTACAGGTGACCTTGGTGTGAGGCGCACCGGGGACCGCGCTCGAGAATGATTCCTCTCACACCGGCCACGGCCCGTACGGTACCCGAGCGGCTTCCGACCAGGTCCCGATCCGGTGAAGACGGGCAATCGATGCGCGTCCGAGCACGTCACAGGGGCGATTCACCGCGCGCGTGACTTATTCTCCGGCTCACGCGATGTCGTCGCGGGACCGCAGTGAGGCCGTCACACCCGAGGAACAGCCGGGCATTACCGACGAGTAACTCTCCGCGTAGCCTCCCGGGCGGAACGCACAACAGGAGGTTTTCGACGAGATGAGCTGGCTGCAGATCGTCCTCGGCGTGGTCACGGCGCTGTCCGCCGTGGTGGCCGTCGCGCTCGTGGCACGCACCGTGGCGAGGATGCTCAGCATCATCAAGCTGGGGCAGCCCGACCCGACGCGCACGGGGCCGTTCGGCCCGCGCTTCGCCACGATGCTGAAAGAGACGCTCGGGCACACCCGGATGCTCAAGTGGAGCCACGTCGGGGTCTTCCACTGGCTGGTCATGGTCGGCTTCGGCGGCCTGTTCCTGGCCCTGGTCGAGGCGTTCGGCGAGGTCTGGAACCCCACCTGGCACCTGCCGATCCTGGGCCAGTGGGGGCCCTACAGCCTCTTCGTGGAGATCCTGGGCGTCGGCACGGTCGTCGGGATCATCCCGCTGATCATCTACCGGCAGGTGAACCATCCGCGCCGGTTGGGCCGCGAGTCCCGCTTCTACGGCTCCCACCAGGGCCGCGCCTACTTCGTCGAGGCGATCGTGCTCCTCGAGGGCCTCGGCATCCTGGTGGTCCGCGCGGCCAAGCACTCGCTCGGCGTCTTCGAGGTGCCCGAGTGGTCCGCGCCGGTGTCGATCGCGCTGAGCAACATCCTCCCCGCGTCACCGAACCTGGTCACTGTGTTCGCGACGGTGAAGGTGCTGTCCGCGACGAGCTGGCTGATCGTGCTGGCCTCGACGCCCACGATGGGCGTCGCCTGGCACCGGTTCACGGCCTTCTTCAACATCTACTTCAAGCGCGAGGACGACGGCCGCAAGGCGCTCGGCAACGTCAAGCCGATGATGAGCCAGGGCAAGGTGCTCGACCTGGAGGAGGCGGACCCGGACTCCGACACGTTCGGCGTCGGCAAGGTCGAGGACTTCACCTGGAAGGGTCTGCTGGACTTCACGACCTGCACCGAGTGCGGGCGCTGCCAGAGCCAGTGCCCGGCCTGGAACACCGAGAAGCCGCTGTCGCCGAAGCTGCTGGTCAACGCGCTGCGTGACCACACCTACGCCAAGGCGCCGTACCTGCTGGCCGGTGGCCGCACGGACATGGCCGGCGACGAGGTCGGTATCACCGGCGACGACGCCGAGGCGCGGCTCGCCGCGATCCCGGAGGCCGCCCGCAAGGAGGCCGAGCGGCCGCTGATCGGCGGCGAGGACGTCCTCGGGGTCATCGACCCGGACATCCTGTGGTCCTGCACCAGCTGCGGCGCGTGCGTCGAGCAGTGCCCGGTGGACATCGAGCACGTCGACCACATCGTCGACATGCGCCGCTACCAGGTCATGATCGAGTCCGAGTTCCCGACGGAGCTCTCCGGGCTGTTCAAGAACCTGGAGAACAAGGGCAACCCCTGGGGCCAGAACCAGAAGGACCGCCTGGACTGGACCAAGGACCTGCCCTTCGAGGTCCCGGTGTTCGACGGCGAGCTGGCCGCGGAGACCGAGTACCTCTACTGGGTCGGCTGTGCCGGCGCGTACGACGACAACGCCAAGAAGACCACCAAGGCGACGGCGGAGCTGCTGCACCGCGCGGGCGTGAACTTCGTGGTGCTCGGCACCGAGGAGACCTGCACCGGTGACCCGGCGCGGCGCTCGGGCAACGAGTTCCTGTTCCAGATGATGGCCCAGCAGACCGCCGAGGTCCTGAACAGCGTGTTCGAGGGCCGCGAGCCCGGCACCCGCAAGATCGTGACGACCTGCCCGCACTGCCTCAACAGCCTCGGTCGGGAGTACCCGCAGCTCGACGGGCACTACGAGGTCGTGCACCACACCCAGCTGCTGAACAAGCTGGTGCGCGACGGCAAGCTCGTGCCGGTCGCCTCCGCCGAGCCGACGGCGCCGGTCACCTACCACGACCCGTGCTACCTGGGCCGGCACAACGAGGTCTACGAGGAGCCGCGCCAGCTCGTCGGCGCGGTCGCCACGCTGACCGAGATGCCCCGGCACGCGGACCGCTCCATGTGCTGTGGCGCCGGTGGCGCGCGGATGTGGATGGAGGAGCGGATCGGCCAGCGGATCAACGTCACCCGCACCACCGAGGCGATCGAGACCCTCGACGGCGCCGGGATGAACGGGGCGGGCGGCACCATCGCCGTCGGCTGCCCGTTCTGCCGCACGATGATCGGCGACGGTCTGACCCAGAAGCAGAGCGAGGGCTCGGGCGAGGGCGTGCAGGTCCAGGACGTCGCCCAGCTGCTGCTCGCCGCCGTGAAGCGCGGTGACGCCCCGGAGAAGCCGGCCGAGGCCGCTGACGACGCGACCGAGGGCGACGTCGTGCAGACGAAGGAGACGCCGCTGACCGAGCACGCCGACGCCTCTCCCGCGGACGGCGACAAGCCGGGCCCGGACGCCGACCCCGAGACGACCCCGGTGACGGCCGACGCGGCGGGGACGGACGGGCCGCCGGCGGACACGTCGAAGGCGGACGTGACCACGGAGATGAACGACGCCGCGCTGAAGGCCTCGGACAAGCCCGGCCCGGACGAGGCGAAGGCCTCACCGAACGGCACCAACGGCCAGGGCCCGGCCGCGTCGTCCGGCTCGGACGACCCGAAGCAGGAAGACGCCACGAAGTAGCACCTCGCCCGACCCGAACGGGGCCGGTCCGCGACTGCGGGCCGGCCCCGTTCGTCGTTCGTGCGGGACGAAGGTCACCAGGGGTGGCGCACGACGGCCACCAGTGGCCGGGATGTACCGCAGGCGATGATCAGCAGGGTCGGAACGAGGCGATCTGGTAGGTCTCCTTCGCCGCCGACGTCCGCACCAGCTCGACCTTTCCGAGCGCCGCGCCGGCGGCCTGCGCCCAGGACGTCGCGCAGGCGTCGACGAAGGTGGTGGCTCCCGGCGGGAGCGGAGCTGCGCTCGTGACGCGCGGGACGGCGGCGGGGGACTCCGAACCGGGCCTGAGGCGCGTGTGCAGCACCGCGACGGCGTCGGCGCAGGCTCCCGTCCCCGTGGCCTGGGCGAGCTGCGCGACCGCGGCCGGCTGGGCGATCCGGCAGATCCGCTGCGGATCCGGGTCCTGGATCCCCGCGGTCAGGTTGGTGAGGACGAGTGCGGGCCGGGTGACGCCGACGCTCTGCTGCAGCTGGGCACCGGCCTGCGCCGCCACCTGGTTCTCCTGCGCCCGCACGTCCGCCGCCCGGAACCGGTAGCCGACGAGCGACACCGCGACCAGCACCAGCCCGACCGCCAGCAGCGGCCACCTCGGCAGCCGGAGCAGCCCCGCCAGCGCCACCCCGACGCTCGCCGCGAAGGCCCACGCCCACGGGTTCTCGCTGGTCGCGGACACCAGCGCGGCGACGAGCACGACGCCCGCGACGTGCCAGGTCCAGCCCTTGAGCAGCCGGTCGAGCCGGAGCACCGCGAGCAGGACGAGGGTGCCGGCGCCGAGGCCGAAGGGGATCCACCAGCGGTTCGGCTCGTCGAGGAACGGGACGAGCAGCACGGCCGCGCCGATCAGGCCGAGGCCCGTGGCCCCGCGCCAGCTCCGCGGCCGCGAGCGGCGCACCGGCCGGTCACCCGTGGGGGTCCGGCGGAGCCGGTCCCCGATTCCCGCCCACCACGGCGGCGGGGCCGCCTGCCGGCTTCCCGACCCCGTCCGGGTGCCCCACGGGGGCCCGCCTCCGGGGTCGGCGTCCTCGACCCGCTGCGGCGTGCGCTCCGCGGGGACGGCCGGCACGTGCGGTCGGGGGCGGTCCGAGGGCTCCATCGCGGTTCAGCGTACTGGCCACGCCCGGGGAGGAGGCCCTCTCGCGGCCCTAGTCCCGCTTCGTGTCCACGCGCTGGAAGTTGCGGTGGGCGCGCGAGGGCGTCGGGCCCCGTTGCCCCTGGTAGCGGGAGCCGACACCCTCGCTGCCGTACGGGCGCTCGGCGGGGCTGGAGAGCCGGAACAGGCACAGCTGGCCGATCTTCATCCCCGGCCAGAGCGTGATCGGCAGGTTCGCCACGTTCGACAGCTCGAGCGTGATGTGCCCCGTGAAGCCGGGGTCGATGAAGCCCGCGGTGGAATGCGTCAGCAGGCCGAGACGGCCGAGGCTGGACTTGCCCTCCAGGCGTCCGGCCAGGTCGTCGGGGAGGCTGACGGACTCGAACGTGGAGCCCAGCACGAACTCGCCCGGGTGCAGGACGAACGGCTCGCCGTCCTCGGTCTCGTGCGGCCGTGTGAGGTCGTCCTGCTGCAGCGCGGGATCGATGTGGGTGTACCGCGAGTTCTGGAAGACGCGGAAGAACCGGTCCAGCCGGACGTCGATGCTCGACGGCTGGAGCATCTCCTCGTCCCACGGGTCCAGGACGAGACGCCCGCCTTCGAGCTCCTTGCGCAGGTCGCGGTCGGACAGCAGCACCGGCGACGCCTTCCCCTCGTGTCTCGATGACTCGCGAGACACTAGCCCGGCGTCAACCGGTGCTTGCCTGCGGTGCCGACAGCTTCGACGACGGGGAGAGCCCGAACATCCACGCGACGGCCTGTTCGACGCGGGCCGCCTCCCGCCCGTCGAACTCCTCGACCCGGGGCGCAGCGCGCAGCATCTGCCCGACCGTGCTCATCACCGCGGTGACCGAGATGCTGCGGATCGAGTCCCCGGGCTCCGGGATCCCCGTGCCCTCGACGTGGACGGCGGGGGCGCCGAGCCCGGGCGCGTCCGCGACCAGCTGGTCGTCGTCGGAGACGACCACCGCGCTGAGCGGGACCAGCCGCACGAGCTCGGTGAGCGCGATGTCCGGGACGACGATCACCCGCTCGTGCTGCGCGAGGTTCAACGCGGCATCCGACCCGGCCTGCGTACCCCAGACGACGACCTCCGTGTCCGCCTCGCGTGCGAGCAGCCCGGGCAGGCCGTCCAGCACGCCGGCCGAACGGGGCCGTTCCAGGTTGACGAGCACCAGGTGCCGGCTGCCGTTGCGGATCCGGTCCAGCAGCTCGCCGAAGCGCAGGTCCGACGGCGCGGGGTTCGCGTGCACGGGGTCCCCGGTGACGATGACGTTGGGCCCGGACGCCGCCCGCTCGGAACCGCCCGCGGCGAGGACGAGCGACGCGAGCTGGCCGATGATCCGCCGGTTCGCCTCCTGGGGGAACGGGCACAGCAGGTCGTCCGTGGCGGCACCGGCCTGCATGTGGATCACCGGGATCTGCCGCCAGTACGCGACCTGCGCCGCGACCGTGGCCGTCATCCCGCCGCCGTACACCACGATCGCGGTGGGGTCCTGCTCGACGAGCAGCGCGTCCAGCCGGGTCATCAACGACGACGCGATCTCCGCGGGGTTCGGCCCGGGCAGCCGGCCGAGGAGGTGGGTGATCTCCGCCGGGACGGCGAGGTCCTCCCACGCGATGTCCACGCGCATCGGGTCCGCGCCGCTGGCGATCGTGATGGCCCGGATCCGGTCCGCCGCGGCGAACGCCGCCGCCACCGGCGCGAGCCGGGCGACCTCGGGCCGCGATCCCGCGATGAGCAGGACGTCGTGATCGTGGTCCTGGGGAGGGAGCGACCCCAGGAGCGGGTCGAATGCCGTCATCCGGGAGGCCCTTCGGAGCGAGGAGCAGCTGTGCGGGGCAGTGTCGTGGTCCGTACACGGGGCGTCGAGGACGCTGCGCCCAGTGGTGGGCCGATCATGCCTCAGTCACTCGGATGGGCGCACACGGGCGGGCGTTCGATCACCGCGAGTGGGATGCTAGAGTTCATTCACGCACGCTGCGGATGTAGTTCAATGGTAGAACATCAGCTTCCCAAGCTGACAGTGCGAGTTCGATTCTCGTCACCCGCTCTCAGGCCCCTCACCAGGGGTTGTGTCTGCATCACCTCGGCGGCGGCGCGCCTGCCGGACGAGCTCGCGTCGTCCACGGCCCCGGCGCCACACCCAGCGTTACCGTCGTCACCTACCGTGTGGACACGCACGAGCGCGCATGCGGAACGCCCTCAGCGGACGCCCCAGGGTGAGCAGCCGGGTCCTTGGTCCCTGGGTCAGACGGTTCTGTGCCGCAACGATTGGTCCATGAGCGAGATCCGTTCTCCGTGGGAGCCCGAGTCGGCACCAGAAGTGGACCCGCAGACCGACGCCCCCGATGCCGGACGACGCGGGCTCGGCGCCGGCGTCGAGCCGCTGCGCCTGACCCCGCTGCTGCCCCGCCGCCAGAACCCGTCCTTCCTCGTCGAGCTCGACGGGAGCAAGGCGGGCCACGGGGCCCTGATCTGGGCGTTGCGCGAAGCCGCCCGTCGCGAGGGCACCGTCGTGGCCGTCTGCGTCCTCGATACGCCGGACGGTGACCCCTTGGAGGGCACCGGCCGGGCGTCGATGCGGGATCAGGCGGCTGCCCACGGCCGGCTCGAGGCGCAGGTGCTGCGGGGGATCGCGGAGACCGGCGTCCACGGGCGCACCCGGACATCGGTGCTGGACCGCTCGGTCTTCGATGCGCTGATCGCGGCCACTCATGGCGCCGACCTCGTCGTCGTGGGAGGCGGCGGCAAGACCATGCTCCGGCCCGCCGTGCCGCGACCGCCCAACCGCCGCCTCGCCCGTGGGGCGTGATACCCGGAAGCCCTATCTCATCCCGTCCCAGTTGCTCCCTCGATCCGCTCCGGGACCACTTCCCTCCCCCGGCCGGGACTCCTACCGTCGGGCCGTGCCCCCGCCCGACGCCGAGAGATCCGCGGGAATCGGTTCGTTCCCGGCTGAACCGATGCACGCGGCCGCCGTCCTAGCGGCGACGTCGAGCAGCCAGCTCGAGGCGACGCTGCACGGCATCGTCACGGCTGCTGCCCGGCACGTGGACGCGCGCTACGGCGCCATGGGCGTCCTCTCGCCGGACGGCCGGCGGCTGGACCGATTCGTCATCGTGGGCATGGGCGAGGAGGACAGCCGGCGGATCGGGAAACTGCCGGCGGGGCACGGCGTCCTCGGCCTGCTCGTGGCGGTGCCGGAAGCGATCCGGCTGGACGACCTGGGCGAGCATCCCGCCTCCACCGGGTTCCCGCCCGGACATCCGCCGATGCGGTCCTTCCTCGGCGTCCCGGTCCGGGTCGGTGACGCCGTCTTCGGCAACCTCTACCTGACCGAGAAGCGCACCGGCCGGCCGTTCACAGCGGCCGACACCGAGGTCGCGGAGGCGCTGGCCGCCGTCGCAGGACTGGCCATCGAGAACGCCCGGCTGGCCGAGCGGGCCGAGAGCGGCCGCCGCTGGGGGCAGGCGACGACCGAGACGGCCACCGCGCTGCTGTCCGGCGCCGAGCCCGACGAAGTGCTGCGCTCGATCTCCACCCGCGTCCTGGCCCTCACCGGCGCCGATCTGGCCGGTGTGGCGGCTCCGAGCGGGGACGACGACGGCACACTGACCATCGTCGCGGCGGTGGGCCACGCCGCGGATGATCTCGAAGGCGTCCGCATCCCGCTGGCCGGGACATACATCGGGGCGACCCACGCAGCGGGCCGGGCCCGACTGATCGAGAACATCAGCAGCATGCCGGTGGTCGGCCGGCGTGCGGCGGTGGTCATCGAGCTGACCACGGGGTACGGGCCGACCCTGCTGGCGCCGCTGGGCAGCGGCACCGAGCGCGGCCTGCTGGTCAGCATGCGCGCCGCCGGCCGCGAATGCTTCGACACCCACGATCTCGACCTGCTCGCGGGGTACGCGGCCCAGGCCTCGGTGGCGCTCGAGCTGGCCCGCGTCCAGCAGCGGGAGCGCCGCCTCCAGGTCCAGACCGACCGGGACCGCATCGCCCGCGACCTGCACGACCACGTCGTCCAGCGGATCTTCGCCACCGCGCTGTCGCTCGACCGGCTCAGCCGGTTGCTGGAGGCCGAGCATCCCGAGGCAGCCGCCCGGGTCGCCCGCAGCGTCGACGAGCTGGACGAGACGATGTCCGAGATCCGCTCGGCCATCTTCGAGCTGCACCCGCAGGACGGCTCACAGTTCGCCAACGCCCGTCACCAGCTGACCGACGTCGTCCACCGGGTAACCGAAGGTCAGACACTGCAGTGCGACGTCCGCTTCCGCGGACCGATCGACCAGCTGCCCCGTGAGCTCGGGCCGGATCTGATGGCGGTGCTCCGCGAACTGGTGACCAACGTCATCCGGCACGCGTCTGCCCGGCGGGTCACCGTCACCGTCGGTGTCGGCGACGAGATCGTGGTCGTGGTGGCCGACGACGGCGTGGGGATGCCGGCGGAGACCGCCCGGAGCGGTCTGGTCAACCTCGCCGACCGCGCCGAGCGGCGCGCAGGCCGGCTCACCACGTCGTCCGGCGACGGCGGAACCGAGGTCCGCTGGGCGGTGCCCCACCCGTCCCCTGGCTGAGCAGGCGCGACCGGTCCCGGCGGCCGTGCCGGGTTCAGTTGACGGAACGGTCGCGCAGCTCCGTCGCGAGGATCGCGGCCTGGGTGCGCCGCTCCAGCCCCAGCTTGGCCAGCAGGTGACTGGTGTAGTTCTTCACGGTCTTCTCCGCCAGCCCCATCCGCTGGCCGATCTGGCGGTTGGTGAGCCCCTCACCGATGAGCCGGAGCACCGTGCGCTCCTGATCGGTGAGCAGCGCGAGCCGGTCACTGCCCCTGGCGGCGGCGCTCCGCGGCCGAGGGGCGGTCGGACGGAGGTCGTCGAACAGCGTCCCCCCTGAGGCGACCGTTCGGATCGCCGAGACCAGCGCCGGCCCCCGGACCTGCTTGAGCAGGAAACCCGACGCCCCCCCGCCGATGGCGGCGTCCAGGGCGTCCTGATCCGAGTAGCTGGTCAGGACCAGGCACCGCAGCCCCGGCACGCGCGAACGCAGGCCTCGGCAGAGCTCGGCGCCATCGCCGTCGGGCAGCCGCATGTCGATCACGACGATGTCCGGGCGCACGGCCGGCACGCGAGCCAGCGCCTCGGCCACCGAGCCCGCCTCACCGGCGATGGTGATCCCGGGATCGTCCTCGAGCACCTCGGCGACACCGCGACGCACCACCTCGTGGTCGTCGACCAGGAAGACCCGCACGAGCGGGGGCATCGACTCCACGGGACACCCCCCCGGCAGCTGGGCCCTAAGTCACCGAGCCTAAGGGCACCGAACGGCGGAATGGGCCGTTCCGCTCGCGGCCGTGAGATCAGGCAGGGAGATCAGGCAGGGAGCAGCAGCGCCGCGTAGAGAGTCAGCCCGGGGCCGAAGGCCATCACCACAACCGGGCCCTCGACGTCGGCCATCTCCGCCAGGACCAGCAGCACCGTCGCCGACGAGCAGTTGCCGTGCTCGGCAAGCACCCGGCGAGACGTCGCAACCGCCGCCTCGGGCAGCCCGATCTCGTCGCGGACGACGTCCAGGATCCGCGGCCCGCCGGGATGCACGGCCCACCCGGCGACGTCCTCGACCCGCAGTCCGGCCCCGTCCAGCAGCTCCGCCACGACACCGCCCACGTGCCTGGAGAGCACGTCGGGCACCCGAGGGGACAGCCCCATCCGGAAGCCCAGGTCCGTGACGTCCCAGGTCATGTGATCGGCGGTCGAAGGGTCGGTCCGGGCGACCACGCCGGCCACCCGTCGTCCCCGCGTGCCTCCGGGCTCGACGACGACGGCCGCCGCGGCGTCGGAGAACAGCGCGTGCGCCACCACCTGCTCCAGGTCGGGGTGGGCCGGCTGCACGTGCAGGCTGGTGAGCTCGCAGCAGAGCAGCACGGCCGGCCGACCCCGGGCGGTGACGAAGTCGCTGACCGCGGCCAGCCCCGGGATCGCGGCGTAGCAGCCCATGTGCCCGACGAGCAGCCGTTGCAGACCGGACGGCATGCCGAGGTCGCTGGCCAGCCGGATGTCGAGCCCCGGCGTCGCGTAGCCCGTGCAGGTGGCGACCGCGAACAGCCCGATGTCGCCCGGCGTGAGCCCGGCGTCGTCCAGCGCACCGGCGACCGCCTGCTTGCCCAGCGGCAGCGCCTCCTCGACGTAGCGCTCCATGCGGGCGCCGGTGCCCCAGCCGCTGAGGTCCTCGTCCAGGGGGCTGGCCACCGCGTGGCGGGTGCGTACGCCGACCCCCGCGAAGATCCGCCGGGCCGCCCGGACACCCTCGTAGTGCCGGGCGAAGTAGCCCTCCCAGACGGCGTCCTGATCGAGCGTGGCCGGGACTGCGGACCCCGCTCCGGTGAGGACCGCGGCGCTCACCTGCACGGCTCCGGGGCGCACGGTCGCGGCGTCATCCCCCGACCGTACGTGCGACCCAGGGCCTACGGCCTCTTCAGCGCTTCCGTCCGTACCCGGCGAACACCACCGCGGTCGTCCACAGCGGCTTCATGCGCACCACGTTTCGGCGACCGAGACGCCAGGCCACGACATCACGGACCGACGGGCGCAGGCCGACCAGCCTGAGATCGAGCCCCAGGCGGTCGGCGGCCGCCAGCAGCCGGGCACGGTCGACGAACAACGTGTGGTCGTGCAGGCCGGGCGGCGGCCCACCGGGGATCCGTTCGGCGATCCGGACGGCGATCAGAACGGCGAGCCGGGTGGCGGCGATCGCGTCGATGATCAGGATCCCGCCCGGCCGCAGCAGGCGGGCGCACTCGGCCAGCACCGCGACGTCGTCGTCGACGTGCTCGAGGATCTCGCCCGCCACCACGACGTCGGCACACCCGTCGGTCAGCGGGACGGCGAGAACGGAACCCCGCACGGGCAGCATTCCGCACGCGCGGGCCAGCTCCAGCCCGGGTACCCCCAGGTCGACGCCGACGTGCCGGTACCCCAGGCGGGCGGCGTGCGGTGCCATCAGCCCTCCGCCGCAGGCGAGATCGACCAGCAGCGCGCCGGGCCCGGCCGCGCGCGGGATGTGCTCGGCCCGCGAGGCGGCGAACCAATGCAGCATCGCGAACCCGCCGCCGGGGTCCCACCACTGGTCGGCGAGCCCGTCGTACTGGGCCGGATCGTTCCGCCGTACCGACTGCGTGCCGGCCCGTCGTCGGATCAGGCCGCCCATCGGCCCTCCGAGGTGTCCGTGACGCCGGTGCGCGGGTACAGCGCACCCGTGGGGGAGTCAGGGCGGCGTGTGGAGTTCGGGGCGGCGCTGCGCAGCGCCCGGTCCCGCGGAGAGACGCTCGACCAGGTCCTCGACCGCAACGTGGGCGAGCTCCTGCAGGAACTGCGGGTCGCGATCACCGGGGTGCAGATCCTCTTCGCCTTCCTGCTCGGCCTGGCCTTCACGCAGCGGTTCACCAGCCTGGACCGGTTCCAGGTCACGGTCTACACGATCACGCTGATGACCACCGCGCTGACGACCATCGTGCTCATCGCCCCGGTTGCCTTCCACCGGCTGATCTTCCGGCGCCGGCAGAAGTCCGCGCTGATCATGGTGGCCGACCGGCTCCTGCAGCTCGGCCTGGTCCTCCTCGTCCTGGCCATCAGCTCCGCCGTCCTGCTGATCCTCGATGTCGTGCTGGGCCGGTGGCAGGGCCTGCTGGGCGGCACCCTGATCGCCGCGATCGGCGTGCTGGTCTGGTTCGGCCTTCCGATCTGGGCGCGCCGATCGGGGATCGGGCTGGCCCCCGACGCGGAAGCGGAAGATCCGGTACGGGAAGGATGAGCGCGTCCCGCCCGTCGTCCCGGAGGTCCCCGCGTGTCCGTCACCGTCGTCGGCAGCCTGAACGAGGACGTGCTGGTCGCGGTCGACCGGCTGCCCGGCCGCGGCGAGACGGTGATCGGCCGCTCCGCCGTGCTGGCACCGGGCGGCAAGGGCGCCAATCAGGCCGCGGCCGCCGGCCGCCTCGGCCGGGGCGTGCACATGGTGGGCCGGGTCGGGACGGATCCGGCCGGTGACCGCCAGCTGGCCGCCCTCGCCGACTCGGGGGTGAACGTCGGGAGGGTGCAGCGCACACCCGGTGTGCCCACGGGCAGCGCAACCATCCCGGTCGAGCACGGGAGCGGGGAGAACCTGATCGTCGTCGTGCCCGGCGCCAACGGCGAGCTGCGCCCCGAGGACGCCGACGTGGAATCGGTGCACCGGGCCCGCGTGCTGCTCCTCCAGCTGGAGGTCCCGCTGGACACGGTGCTGGCAGCAGCGACGGCCACCCGCGGGACCGTCGTCCTCACCCCCGCGCCTTCGCAGCCGCTGCCGGCCGAGTTGCTCGACCGGGTCGACGTCCTGGTGCCCAACGAGCACGAGCTCGCGGCCCTGGCAGGCGTGCCTGCGGGTGAACGATCACCGGCCGGCCTCGCGGAACTGGCCCGCGCGGTCGCGTCTTCCTCCGTCGTGGTGACCCTCGGCGCACGCGGCGCGCTGGTCGTGCCGGCCGACGGTGGCCCGGTCCTGCTGCAGTCACCGCCGCCGGTCACCGCGGTGGACACGACCGGCGCGGGCGACTGCTTCTCCGGTGCCCTGGGCCAGGCCCTGGCCGCCGGCTCGTCCCTCGCCGACGCGGTGCGGTACGCGGTCACGGCCG
The DNA here is from genome assembly GCA_025465355.1 of Blastococcus sp. Classification (GTDB taxonomy): domain Bacteria; phylum Actinomycetota; class Actinomycetes; order Mycobacteriales; family Geodermatophilaceae; genus Blastococcus_B. The sequence continues at coordinate 23,178 of JAODNN010000069.1, read as the reverse complement.
CGGCGCTGTCCACCTCCGGTCCCGGTGCCCGCGGCGCGCTGCCGACCGACGACGACGTCCGGGCGTTGCTGCCGCGGGTGCCGGCGCCCCGCTCGATCGGCTGAGCAGGGATTCAGGACGCGGCGCGCGGGGCACAGGGCGGGGACGCACAAGACGGAGGCGAACCGCGATGACCGAGCCCGAGCGCACCCCGCACACCTCCAAGCGCGCCGAAGGCGACCCTCCCGGTGACCGCGAGGTCGACCGCCGGCCGCCGCGTCCCGAGCAGCCCGCCGAGGGCGAGGACCGCGGCGAGGGCGCCGACACCCCCGACGCCTGACCGGCGGCTGTGCCCGCCGACGTCGGTCCGGTCGTAGCCGCGCACGGCGACGGTGTGGCCGACACCGGCGCGGTGCGGCAGGCTCCCCTCTCGTGCTCCTCGACGCAGCTCTGCTCTCCACCGGCATCGACGACGTCCCGACGACGGCCCGTGATGTCGAGGCCCGGGGATACGCCGGCGTCTGGGCGTCCGAGGCCGATCACGACCCGTTCCTGCCGCTGCTCTCCGCCGCACAGGCGACCAGCCGGCTCCAGGTGGGCACGGCCATAGCTGTCGCGTTCGCCCGCTCGCCGATGACGCTGGCGATGACGGCCCACGACCTGCAGCGCTACAGCGAGGGGCGGTTCGTCCTCGGCCTGGGCACGCAGATCCGTCCCCACGTCGAGCGGCGCTTCTCGATGCCGTGGAGCCCGCCGGTCGCACGGATGCGCGAGTACGTCGCAGCCCTGCGGGCCATCTGGACGGCCTGGCAGGACGGCACCCGCCTGCGCTTCGAAGGTGAGCACTACCGGCACACCCTGATGACGCCGATGTTCTCCCCGGCCGCGCATGTGTGGGGTGGTCCGCCGGTGCATCTCGCAGCGGTGGGCCCGGCGATGACGAGGCTGGCCGGGGAGGTGGCCGACGGGCTGCTCGTCCACGGCTTCACCACCGCCCGCTACCTGCGGGAGCGCACCCTGCCCGCACTCGAGGAGGGCCTGGCAGCGGCCGGCCGGGGCCGCGAGCAGGTCACCGTCAGCCTGCCCGGACTCGTGGTGTCCGGGAACACCGACACCGAGCGGGCCGAAGCCACCGCCGCGGTGAAGGCGACGATTGCCTTCTACGGCAGCACGCCGGCCTACCGGCCGGTGCTCGAGCTGCACGGCTGGGAGGCGCTCGCCGACGAGCTGCACGCCCTGTCGGTGAGCCGCCGCGAGGACAAGTGGACGGCGATGCGAGACCTGATCGACGACGAGGTGCTGGCCACGTTCGCCGTCGTCGGCGACCCGGACGACGTGGGCGCGCGCGTGCTCGAGCGCTACTCCGGACTCGTCGACCGGTTCAGCGTCTACGCCTCCTACCCGGCTCCGCTGGACCGCTGGGATCCGCTGGTCGCGGCCTTGCGCTGACCCAGCGTGACCCAACTCTCACCCAGTGGGTCGAGGATCACGCCTTCGGGGCTGTTTCGCGGCGGGGGGCCGGGGCAGGCTGGACGTATGGACGACACGAAACACGACCGCCGCGTCACGGACGACTCCGCGGAGACCACGACCGAGGAGTCCCGCAGCCCCGAGGCATCGGCCAGGACCGTGGCCCGCCTCCTGGCCAACCCCCGCCGGGTCCGCCGGGACTGACCCGGCACGGGGTGCGGGGATCTTCAGTCGAATCGAAGATCGTCACTCTCCGAGGTCACATCGGTACCACCTCCCCCCGCTGTCCCGGGCAGCCCGACCGTCCCTCGTCACCCAGAGCGACCATGCTCGGCGTGCCGCGAACTGCTCCGTCACGCCCTGGTGCACGATCGCTCACGTGACCGCCGCCCTGCCCTTCGCCTCCACCGACGACGCGCCGGGCCCGGTTCGCCGCAGCCGCGCCGAACGCCAGGCGATCGTCCTCGACACCGCCGAGCGCCTCTTCTCGGGCCGCAGCTCGCGCAGCGTCGGGATGGACGAGCTCGTCCGCGAGACCGGCCTGGGCAAGATGACCGTCTACCGGCTCTTCAAGAGCAAGGACGACCTGGTCGGCGCCTACCTGGCCCGCAAGGCCGCCACAGTGCTCGCCTTCATCGACGCCGAGCTGATCCGCCTCGAAGGCGACCCGCGCGCCGCGCTCCTGTCGGTCGTGGACGCCGTCGAACGGGACGTCACCCGCACCGGCTTCCGCGGCTGCCCGTTCAACAACGTCAGCAGCGAGTACGACGATCCCCAGCACCCGGCCCGCAGCGCCGCGGCCGACTACAAGTTCGAGCTGTACGGCCGCCTGGAGCGGCTGGCCGAGGCGATCGTGCCCGGCGGCGGCGAGGACCTCGCCGCGCAGATCCACCTGATCATCGATGGCATGTACCTCTCCGGCGGCCTGCTCGGCCCCGACGGCCCCGCCGCCCACGGTCGCCAGCTCGCGGAGCGCCTCATCGCGCTCGCGACCTCCGCCGCCGCCACCGACTGACCCATTCGGGGCGCTGCCACCGCGCGGCCCGGCGCCGCAACCGCTGACCGGACCCACCCCTCAGGGGCGGGTCCGGCGCGGTCGCTTGCCCGGTAGCTACTGGCCGGTAATATCGTTGTTACTGGCGAGTAGGTCTCGCCGTCCATTCGCACGGAGCACGGGAGCCAGCGCACATGAGCCACTACACCGCGAACGTCCGCGACCTCGAGTTCAACCTGTTCGAGTTCCTCGACACCAAGGACCGCTTCGGTACGGGGCCGTTCGAGCAGATGGACGCCGAGACCGCGCGCGGGGTGCTCGCCGAGATCCGCCGGCTGGCCGAGGGCCCGATCGCCGCATCCTTCGTGGACGCGGACCGCAATCCGCCCGTCTTCGACCCGGCGACGAACTCCGTGACGCTGCCCGAATCGTTCAAGAAGTCCGTGCAGGCCATCAACGACGGCGAGTGGTACCGCCTGGACCTCTCCGAGGAGTTCGGCGGCTTCGGCGCCCCCGCGGCGCTCAGCTGGGCCGCCTTCGAGATGATCCTGGGCGCGAACCCGGCCGTCTTCATGTACGGCTCGGGCCCGGCGTTCGCCCAGACCCTGCACAACCTGGGCACCGAGGACCAGAAGAAGCTGGCGCAGCTCATGGTCGACAAGGGCTGGGGCGCCACGATGGTGCTCACCGAGCCCGACGCGGGCTCCGACGTCGGCGCCGGACTCACCAGGGCCGTGCAGCAGGCCGACGGCTCCTGGCACATCACCGGCGTGAAGCGATTCATCACCTCGGCCGAGCACGACCTGTCCGACAACATCGTCCACCTGGTGCTCGCCCGCCCCGAGGGTGCCAAGGCCGGCACCAAGGGGCTGTCGCTGTTCGTCGTCCCCAAGTTCCACGTGGACCTCGAGACCGGCGAGCTCGGCGAGCGCAACGGCGTATACGTCACCAACGTCGAGAAGAAGATGGGCCTGAAGGTCTCCACGACCTGCGAGGTCACCTTCGGCGACGGCGCTGTGCCGGCCCAGGGCTGGCTCGTCGGCGAAGTGCACGACGGCATCGCCCAGATGTTCAAGATCATCGAGTACGCCCGGATGTTCGTCGGCACCAAGGCCATCGCCACGCTGTCGGCCGGCTACCAGGTGGCGCTCGCCTACGCGAAGGAGCGGGTCCAGGGCGCCGACCTGACCGCTACGTCGAAGGACGCCCCGCGGGTCACCATCACCCATCACCCCGACGTCCGCCGCTCGCTGATGCTCCAGAAGGCCTACGCCGAGGGCATGCGCGCGCTGTACCTGTACACCGCCTCCTTCCGTGACCAGGTCACCCAGGCCGAGGCCGAGGGCACCGCGGACAGCGAGCAGGCGAAGCTGGCCGAGCGGATCAACGACCTGCTGCTGCCGATCGTCAAGGGCTTCGGTTCGGAGCGGGCGACCCAGCTGCTCACGGCGGAGTCGCTGCAGACCCTGGGCGGCTCGGGATACCTGCAGGATTACCCGATCGAGCAGTACATCCGCGACTCCAAGATCGACACCCTCTACGAGGGCACCACGGCGATCCAGGGTCAGGACTTCTTCTTCCGCAAGATCGTCAAGGACGGCGGGGTCGCCCTCACCTGGGTGGCCGAGCAGATCCAGGCGACGATCGACGCCGAGGTGGGCAACGGCCGGCTCAAGGAGGAGCGCGCCCTGCTGGCCACCGCGCTGTCCGACGTGCAGGGCATGCTCACCGCGATGTTCGGCCACCTGACCGCGGCGCAGCAGGACATGACGGCGCTGTACAAGGTCGCCCAGAACACGAGCCGGCTGCTGCTGGCCACCGGCGACCTGATCACCGCTTGGCTGCTGGTCCGCCAGTCCGAAGTGGCGCTGGCCGCGCTGTCCGGCGACGTCAGCGAAAAGGACCGGTACTTCTACGAGGGCAAGCTCGCCGCCACCCGCTTCTTCACCGCGCAGGTGCTGCCGCGCCTGTCCTCCGAGCGGGTCATCGTCGAGAACACCGACAACGCCCTCATGGAGGTCGACGAGGCGGCGTTCTGAAAAGCACCCGCTGTCGTGGAGGCGGCCGCCGCTGTTTTCGGCGGGCCCGCCACCGGGCATGGGGAGAGGACGTCCTGCTTCCCGATCGAGGAGACCCATGAGCGAGTCAGACCCCAGCGGCTACCACGACTCCCCCGACACGACCGACGGCGCCGTGACGCCGGGAGCCGAGCAGCCGGGCGGGCCGGAGGGAGATGCCGTTCTCACCACCGACGACGACGCGCAGCGCGAGGACTCCGTCCTGCGCCCGGGCAACGAGCCCGACTGACCGTCCGGGAGCTACTACCGTCGTCCTCATGGCGGCTCCCGGTTTCCTCGACGGACGACGTGCACTGATCACCGGCGGGGCGTCCGGCATCGGCCGGGCGTGCGCAGCTCGGCTGGCCGATGCCGGCGCCGCGGTCGTGGTGGCGGACCGGGACGCCGAGGCGGCGGCCGCGGCTGCCAAGGAGGTAGGCGGCACCGCAGTCACCGTCGACCTCTCCGACCTCGCCGCGGTCGACGCGCTGGACCTGGATGTCGACATCCTGGTGAACAACGCCGGCCTCCAGCACGTCGCGCCCATCCACGAGTTCCCCGTCGACCGGTTCTCCTACATCCTGCGGTTGATGCTCGAGGCGCCCTTCCGCCTGGTGCGCGGGGCGCTGCCGCACATGTACGCGCGCGGCTGGGGCCGGATCGTGAACGTGAGCTCCGTCCACGGGCTGCGCGCCTCGCCGTACAAGTCGGCCTACGTCACCGCGAAGCACGGTCTCGAAGGACTGTCCAAGGTCATCGCGCTGGAGGGCGCCGAGCACGGGGTCACCTCCAACTGCGTCAACCCCGCCTACGTGCGCACCGCGCTCGTGGAAGGACAGATCGCCGACCAGGCACGCACCCACGGCCTGTCGGAGGACCAGGTGGTGGAGCAGGTCATGCTCGCGCCGGCCGCGATCAAGCGGCTGATCGAGCCCGACGAGGTCGCCGAAGCCGTCGCCTTCCTCTGCTCGCCGGCGGCCGCATCGGTCACCGGCAGCTCGCTGGTCATGGACGGCGGCTGGACGGCGGGATGACGTCGTCGGTCGTGGCCGCGGTGCGCCTTCCCGCGGCCGCATGGCAGGAGCGGTCGCGCGTCCACGCCGAACGGGCGGACGCGCTGACCGCGGGCCACCGGGCCCGGCGCGCCACTGGGACCCGGCACGCCGTCGAGGACTTTCTCTTCGAGTACTACAACACCCGGCCGGCCCAGCTGCGCCGCTGGCATCCCGGCGCCGGCGTCGTGCTCGAGCGGGGCCCGGGGGGTCCCGTCCCGCACGCCGCGTGGCGTTGGTACTCCGTGGACTCCGACGGCTCCGTCTGCTTCGACCGCGCCGCATTCGTGGCCGCCCGGGGGGACACGGTGCGGTTCATCCACCGACTGCTCACCGCGACGGCGTCCCGGCCGGCGTTCACCGGCTGCTTCGGCCTGCACGAGTGGGCAATGGTCTACCGCGGCGAGCACCACCGGCACGACCTGCCTCTCCGCCTGGGACAGGCCGGCACCGACGCCGTGGTCGAGGCGCACCCGGTCCGCTGCACGCATTTCGACGCGTTCCGCTTCTTCACCCCGGAGGCCGCACCGCTCAACCGTGTGCAGCCGACCCGCGCGACCCAGGTCGACCTGGAGCAGCCGGGCTGCCTGCACGCGTCGATGGACTGCCACAAGTGGGCCGGCAAGCTGGGCCCGGCCGTCCCCGGCGAGGTCGCGCTCGACTGCTTCGAGCTGGCGCGCGACGTCCGGCGGCTCGACATGCAGGCCTCGCCGTACGACCTGTCGTCCTACGGCGAGCCGGCGGTCGCGATCGAGACTTCCGGGGGCCGGGCCGAGTACGCCGCCCGGCAACGCGAGCTCGCCGCCCGGGCCGCCGCTCTGCGGGCGGCACTGATCCGCGTCTGCGACGACCTGCTGGGCTGACGCCGGACGTTCACCGCCCCGGCGGTGCGCCGTCGACCCCACGCCGTACGGTCGGGATGTGACCTCCACCCGCACCGGCCGCTGGGTGCGGCTCGACGGAACCACGAACACCCGCGACCTGGGAGGCCTGCCCACGGCCGACGGCGGCCGGACGGCGCCGGGCCGGATCCTGCGCAGCGACAACCTGCAGACCCTCAGTGAGGACGACGTCCGCCGGCTCGTCGACGACATCGGCCTGCGCGAGGTGATCGACCTCCGCACGAGCGCCGAGATCCTGCTCGAGGGCCGGGGCCCGCTGCGCGACGTCGACGCGGTGACCCACCGCCACTTCGGCCTGATCCCGGAGCGGGGGCACCACACCGACGTGTTCGCCGTCGAGGACGACGACCCACTGGGCGACCTGCCCTCGGGCTGGATGGAGACGATCCTGCCGCGGCAGGCGGCCGAGCACGACCAGGCCGAGCCGCCGGCGGTGCGTTCCTACCTCGGTTATCTGGGCGACTGCAGCGACAACGTCGTCGGGGCGCTGCGCGCGCTGACCGAGGCGCCGGGGACGGCCGTCGTCCACTGCGCGGCGGGCAAGGACCGCACGGGCGTCGTGGTGGCGCTGGCGCTGTCGGTGGCCGGCGTCCCGCACGACGAGATCGTCGCGGACTACGCGATGACGGCCGACGTCATCGACGCCCTGGTGGCAAAGCTGGCGGCGTCGCCGACGTACGCGGAGGACATGGAGCAGCGCGACGTCGCCAGCCACACCCCCCGTGCCGAGACGATGGACCGGGTGCTGACCCTGCTCGACGAGCGCTTCGGCGGCGCGATCGGCTGGCTGGACGCCCACGGCTTCGGCGCAGCCGAACGGGCGGCGTTGCGGTCCCGCCTGCGGGACTGACGCCGGGCCGGCCTCAGCCGAAGCTGCGCGCGGAACCACGACCGCGCTGCTTGTGCCGGTACATGGCCGCATCGGCCGCCCGGAGCAGCGCGTCGGCCGTGCTGTCCGTGCCGGTGTGCACGGCCACGCCGACGCTCGTGCCCGCGGCGACCTCGCGGCCCTCGAGCCGGAAGGGCTCGTCGAAGCAACTGACGACCCGCTCGGCCAACCGCTGGGCGTCGGCGCCGTCCTCCAGTCCGGGCAGGATGATCGCGAACTCGTCACCACTGAGCCGCCCGACGATGTCCCCGGGGCGCACGGTGGCACGCAGCCGGGCGGCCGCCTGACGCAGCAGCTCGTCACCCGCGGCGTGCCCGAGGGTGTCGTTGACGGCCTTGAACCGGTCGAGGTCGCAGAACAGGACGGCGAGGTGCCCGGCTTCCCGGTGCCCGCCAAGCGCCTCCTCGAGCTGATCGAGGAACAGCACGCGGTTGGGGAGGCCGGTCAGGGCGTCGTGCGTGGCCTGGTGCCGCACCGTCTCCAGCAGCCGGGCCTTCTGCAGCGCCGTCGCCGCCTGGTCGCCGATACCGCGCAGCCGGGAGAGGACGTCACCCTCCAGCTGCTGCGGCGCCTCGCCGTCGGTCCACCCCGCGGCGGCCACTCCGAGGAAGGTGGTGCCGGAGAGCAGCGGCACGGCGACGACGTCGGTGGATCCGATGCTCTCCAGCAGCCGCCGGAGGCTCGGGCTGCTGGTCGCCGAACGGATGATGCGGGGGGACCGGTCGGTCAGCATGCCGACCAGTTCGGGGGTGTCCTCCGCGCGCACCGCGGCCGACAGCAGCAGAGCCTGGTGTTCGTCGGGCATGCCGACGGCGGCGTGGGTCCGGAGAACCCCCTCGGTCGGGTCCCACAGCATGATGCTGGCGCGGCTGCATCCCACGACGCTCGGCAGCGCCTCGACCACGACCTCACACACGGCGATGGCGTCGACGGCGCCGGCCAGCTCGTGGGCGAGCGCCAGCAGGGCGCCGGCGCGGTCGGCCTCGAGCCGGGCCTCGTCCCGGGCCAGGAGCAGGTCCAGCGCCGCCGCGGCGTGCCCGGCGTAGCCGGCGAGCATCGAGCGCTCGTCGCCCAGGGCACCGTCGCCGGGCCGGTAGACGGCCGCCAGCCGGCCGTGGAACCGGCGGGCGGACGAGACGTCGACGACCACCGTGTGGGGGCCCAGTTCACCGCCCGCGAGCAGGGTCGCGGCCAGCTCGGGGACGCGCTCCTCATCGACGCCGAAGCTGTGCACGAGCGGAGCACCGCCTCCGGGGGCGGCCACGGCGAGCAGGTAACCCGGGGCCAGAACGGCCTCGGCGGCGCGCGCCACGATGCGGCGCAGCACGGTGTCCAGGTCCTCGCTGCCGATGAGGTCGGCCGCGGCCGACTGGAGGATCTGCAGCTGGCTGCGCAGGGCGAGGATCTCCTGCCCGGCGCCGGTGTCCCGGTGCCGGCGCGCCCAGGGGCGAGCACGGCGGTTCCACGTCAGGTGGTAGATGCAGGCCGGGTATCCGTCGGACTCGCACTCGTTGTGCACCACGCCGGCGGCAGGCAGTCCGAAGACTGTCGGCACCGTGCTCAGCAGGCCGCGGGCGTAGTCGCAGTCCAGCCGGGAGTGCACGTAGCCGTGGTGCAGCGTGAAGCGGATCGAGGCATGCGTGGCGCCCGACTCGACGATCTCCATCGTGGACGTGGTGGAGAACTTCGCCACGGCACGGGGGATCTGACGGAACACCTGCCGGGGGGAGCCGAGGGCCCGCACGACCAGCACCAGGGCGGGGTTGAGCCCGTTGGTGAGGGCCTCCGCGCCGACCCGGTGCATCGTGTCCGGGTCGCCCAGGACCTCGGTCGCGGCAGCGAAGAGCTTGATCCGCGTCTCGTAGCTGCACCAGTGTGCGGGGCGCAGCAGGTCCTCCGCCGCGTGCGGGACACCCGCCAGGCGGAGGGTCTCCTCCAGGGCGCGCTGGCCACCCCGCTCGCGCACGTAGGTGAGCAGCAGCGCGGTGGTCGCGCCGGAGGTCTCCCTCGGCTCGCTGACGAGAGACTCACTCATCGCCGGCGCCCCCCGCCAGGTCTCGGGTCGCTGCGCCCGGGGTCCGCCGTTCGGCCGGCCCCCTCCGGGCAGTCGACGTCCGTTCCCTGTACACCCAGGGAGAGTCGGCAGACAGCACGCTCCGCCTGAGGACGTATGACCCCTTGGGAGGAACCGGCCACCGGCCAGTGGATCGACCCGGCCGAGCACACACAGCAACAGCATGACAGCTCTGTGCCACGGCTGCTCACCTGCGGCAATCGGTCCCGGAGGAGGTCTCGGGACCGGGCAGCAGTCGACCCCGGCCTCCAGGGAGGGAGACCGGGGTCGCGGTCGCGGCGCCACGTCCAGGACGAGGCGCCGCCATGGGTCAGCGGTGGAGAGCGGGGGCGGCGCTCGCCAGCGCCAGCAGTTCCTCGCGCATCGCCGGGGTGCTCGCCCGGTTGAGCGCCCGGTCGAACGCCCGCCGGTTCCGGGCCGCCTCACGCCGCTTCCGCCAGCTGGACGTCACGCTACTCATCGCGTCGTGCCTTTCATCGAAGCAGTCCTGAAGTACACCCCCAGTAAAGCAGGCGTACAGCGATGTATCCCGACGAAACGCAGGCAGAATTGAGAGTTGACCTACATTCCATCACTCGCGTGGGTGAACCAACGCCACCAGCGACCTGTCACGCCAGCAGGATCTCGCGGGCGACAGCCCGGGCCGCGCGGGGGTCCGGGGCCGCCACTGCCGCCTCCGCCGCCCGCTGGCACGTGGCCAGATCCACCGTGCCGAGCCGCGAACCCACGCCCCGGACCGCGGAGGCCGCGCAGGACAGCGACGTGATCCCCAGCCCCACGAGCACGCACGCCAGCAGGGGGTCGGCCGCCGCCTCACCGCACACACCGACCGGCTTCCCGGCCCGTTGGCCCGCCTGCGCCGTCAGCTGGACCAGGAGCAGCAACGCCGGCTGCCAGGGATCGGTGAGATCGGCGAGATCGGCGGACAGCCGGTCCGCCGCGAGCGTGTACTGGGACAGGTCATTCGTACCGATCGACAGGAAGTCGACGTGCTCGAGCAACCGGTCTGCGTGCAGCGCCGCGGACGGGATCTCGATCATCACGCCGGGCACCAGCCCCCGGGCACGCACCGCGTCGGCGAACTCCGCGGCCTCGGCGGGGGTGGCGACCATCGGCGCCATCACCCATGGCGTCGAACCGGTCCGGCGGGCGGCCTCGGCGACGGCATCGAGCTGACGTTCGAGCAACCCCGGGTTCTGCCGGGCGATCCGGAGCCCGCGGACGCCGAGCGCCGGGTTCGGCTCGTCAGGCGCTGTCGCGAACGTCAGCGGCTTGTCCGAGCCGGCGTCCAGCGTCCGGAGGACGACCTTGCGGCCGGTGAACGCCTCGAAGACCTCCGCGTAGCCCGCCGCCTGTTCCTCGACCGATGGCTCCGCGGACCGGCCGAGGAACGCCAGTTCGGTGCGCAGCAGGCCGACCCCCTCCGCATGAGCCTCCACCGCGGCACGGGCTCCGGCGCCGTCCTGCACGTTGGCCAGCACCTGGACGGCATGGCCGTCCCGGGTCTGCGCCGGCCCGGCGTAGCCCTCGAGCGCCACGGCCGCCAGGCGCGCCGCCTCGACCCTCCCCTCGGCCTGCTCCGGGTCCGGGTCGACCGTCACCGTGCCCTGCTCGCCGTCCAGCAGGACGGTCACCCCCGAGGGAACGTCGTCCAGGCCGCCGACCGCGACGACGCAGGGCAGCCCCAGTTGGCGGGCGATGATCGCGGTATGGCTGGTCGTGCCCCCGAGCCGGGTGGCCAGCCCGACGATCCGCGTCGGGTCGAGCCCGGCCGCGTCGGCGGGCGCGAGGTCGTCGGCCAGGAGCACGGACGGCACCTCGGGACTCGGCACCCCGGGTTCACCCTGCCCGGTGAGCTGGGCGACGATCCGGTCCCGGACGTCGCGGACGTCGGTGACCCGCTCGGCCATGAGCCCCCCGAGGGACGTGAAGAGGTCGACGAACTGCTGAGCCGCCTCCGTCGTCGCGACCGTGGCCGGCGTCCCCGTGTCGATGCGCTGCTCGGCGGCGCCCCGGAGCGCACGGTCACGGGCCATGCCCGCCGTCGTGCTCAGCACCTCCGCGCTCACGCCGGTGGCTGCGGCGGCACGCTCCGAGAGCCGCTCGGCCACGGTATCGGCGGCGACCACGAACCGCGCCTTCTCCTCCGGCCGCGCCGCCTCATCGAGCGGCACCTGGCCCCCGGTGGGGAGTTGCACCGCACCGGCAGGGCGGACCACCGGTCCGAGCGCGACGCCGGGCACCACGGGCGTTCCGGTGAGCACCGTCGGGCCGGTCGCCGACGGCAGGGGTGCGGTTCCGGTGGACGTGGTCGACATGGGGGACCTCACAGTCGCGACGAGGGATCGGGCGGAGGGACGCCGAGTGTGGTGCAGTGACAAGGGTCACCAATCCCTCTTGACTTGTCAATCGAACGGAAGTAAAACAACACAATCACAAGTGCGAGACCACATATTCGGACATGGCCCGTGGTCTGGCCCACTGCACCGGAGGAGGGTCGCGCCGTGTACGCCGAAGAGCGACAGCACGCGGTCGCCACCTTGGTGGCCGAGCGGGGGCGCGTGGCCGTCACCGCCGTCGCGGAGCAGTTCGGCGTCACCACCGAGACGGTCCGGCGAGACCTCGCGGTCCTCGAGCGGGCCGGGATGCTGCGCCGCGTGCACGGCGGCGCCGTGCCGTCCGGAGCCCTCACCCTGGTCGAGACCGGCCTGGGCGAGCGGCATGGTCACCGCGCAGAGCAGAAGCGCAAGATCGCGGCTGCCGCGCTCGACCTGCTGCCCGGCCTGGACGGCAGCATGATCCTCGACGGCGGTAGCACCACGGCGACCCTCGCCGACGTGCTCCCGTCCGACCGCCGGCTCTATGTCGCCACCAACTCGGTGCCCATCGCCGCCCGCCTCTCGGCCTCGGCCGGGATCACCCTGCACGTCCTGGGCGGCCGCGTGCGTGGCATCACCCAGACCGCCGTCGGGGAACCGACCATTCGCTCGCTCGACGACCTGCGCACGGACGTCGTCTTCCTCGGCACGAACGGCATCAGCCCCGGCCACGGGTTCAGCACGCCGGACGAGGCCGAGGCCGCCACCAAGCGCGCCATGGCCCGGGCGGCTCAGCGCGTGATCGTGCTGGCCGACAGCAGCAAGCTCGGCCGCGAGCATCTCGTGCGCTTCGCGTCCGTGGAGGACGTCGACGCGCTGGTCACCGACGCCGAGGCCGATCCCGGCGTCGTCACAGAACTGGAACAGATGGGGATCGAGGTGGTGGTCGCGTGACGGAACCCCAGGCGGGCCGGGTGGTCACGCTGACCGCCAATCCGGGTCTCGACCGAACGCTCGAGCTGCCCGGCCCGTTGGAGATCGGCGGCGTCGTCCGGCTCGTGGGCAGTGCGACCGAGCCCGGCGGCAAGGGCGTGAACGTGGCCCGGGCGGTGGCCGCCGCGGGTGGGCACGTCGTCTCGGTGCTGCCCACCGCCGACCACGACCCGATCGTCCACGCCCTGCTGGCGATCGGCCTGGAGATCGCCACCGTGCCCGTGACCTCCGCCGTCCGGACCAACTACACGCTGGCAGGTCCCGACGGCACCACCACCAAGCTGAACGAGCCGGGGACGGCCCTGGACAACATGACCCGCACCGCGCTCGCCGCCGTCCTGCACCAGCACGCCGCCGGCGCCCGCTGGGTGGTGCTGTCGGGTTCGCTGCCGCCCGGGACACCGGTGGACTGGTACGCGGAGCTGGTCCGGTCGCTGCGCGACACCGGCGTCCGGGTCGCCGTCGACACCTCGGAGGCGCCGCTCCGGGCGCTGCTCGCGGACGGCCCCGGGGCGGCCCCCGACCTGCTCAAGCCGAACTCCGAGGAGCTGGCGCAGCTCGCCGGAGTGCCGGAGAAGGAAGTGCTCGCCGATCCCGAGGTCGCTCTCGCCGCGGTCCGCACGCTGCACGACCGCGGCGTCGCCGAGGTACTGCTCACCCTCGGCGCCGCCGGTGCCCTCCTCTCCACCGCCGACGGCGGACTCTGGTCGGCCCGACCGCCGCGGATCGCCGTCCGGAGCACCGTCGGTGCCGGCGACTGCAGCCTGGCCGGCTATCTGCTCGCCGACCTGGCCGGCGCGGAGCCGCCCGAGCGACTGCGCACCGCCGTCGCCTACGGAGCGGCCAGCGCGTCGCTCCCCGGGTCCGCCGTCCCGACTCCGGACCAGGTGGACGGCTCGGCCGTGCTCGTGACCCCCGGACTGCCCGTCACCGCCGCTGTACCCGACACCACCCCCGTCCCGGCCGCCGGCCGGGACATCCGTTGACGCCTCGGGAAGAGGTCCCATGCCCGCACTGATCACCACTGACCTGGTCGCGCTCGACGCCGACCTGGGCGCGGACAAGAGCACGGTCGTGCGCAGGCTGGCCGAGCTGGTCGCCGCCGCCGGCCGGGCCACCGACCCCGGCGCGCTGCACAGCGACGTCATGGCCCGCGAGGCTCAGGCGCCGACCGGCCTGCCGGGGGGTATCGCGATCCCGCACTGCCGTTCGGAGGCGGTGATCGAGGCCTCCCTCGGCTTCGCCCGACTCTCCCGCAAGGTGGACTTCGGCGCGCCCGACGGTCCAGCCGACCTGGTCTTCCTCATCGCCGCGCCCGCACACGGCGACGCCGACCACCTGACCCTGCTCACCGCACTGGCCCGGGCGCTGGTCCGGCCCGAGTTCGTTAGGTCACTGCGCGCGGCCTCCTCGCCCGAGGAGATCGTCGCGCTGGTGGACGAGGTCGTCTCCCCCGCGGCCGCTCCGGCGGCACCCGCCGCCGCCCCGGCTCCGGCGTCCACGGCCGATGAACCCGCGCGGCACAGCATCGTCGTGGTCAGCGCCTGCCCGACCGGGATCGCGCACACCTACATGGCGGCCGACAAGCTCGCGGCCGCCGGGAAGGCCGCCGGCGTCGACATCCACGTCGAGACCCAGGGATCCTCGGGCTCCACGCCCCTGAATCCCGCGGTCATCCGGGCCGCGGACGCCGTCATCTTCGCCGTCGACGTGGGCGTGAAGGACCAGGAGCGATTCGCCGGCAAGCCGGTCGTCCAGTCGGGCACCAAGCGGGCGATCAACGAGCCCGAGGTCATGATCCGCGAAGCGCTGGCCGCCGCGGACAACCCGAACGCCCGCCGGGTCGCCGGCGACGGCGGCGGGGGCGGGGGAGGCGGCGGCGCCCTCGGCACCGGCGGCGCCGGGGACAGCGGTCGGCCGAGCACGGGGGCGGAGATCCGCCGCTGGCTGCTCACCGGTGTGAGCTACATGATCCCGTTCGTCGCGGCCGGCGGGCTGCTCATCGCGCTGGGCTTCCTGCTCGGCGGGTACAAGATCGCCCTGACCGATCCCGACAGCGGCAAGTCCTACGCACTCACCTGGGTGCTCAACAACTCGCTGTTCCACCTGCCCACCAGCACGGTCGCCGACCTCCACGGAGGGCTCGGCGGGTACTTCGGGGCCGTCCTGTTCACTCTCGGCAGCCTGGCCTTCTCGTTCCTGGTCCCGGCGCTGGCCGGCTACATCGCCTACGCGATCGCCGACCGCCCCGGCATCGCGCCCGGCTTCACGGTCGGCCTGGTCGCCAGCACCGTGGGTGCCGGCTTCCTCGGCGGGCTGATCGGCGGCGTGATCGCCGGCTTCGCGGCACTGTGGCTCAGCCGGATCAGGGTCCCGACGTTCCTTCGCGGGCTGATGCCGGTCGTGGTCATCCCGCTGGGCGCCACGCTGATCGCCGGCGGGCTGATGATCATCGTCCTCGGGCGGCCCCTGGCCGCCGCGATCACCGGGCTGACCAACTGGCTCAACGGCCTGTCCGGCAGCTCCGCCATCCTGCTCGGCATCCTGCTCGGCGCCATGATGGCCTTCGACATGGGCGGTCCGGTCAACAAGGCGGCCTACGCCTTCGCGACCGCAGGGCTGGCCAGCTACATCGCCAACCCGACGACCAACACCGGCCCCCTGGTCATCATGGCGACGGTCATGTCCGCCGGCATGGTGCCGCCGATCGCGCTCTCCCTGGCCACGTTCCTCCGCCCCGGCCTGTTCACGCCCGCCGAGCGCGAGCAGGGCAAGGCGGCGTGGCTGCTCGGTCTCGCGTTCATCACCGAGGGCGCGATCCCGTTCGCGGCGGCCGACCCGCTCCGGGTGATCCCCCCGATCATGATCGGCTCGGCGACCACCGGGGCGATCGTGGCCGCGGCCGGCGTGCAGGCCCAGGCCCCGCACGGCGGGATCTTCGTGTTCTTCGCGATCAAGGGAATCCTGGTGTGGCTGCTGGCGATCGCGATCGGCGCCGCCGTGGGCGCAATCGCGGTCATCATCGCCAAGAGCATCGGCCGCAAGCCGGTCGACGAGGTTCCCGAGGACGCCGTCGACCTGGCGCACACACACTCCGCCGCGCCCGCGCCGGCGCGCGCGGTGACCACGTGACCGGCAAGCTGCACCCCACGCCCTGTCCCGAGCAGCGAGGAAGAGGATTCATGCCCAGTCAGACCGTCACCGTCGGCTCCCGGGTCGGGTTGCACGCCCGTCCTGCGGCCCTCATCGCCGAGGCAGTCGGAAAGTCCGGCGTCCCGGTCACGCTGGCCACCCCCGGCGGGGCCGCCATCGATGCCGGCTCACCCCTGATGATCATGACGCTCGGCGCCAAGCAGGGCGCCGAGGTCATCGTCGCCAGTGACGACCAGGCTGTGCTGGACCAGATCGCCGGCCTCGTCGCCCAGGATCTGGACGCCGAGTAGGTCCAGGTCCTCACGAACGACGGCGCCCGTCCCCTGCGGAAGGGGGCGGGCGCCGTCTTGCGCGGCCCCGCTGCAGGGACCCGCCCCGAGCGCGCGAGGGGTGGGGGGCAGCGGGGTCCTTTCTCAGCTGGGCCGCTCGACGTCCCCTCGCCAGGCGCCGGTCTCGCTGCCGCGGCTCTCGATGAATTCCTTGAACTTCTTCGCGTCGGCCTTGACCTGCCGGTCGTCGAAGCCGAGGGCCGCACCGGCCTTCTCGACCAGCCCCTCGGGCTCCCACTCGATCTGGATCATCACGCGCGTCGTGGTGTCGTCCAGCCGGTGGAAGGTGACCACCCCGGCGTGCTTCGCCTCGCCCGTGGTGCTGGCCCAGGCGACGCGCTCCTCCGGGTGCTGCTCGGTGATCTCGGCGTCGAACTCGCGCTCCACACCGTCGATCTTGGTGACCCAGTGGGTGTGGGTGTCGTCGAGCTGCGTGATGCGCTCGACCCCGCCCATGAACTGGGGGAACGACTCGAACTGCGTCCACTGGTCATAGGCGACCTTGATGGGGACGTCGACGTCGACGGACTCCTGAACGGTGGCCATGGGCCCTCCTTCGTCTCGGGGGATTCGCGGTTCCCCCTACCCCCGGCCCGGTCGTCGAACACCTGAGCGAGCAGGTCAGCGCAGCGCAGCCGCCATGCTCCCGCGGACCGGACGGCCGTCCAGCAGCAGCATCTGGGCCAGGTGATAGGCGTCGGGCTGCCCCGCCCACGTGCCGGAACCGACCTCGCCGCCGGGGGTCAGCTCGTGGTGCCAGCTCCCTGTGGCGGGGTCGGCAAAGCTCCGCTCGCCGTAGTCCCGCCACTCCGCGGCTCGTTCCCGGTAGCTCGCCTCGCCCGTGACCTGAGCGAGCACGAGCGCCGCGGCGATCGCCTCGCAGAGGACCCAGTGCATGCGAGCCGGGACGACCGGCCGATCCGCCCAGTCGAGTGTGTACGGAAAGCCGGGGTGCCCGTCCGCCCCCCACCCGCGGTCGGCGGCGGCCGCGAAGAGGGCCACTGCGTCGTCCCGCAGCCGGTCCGGCGGGCCGGGGGTGATCACCTGGACGTGCATCGCGAGGCGGGCCCACTCGAACAGGTGGCCGACCGTGACGCCGTACGGGCGGAACGGGTCGGCCGGCTGCTCCCGGTTGTACTCGAGGTCCGGCACCCAGTCGGAGGTGAAGTGCTCGGGCAACCGCCAGCCGCGCTCCCGCGCCCACCCCATCGCGCGGTCGGCCGTACGCGAGGCCTGCTGCCGGAGCCGCTCGGTGGTCACCGGATCGGTGCCGGCCAGTGCATCGGCCGCGGCCAGCGACGCCTCGACGCCGTGCATGTTGGCGTTGATCCCGCGGTAGTCGTCGAGCCGGCTCCACGTGCGGTCCCACTGCTCGACGGCCATTCCGGCGTCGTCGTCCCAGAACCGGTCCTGCCAGACGCCGATCGCCGCCTCGAGCAGCTCGGCGCCTCCTCGGACGCCGGCGGTGACGGCGGTCGAGCCGGCGAGCATCACGAACGCATGCGGGTAGGCCGCCTTCGTGTCGTCGTCCGTGCTCGCCCGCCAGCCGCCGTCCTCCGCGTCGCGCAACGGGCCCTCGGTGAGGGCGACCACGCCGTGCCGGACCAGTTCGTCCGCTCCCGGCCGGCCGAGCAGGCGTGCCAGCCCGAAGACGTGCGTCATCCGAGCGACGATCCAGGTCTCCACCGGCCGGTCGGGCAGCACCCGGCCGTCGTCCCCGAGGTAGCCGAACCCACCGGGAACCCGGGAACGCTCGGCGAAGTCGAGCAGCCGGTCGAGGTCGGTCATGTCAGAACGCCAGCGCCGTCCCCGGGTCCGACAGCAGCGCGCCGACGTCGGCAAGGAAGCGCGAACCCAGCTCCCCGTCGATGATCCGGTGGTCGAAGGACAGCGCCAGCTGGGTGACCTGCCGCGGTACGACGCGCTTCTTCTTCCCGCCGCCGCGCACCCACGGCATCTCGCGGACGGCGCCGAACGCCAGGATCGCCGACTCCCCGGGGTTGAGGATCGGTGTGCCCGTGTCGACGCCGAAGACCCCGACGTTGGTGATGGTGATCGTGCCGCCCGACATGTCGGCCGGCGCCGTCTTCCCCTCCCGGGCGGTGGCGGTCAGCTCGGACAGGGCGCCCGCCAGTTCGGTGAGGGACATGCGGCCGGCGTCCTTGATGTTGGGGACGACGAGACCGCGGGGCGTCGCCGCGGCGATGCCGAGGTTGACGTAATCCTTGACCACGATCTCCTGAGCTGCCTCGTCCCAGGAGCTGTTGACCATGGGGTGCCGGCCGACGGCGAGCAGGACGGCCTTGGCGACCATCAGCAGCGGGCTGACCCGGACGCCCGCCAGCTCCGGCCGGGCGGCGAGCCTGGCCCGCAGCTTCATCGTCCGCGTGACGTCGACGGTCAGGAACTCCGTGACGTGCGGGGCCGTGAAGGCGCTCGCGACCATCGCGGCGGCCGTGTGCTTGCGGACGCCCTTGATCGGGATCCGCTGCTCGCGCCCCTCCCACAGGGGGCTTTCGGTGTCGAAGCCCCCCGGCAGGACGGTTCCGCCGGAGGCACCGGCGCGGGATACCGCGGCGTCGACGTCCGCGCGGGTGATGACCCCACCGTTGCCGCTGCCGGTGACGGTGCTCAGGTCCACGCCCTGGTCCTTCGCGTACTTGCGCACCGGGGGCTTGGCCAGCGGCCGCGGCCGGCGGTGCCCGTGCTCGGCGATGCGCGACGGGGCGGCCTCGCCGTAGACGGCGTGCGCCTCCGCCTGCCGGCCGACCTCCAGGCCTCCGTGGCGGACCGGCTTGGTGTCGGCGTCAGGAGCGGTGGCGAGCAGAGGGGGGTGCCCGGCCGGTGCGGGCACGGCAACCGGCACGGGAGCCCCGGCGGTCGTGGCGGCGTCCGTGCGGCGGGGGCGACGGCGCGCCTCCGTCGTCCGGGGCCCGTAGCCGACCAGCACCGAGGTGCGGCCACCCGGGGCGGGGCCGCCGATCAGCCCGGCGGCGGGCTCGTCGGCGCCGCCGGCCGCCGGCTCGGGTGCCGCGGGGGCACTCTCGCCACCGACATCGATGGAGATGATCGGCATCCCGACGTCGACCATCGTGCCGGCGTCGAACAGCAGCTCCGTGACCGTGCCGGCATAGGGCGACGGCAGTTCGACGGCGGCCTTGGCCGTCTCCACCTCGCACAGCGGCTGGTTGACCGTGACCGTGTCACCGACGGCGACCAGCCACTGCAGGATCTCGCCCTCGGTGAGGCCTTCGCCGACGTCGGGCAGCTTGAACTGCCTGGTCACCATGCTCAGAAGCCCATCGAGCGGTCGACGGCGTCGAGCACCCGGTCCAGGTCGGGGAGGTACTCCTCCTCCAACTTGGACGGCGGGTAGGGGGTGTCGTACCCGCCGACCCGCAGCACCGGCGCCTCGAGCGAGTGGAAGCACGTCTCGGTCACCCGGGCGGCGATCTCCGCGCCGAGGCCGAGGGTCACCGGCGCCTCGTGGACGACGACGCAGCGGCCGGTCCGGCGGACGGACTCGAACACCGGGTCGAGATCGAGCGGGGAAACCGTGCGCAGGTCGATCACCTCGAGCGAGCGGCCCTCCTCGGCCGCCGCCTCGGCTGCCTGCAGCGCGGTTTTCACCATCGGGCCGTAGGCCAGCACGGTGACGTCGTCGCCACCCCGGACGACGCGGGAGGCGAACAGCGGGTCGGGGACGGCGTCGGTGTCGACCGGCGCCTTCTCCCAGTACCGGCGCTTGGGCTCCAGGAAGACGATCGGGTCGGGGTGGGCGATGGCCTGCTGGATGCCCCAGTAGGCGTCGACCGGGTTGCTGACCGCGACCACCTTGAGCCCGGCGGTGTGCGCGAAGTAGGCCTCGGGGCTCTCGCTGTGGTGCTCGACCGCACCGATGCCGCCGCCGAACGGGATGCGGATGACGATCGGCATCGTCAGCCTGCCCTTGGAGCGGGCGTGGATCTTGGCGACCTGGGTGACGATCTGGTTGTAGGCGGGGAAGACGAACCCGTCGAACTGGATCTCGCAGACCGGCCGGTAGCCGCGCATGGCGAGCCCCACGGCGGTGCCGAGGATGCCGGCCTCGGCGAGCGGGGTGTCGACGACGCGGTCCTCCCCGAAATCCTTCTGCAGCCCGTCGGTGATCCGGAAGACGCCGCCGAGCCTGCCGATGTCCTCACCCATGAGCACGACCTTCGCGTCGTCCTCCATCGCCCGGCGCAGACCGAGGTTCAGCGCCTTGCCGATCGTGAGCGTGTCGGTGCTCATCGCTCGACTCCCCCCTCGTTCCGCTCCTCGGTCGCTGTCCCCCGCAAGCGGGAGGTGCCCCCAGCCTGGAGCGATGCTCGCTCGGGCGTCGTGCTCGCGGCGCCCATCAGTGCCCGCCCCCCTCGAACGACGCGCGGTACTTCACGAACTGGGCGCGCTGCGCGGCCAGCTCGGGGGTCTGCTCGGCGAAGACGTGGTCGAACATCTCGGTGGGCGCCGGGTCCGGCATGTCGAGGGTGCCCGTACGGATGCGGGCGGCCAGTTCGTCGCCCTCGGCGTCGACCGAGTCGAAGAACGCGTGGTCGGCGATCCCGCTGCGCGCGAGGTAGGCCTTCACCCGGGCGATCGGGTCGCGCAGCTTCCACTCCTCCAGCTCGCTGGCCAAGCGGTAGCGGGTGGGGTCGTCGGAGGTGGTGTGCGCGCCCATCCGGTAGGTGAACGCCTCGATGAACGTCGGGCCCTGCCCCTCGCGCGCGGCGGCGAGCGCAGCCCGTGTGACCGCAAGGACGGCCAGGACGTCGTTGCCGTCGACCCGGACGCCGGGGAAGCCGAACCCCGCGGCGCGCTGGTAGAGCGGCACGCGGGACTGGCGCTCGAGCGGCACGCTGATCGCGTACTGGTTGTTCTGGCAGAAGAAGACCACCGGGGCGGCGAAGCTGGCGGCGAAGATCATCGCCTCGTTGACCTCGCCCTGACTGGTCGCGCCGTCGCCCAGGAACGCCAGCACCGCGTTCTCCGCGCCGTCGCGCTGCATGCCCATCGCATAGCCCGTGGCGTGCAGGCACTGGGAACCGATGACGATCGTGTAGAGGTTGAAGCCCAGCTTCGCAGGGTCCCAGCCGCCGTTGTCCACGCCGCGGAACAGGCTCATGACCTGCAGCGGATCGACCCCGCGCGCCCAGGCGACGCCGTGCTCACGGTAGGTGGGGAAGGCCATGTCGCCGGGCCGCATCGCGCGGCCGGCGCCGATCTGTGCGGCCTCCTGACCGAGCAGCGAGGCCCAGATGCCGAGCTCGCCCTGGCGCTGCAGCGCGGTCGCCTCGACGTCCCAGCGCCGGATGAGGGCCAGATCGCGGTAGAGCGCCCGCAGCTCGTCGTCGGAGAGGTCGAGCGGGTAGTCAGGGTGCCCGACCCGCTCACCCTCCGGCGTCAGCAGCTGGATCAGGTCGGGTTGCTGCGGGAGGTGGGGCGCGGATGCCCCTGGTACGGGATCGACCACCTCGGTGGCCTGATGCAACGCCGTCACGGGGCTCTCCTCGCCGTCTGCCGCCCCGGCCCGGGGTCACCGGTCACCGTGCGGTGGTGGACGTTTCGTGGCACCGGGGTGTGGCGCCACTCACACATCCTGGCACGTCATCCCGGTGAAGGGAGAACATCACCCCGGAACCGATCTGCGCAAGCTCCCTCGAAAGGATTGCGCAGGAAGTTCAGTACTAGGACGTCCACGCATGTCAGACTGCGCAACGTGCCCGGTTCCCCGGATCGACTCGATGCCACCGACGCGCGTCTCCTGCTGGCGTTGACCGAGGATCCGCGCGCGAGCGCGATGGCGCTCTCCCAGCGGCTCGGACTGGCGCGCAACACCGTCCAGGCGCGGCTGGCCCGACTGGAGAGCGGCGGTGTCCTCGCCCCGCTGGACCGACGGGTGCGGCCGGAGGCCCTCGGTTACCGGCTGACCGCCTACGTCACCGTCCAGGTGGTCCAGCGCAGCCTCGCCGACGTCAGCGACGCGCTCGCGCACATCCCCGAGGTGCTCGAGGTGACCGGCCTCTCGGGTGTCGCGGACCTGCTCGTGGAGGTTGCGGCCAGGGACGCCGACGACCTCTGGCGGATCACCGAGCAGGTGCTGGCCATTCCGGGCGTGCAGCGCACGGACACCGCGCTGGCCCTGCGCCGCTTCGTCGAGCACCGCCTCGGCCCGTTGCTGGAGCGCGCCGCCGGCGAGGACCCCCCTCGCTGACCTCGGCCGCCCTCATGCATCCCGCTTCCCGATCGGGGTATCGCGCTGCCATGACGACGAGGACCCCGCTCGGCACCGTGGGCAGGCGACGGCGCCGGATCGGGACGGCCGGCTGGGCGCTCCGGGGAGCCGCCGCCGGAGCAGCGGCGACGACGGCGCTGGACGCGGTGACCTATCTGGACATGACCGTTCGGGGGCGTCCGGCGAGTTCCACCCCCGAGGACACCGTGACGAAGCTGGCGGAGCGGACGGGCGTCCGGATCCCCGGAGAGGGGACGACCCGGCACAACCGGGTGCAGGGGCTGGGGGCGCTGACGGGGCTGGCCGCCGGCGTCGGAATCGGCACGCTCGCGGGGCTGTCCCGGGCCTGGGGCCTTCGGATGCGCCCTCTGGCCGGGACGGCACTGACCACCGCCGCCGTCCTCGTCGCGACGAACGGGCCCATGACGGTCCTCGGCGTCACCGACCCGCGGAGCTGGACGGTGGCCGACTGGATCAGCGACCTGCTGCCGCACGTGGTGTACGCGGCGGTGGTCACGACGACGCTTGACGCCTTCGACCAGGGCTGAGGCCCGTCTCCGGGACGGAGAGGGGACCGGACGGAGGCGGTCAGCGCCAGCCGCGCTCGTCCACTCCCCCGGGCACCGGCGCCTCGGGGTCGTACGGGGCGCGGGTGAAGATGAAGGTGTCCAGGTCGAGGTGGTCGTCGGCGATCCGGAGCGTCTCGCCGGCGTAG